>DATGKM010000115.1:0-17595 GCA_035294665.1 Bryobacteraceae bacterium | reverse complement strand
GGATTCGTTGCCAGCTATGCGCGCATGGCCTGGAAAGTCGCCAATTACAACGCGTTACGGCGCGAGGCCGATGGTTTGCGGGCGCGCTACCAGACGCTTGAAAAGGAAGTAAGCCAGACCCACCAGCAGCTTGCCAGCCTGGAAGTGTACGCGCGCGAAGTTTCCATGGCGTACGGCATCAAGCAAAAGCTGGAAGGGCCTTCCGACATTTCGGCGGAGGGCAAGCTGGTGCCTACCTTCGCCGAAAGCCTGGAGGACTATAACTTTTTACGCAGCGCGAGCTCGCTTTCTCTGCAGAGCCGCTATGCGGCGCGCATGCGCATGGTTTCCACGCCGGCCCTCTGGCCGGTGGAAGGGCGTCTGATGGGGGCCTTCGGGCGGCGGACCGATCCTTTCTCCGGAGAGGGCACTGAATTCCACACCGGCGTGGATATCAGCGCGCCGGTTGGAACCCCGGTCCGCGCCACAGCCGATGGCATTGTGGTCTCTTCGGGTTGGAGCGGCGGCTACGGGCGGCTGGTGGTAGTCGATCATGGCGGCGGAACCCAAACGTATTACGCTCATCTTTCGCGTTTTTACGTGCAGACCGGTCAGGAAGTCCGCCGGGGCGAACTCGTGGGAGCCGTCGGCGCTACCGGTCGCGTGACCGCGCCGCATCTGCATTACGAAGTCCGGATCGGCGGCGCGCCGGTAAATCCGTACCGCTATCTCAAATCGCCGGTTTCCCAGCAGGCGTTCTCTACTAGTGATAATTTACTGTTTTAGTCACCGTAGGCCGGAACCAACGCACAGAACGGCTCGTCAGTGGAGCCAGAAAGTGATAGAGTTAGGCAGGTGAATGGTATGCGGGCTCCAATTTGGTTGAGGTTTACCACGGGCTGCTTGCTGGGGGGCGCCCTGGGTCCAGGCGCCGCTTTCGCACAGCAGCAGGTGATTTCGGCGCAATCCGGCACGGTGCAGTACGTGGAGGGCACGGTTTACGCGGGTAACCAACGCGTGGAACGGAAGTTCGGGCAATTCCCCACGTTGCGGCCCGGCGAAGAACTGCGTACGGCGGATGGGCGCGCCGAAGTTCTGCTCACACCCGGCGTCTTTCTGCGCCTGGCGGAAAACAGCTCGGCGCGAATGGTTGCGAACCACCTAACGGATACGCGTGTGGAAGTGCTGGGCGGCACGGCCATGGTGGAATGCGACGAACTGCTGAAGGACAACGCGGTCAGCTTGATCCTCCGCGGCGACACCATTCACCTCAAGCGGCAGGGCTTATACCGGTTGGAAGCCGCGTCCTCGGAACTGCGGGTTTATAAAGGCGAAGCGCTGGTGGAAACAGCCTCCGGGCAGAAAGAGGTTAAGGGCGGCAAGCAGGCGGTGCTGGGCGATACCGTAGCAGTAAGCCATTTCGACGAGAGCGCGGCCAAGGACGATCTGTATGATTGGAGCAGCCAACGGTCGAGTAATCTCGCCTACGCCAGCGTTACGGCCTCCCAATCGGTGGTGGGCAGGGGCATGGCATGGAATACCGGCGGCTGGATGTGGAGTTCGCTGCTCGATGAGTGGACATTCCTGCCCGGCGCCGGCCTGCTGTACGGGCCATTCGGATGGGGCTTCTGGAGTCCATTGTATATGGGCTATCTCTACCCTCCAGGCTTGTACCCTTACCTTTATTCGGGCTACTATCCCGGCTACTACGGACCCGCAACAGGTGCAGGTGGTATTGCGCCTCCTGCGCGTAGCGGTTCCGGCACCAAAAATCCGCCGCGGCCGGTGCGGCCGGCTCCCGGTCTGGCAGTCGCTTCCTCGGCGGCACGCTCTGGCGGTGCTTATGGCGGTGTGGCGGCGGCTTCGTTCCAACCAGGCGCTTTCTCCCGCAGCCCCGCGGCTGGTGGGTTCGGGTCCATGCCGCCGGCCGATTCTCCAAACAGCGGCTTCGGCACCGGACGTTCCGGCGGTGGCAGCTTTGGCGGCGGCGGATTTGCCGGAGGGCACTCGGGCGGCGGTTTTAGCGGCGGTGGTCACTCAGGGGGCGGTGGCGGCCACCGCTAAGCGGGCATACTCTCGCGGCTCAGGCAAACGTGCGGGCGCGGCTTCGACCGCTAACGTCAGGGAACGCGTCGCTACCGAGCCATCCCACCCAACAGCCAGCAGGGTGTAATGGGTGGTTTGCCGCGGGCCGATCTCCAGGCACCGGTTCGCTGAAGGATACACCGGAAAGACAATAGGCGCAATTCGCACCGACCGCGCATTCGCCACGCCATAGCAAAGTTGCGCTTTCTGCCCAGCCAGTAGCGCGCTCACGCTCGCGCGAAAGCGTAGAATCCGCACTTTGCCCTGCTCGCCCGGTAATACAGTCCAGGAGCCGCCCTCGGGACGCCCCACCTGGCTGGCGCACCACACCGCCATCGCCATTCCGATGCCAGTCCATATTTTCGCGGCTGTGCTCATCGCTCAGTTCCGGGGAAACGCGCGGTACCTCTAGACTCCATCATTCCGCGGAAAGTTTCAACCGCCGGGCCGACCGCTGAGCGGGCACTCCGCGGCGCAGAATACTGGCCCTCGCCATCCCGTCCCGGCGACCGCCCCGTCACCCGAACGGAACCGGGGCTTCCAGTAAATTACCTCCCCGCCCAGAACCAGCAAAAGCCGAAGCACGCAGCGGTCGAGACCAGAGCCGTCGCAAACAGGCTCGAAAAGTCGTGGGCGGAATTGTCGCTGGATATCCCGAAGGAAGGCACGCCGAAAGAAGGTACCGCCCAGGGGGCCGGCCACTCGGTTCCGGTTTCAGGCCTCGTAGAATCGTCCAGAGGATTATCCTCTCCCAATCCCCTGTTGACGATCCCGTCGAGAGTTTCGGAGTCGGCCGGGAATTGCGCGCGCGCCGCGGCGGGCAAAAGGGGCCAGCAACTCCTCGATGGGCGTGGGCCTCAGCGGCTCCACTACCGAATAGCCGAGCGTGTCCGCCATCTGGCAGCCCAGGTAGCCGATCAGCAGAGAATCCACCGGCCCGCCATCCGGCGGGTCATGATGCCGGCCCGCTTCGCGGTGGTCGATGCCAAACAGAAGTTTCTCCTGGTCGAGAAGGGAAACCTCATCGCGGTCGGCAACCTGCAGAATGCGGCTGTATTCGGCGGGGTAGGCGACCAGCAGGCCTAATCGTCCGATATCGTGCAGCAGGCCGAAGCTGTAGGCGAAGTCCGGCGGCATGCGGCAGGCGCGCGCCAGTTCCCGGGAAAGAATTGCCGAGGCCATCGAGTGGCGCCAGCATTTGCGGATCGCCTCCGCGTGCTGGCCGGCACGCATGTAATTGGCCGTGGCCACGGCCATCACCAGCGCCTGCACGCGCGCGTAACCCAGCAGCGCCACCGCCTGCTGCACCGTATACGTGCTGCTCACTCAACGTGGCGCTCGTGCCTGCCCCGCCGAGACTCGTCCCGGCACCCACTCGTAGCTTATCGGCAGTTTCCGGCGCGCGTATAACCGGCCGATTCGTTCTATTGCGCGGCCTTTATTACCCGGCAAACACAGGCGCTAAGGCGAGTACTACAATGCCGCCCGCCAGCAGCAGCAGCATCAGGCCGCTGAGCGTCGTCATGCGGATATCGGCGCCTTGCAGTTCCTTCCATGCCGCGATGCCCCACACCGCCACCAGAACCGCCGCGCTTTGGGTCAGCGCATAGCTAAGCGGCAAACCGGCGCTCACGCCGCGAGCGAGCGCCTGCGCAATCGGGACCAGCGAGGCCACCAGGCCGATTCCCCAGACCGCGCCTCCCGCCAAACCGTAAACATGCCTTTTCCACGGGCGGCGGAAGTACTCCGGAATTTCGAGCGGCTCGCCCTCCACCGGCAGATTCATCAGGAACAGCGTCCAGAGCAGGCCGGCCGCGGCCGCTCCAAAGGTAAACAGGAAGCTGAGCGCGTACGGCCCTAAACCGATCTCCCCCACCTGCGCGCGGTCCGCCAGTGGCGCCGCGCCGCCGATCAGCAATCCGCCGGCGGCCGCCAGAATAATAGGTTTAGCCGGCGACGGCCGGCGCGTGCTTTTGGCCTTTCCCGCGCGGGCCACCTCTTCATGCCGCATGGCCGCCAGGGCGTGATGCAGCCAGGCCGCGATTCCAGCGGCGGCCAGATCCAGGCAGCAACCGAACGCCAGGAACGACACCGGCCGGTCATGGTTGACGAAATAATCGATGGGGGTGGCCACGCATTGCGCCACGGCAAAGCTGATCGGGAAGGCGATCGCCAGGCCCGCGAGCGAAACTGAGGCCAGCAGCAGAATATTCCCCAGGCTGAAAATCGTGCCCGCCACAAACGCTAAAAGCCAGTCCTTCCGTGCCGCGATCATCAGGTCGTCGCGCAAAGAGAAACCGTCGAAGCCCAGGCTGCCGGCGGTGAATCCCAGAATCGCCACGCAAACGAAAGCGCCCACGATCCAGTCCGCGTAATAAATCTCGTAGCGCAGCTTCGCGGCCGCTCCCATTTTGCAGGTGTTCGCCCAGGAACCGAGGCAGATCAGCGACACCAGCAGAATGAGAACCGAAACCGCGTAGGACTGGGGAAGGATCATTTCCTACGTGAGAGTACCACGCCCGCCGTCTGCCCCGCGCCCTGCCGGATCGCAAACGGCCGGGGCTCGGCGGAGCAATCCGGCAACGGCGTTTCCGCATAATAGTTGAGGCCGTACCGGAAATCGCGGTTCAGCGTATCGATGCAGGTTTGGTCGCGGCGGCCCTGCACCTGGCGCCATAAGCCGCGGCCGGATGCCGCGGCATCCACTTGCGGCAGCGCCGTGAATTTCAGATAAACATATCCGGAAGCGGCGCAAAGCGCGACGATGGCGAACCCGGCCGCGTGCCTTCCGCGCCGGGCCAACCACCAGACGAGTGCGCCGGCAATCAGCGCCAGCGGCAGGGCCGGTTCGAGCCGGACTAAGCCTTCACGCAAAAGCCCCGCGTGTGACAACCCCGACGCCACAGCCTGCGGGAGCGTCTGGCCCGCGAAGGGAAATGCGAGCAGCAATACCCCCGACCCGGCCAAAGCGGGCGCGGCAGCCGGCCCCGCGCCCTCCCCTTCGGCAATACCAATGCCCGCGAGCGCGCAAAGCGCCGGCAACAGCGGCAGCACGTAGCCCGGAAGCTTATTCACGGCGAGCGAAAAGAATGCCAGGCCGAACACCACCCACAACAGCAGAAACCGCCGCCGTGGCTCCTGCCAGTTGCGCCGCGGGGAAATCAGAAGAGCCAGAGGAGTCCATGGCAGCAGACCGGCAAGCAGCACGGGTATGTAGAACCACCACGGCTGCACATGCTGCAGCGCGGGGGAGCCGAAACGTTGGAACTGCTGCTGCCAGAAGAACACCTCGACGAACGGGCGGCCGTTGCGCAGATAGCACAACACATACCAGGGCAGCGCCACAACCAAAAATGCCGCCAGGACCCGCGGATCGAAGAGGCTTCGCCAGCGTGCCAGTTTTTCCGGGCCGCGGCCGTCAAGCAGCGGAGATATCATCAGCGGCGCGGCAAGCACTACCGGCACCAATCCTTTCGCCAGGACAGCCAGTCCCAGCAGCCCGCCCACAAGCGGGAGACAGCGCCTCTCGCCTTTGCCGATCCAGGGCAGCGCCAGCAGCATCGCCGCCGAAAAAGCGGCCGTCATCGGCAAATCCGTGGCGCCCACCTGGCTGAAACCGATCCACCCGAGCGAGGTCGCAAGCATGACCACGGCATATGCCGCCGGTCGCGGTCCGAATTCGCGGCGCAGAATCCACCAATAGAAACCGAGAAATGCCAACGCAACCAGCGCGACCGGAAGGCGCGGCGCCAGTTCCGGCCCCAGGTGCAGACGAAATCCAGCCGCGCTCATCCAATAGAGCAGCGCCGGTTTTTCGAACCACGGCCGGCCCCACAGCCGCGGCGTGATCCAATCTCCCGAACGCGCCATTTCACGGGCAATCGATGCGTAGCGCGGCTCATCCGGCCCCAGCAATCCGGCGGCATTCAGCCGGCTGAGATATACGTAGCCCATGGCAGCGAACACCAGCGCGGGCCACAAAAGCGGCGGGGATCTCCGGACCACCACCCATTATGACTCCCGATCCCCGCCACTCTCCAATTTGTTCGGTCTCCCGAATCCGCTTGCCGTCAAATTCTTTGACAGCCCTGGCGCAGTCGATATGAACGAAATCCCACCACCAGCATGGGAATTGGCGACTACACCCTGCCCTAACTTTCCTACGGCCATACGAAATTTCCGTCGAAAGCCACCGGGCTCAAAAACAGCAGTCTCACGTGGGTAAATTGGTCCGTCGCCAATAACACGTAGCCGCTGATCCTCGATGTTGAGTCCTGAGCGAGTTCCTTCGGTCGCTTAAAGTACCTCTAAACTGCGCCGAGCGCCGCGGGGTGTTCCCGCCGCGCCAGCGGGTTAGCCCAAATCCCCTGCGCATCAGCGAAACGGCTAAAGCGATGGTAAGCGAGGAGCCTGTCATCCCCGGCCGGATTACCGGCCAGTCGTACAAAGCTCGATCAGGCGACTGCGGCGGCAAAGCCGGATCAGGGAAATCGAGGCGGATAATCCAATTTCCTGTTCCGATGGCCCGGTCTCGGCCCCTGTTCCGCAGCCCGAATCGGCCCCGGTAGTCTCCCCCCGCAGCCCAGGCAACCCCTTCCCATCCGCAAAAGACGGGCCGCTGGGAGAATCCAGCCCTGCGCCTGTAGGCAAATTCGGCGTTTTCGAGGTCAAAATCGAACTGTTGCCGTGAGCGGAAGCGAGGTTTGCGTCTGCCCTCCCTGCTTCAGAAAATCGTTGCTTGTGTTCCCAACCACAACTCAAGCCTTGAAACGGTAAACTGCGCGCGAATTTGCCGAAAAACCGGTAGTGAGGGGCAAGGAAAGTGCATAAAATCAGCGGCGGCGCCGCACATCGGGCAATCATGGATGCCAAAACGTTGACAGCTTTGTTCTCTCCCGCCAGACGGCGTATTTTTTGCGCGCTCTTTCTAAAATCGGAACGCTGGTGGACCTTGCCCGAACTCGCCGGCCGCACCGGCTTGCGCCAGGCAACTTTAGATCAACAGGTTGCCTGGCTGAGAAACGGGGGCATCGTGCGCGCCAAGACAGTCGCCGGCCAAACGCTGATCCGGCCCGATCCCGCCAGCCGGATTTTTGCGGAGTTGAATTCCATTGTGAAGAAACTCGCCACTTCCGCGAGCGGCGCCCCCGAAACCATTCTGGTCGTCGAAGACCAGGAGGCTACCTTGCGCGCATCCTGTTAGAGAGTTGGGGATACCGCGTGCTCGAAGCCAACGGACCGGCCGAAGCAATGGAGATTTTCGAAACCCAGCGGGATGCCATTGCCTTGTTGCTGACCGATGTGATCATGCCTCGCATGAGCGGTCCGGAACTTGCGGAGATATTAGTGGACCGCAAGCCGGCGCTGCGGGTGGTATTTATGTCGGGCTCGTCCGGTGAGGACATCGAGCAGCGTGGCCAGACATTTCTTGCCAAGCCGTTTACTCCGGCCACGCTGGCGCGCATCGTGCGCGAAGAGCTCGAAGGGCCGCGGCGGACAGGTGCGAAGCAGCATGGAATGAATCTTCGTTTAGATTAATTCGCGTTCAGAAGGGGCAACCGGCTGCCAAACGCGTGCGGTCCAAATATCAGGTGAGAGGAGAATGTTCCGATGAAACGCACATTGGCAGGCGCCTCGCTTTTACTGGCCGCTGGTCTTTTCGTGGGCTGCGGGGGTGGTTACTATAGCACGGGATTCGTGTCGTATGGGCCTCCACCCCCGCCCGTTGGTTATGGCGCGGTGGGCGTCGCGCCGGGGCCCGGATTCGTTTGGATCGATGGCTATTATACTTGGGCCGGGGGCAGATACGTCTGGGTGCCCGGCCGCTGGGCGCGCCCGCCATATCGGGGCGCGGTCTGGCATGCCCCTGAGTGGCGGCGCGAAGGCCGAGGCTGGCACTTCCGCGAGGGCCGTTGGTCTCACAGGTAAGCCCGCGCGGGTAACCCGTCTGAGATTCGCGCAAGCCTGGCAAGCCTGCCCGCTTAGCACGAATAGAAACGATCGTGCTACCGTGGGAAACAGCTTGCACATCCCTGACGGATTTCTGTCCACGCCGGTTTGGGCGGCGCTGGATATCGCGGCCGCCCCGAGTGTAGCGTACATTGCGCGGCGGGCGCAGCGCGGTTTTGAGGAAAGCCGCGCGCCGCTCCTCGGCGTATTAGGAGCATTCGTCTTCGCCGCGCAAATAATCAATTTTCCCGTTGGCCCCGGTACCACCGCGCACCTCGTGGGCGGCGCGCTGCTTTCCTTCACCCTGGGCCCGGCCGCGGCCAGCGTGGCTATGACGGCGATTCTTGCCATCCAGGCGCTGGTGTTCCAAGATGGCGGCGTTCTTGCCCTGGGAACGAATATTGTGAACATGGCGCTGGTAGGCGTGGCGGCCGGCTACCTGCCGTATGCGCTTTGGGGCGGCGGGCCGCGGCGCAGGCTCGCGATGTTCGCCGGTGGAGTTCTTTCGGTGCTCTCGAGCGCGCTGCTGGCGCTTTCAGAATTAGCCGCCTCCGGCGTGAAGATGAGCGGCGGCGTGCTGGCCACCGCTATGGCGCTGTTCTTCGTCTCAGCCATCCTGGAGGGCGCCATCACCGTTGCGGTGATCGAAGCCATCGAGCGGATTCAGCCGCGGGCGGCGCGCCACCCCGCGTCCCCTATGCACCTCGAAAAACCGCGCTTCCAAAGATCCCCCCTGCCCGCCATGATCGGCCTTGCGGCTCTGCTGCTTTCGACGGTCGGTGTGCTGCTCGCTTCCACGCAACCCGATGGCATTCAGCGGTTGGGTGAGCGGACAGGAATCGCTGCCCGCGTGCGCATGCTGCTGCACACCCCGCTCTCCAATTACCATGCGTCGTTCCTGCAATCGGATGTGGGCGGCAAGGTGTTGGCTGGTCTTGCCGGAATCGCGCTGGTGTATGCGGCTTGCGTGCTGGTGGGCCGGGCATTTTTCCGCCGGGCCGTGGTCCGCAACCGGAGCATCTGAGCTTGCAGCGCGCTGTGCCGCGTAGTTTGGCGTCTTTGGATAGCTGGAGCCGCGGCTCTAGCGCCCTTCACCGTTTCGATCCGCGAGCCAAACTGATCGCGCTTCTGGCATTGCTCGTCGCGGTCGCAACTGCTAACCGCTCCATACCGCGGTTTGCTCTCGCGGTGCTGCTCTTCCTCGTCGCCGGCTTCCTCTGGGCCCGCTTGCCGGTGGCGGGCGCGCTCGCGCGGGCGGCGGTGATTCTGCCTTTTGTCGCGGTTCTGGCGGCGGTGCTGTGGATTGGCGGGCAGGGGGAACGCGCCTGGGCGCTCGCGGCAAAAAGCTATCTTTCGGCTCTGGCGGCCCTGCTCGCCATGGCCACTACGCCGCTGCCGCGGCTGCTCGGCGGTTTCGAAAAGCTGGGCGCGCCGCGTTTTCTGCTGGAAGTGGCGCAGTTTTTGTATCGCTATCTGTTTCTTCTGCCGGAAGAGGCCCAACGCATGCGCCAGGCCGCCGCGGCCCGCTCTATGCGCCCTGGCATAAGGGAAGGCTTTCGGGCTGCGGCCGGCGCGCTGGCGGTTTTGTTCGCCCGTTCCTACGCCCGCGCCGGGGCAATCCACCACGCCATGCTGGCGCGCGGCTTCAACGGGCGTTTTCCGGAAATGCAAACCGCCCACTTCCGGAAAGCGGATGCCGTATTCGCAGTGGTCGCTTCGGCGGTTCCCTGGGGACTGCGCCTTCTGTGACTGCCTGCCCGCTGATCCAAGTCCGCGGCCTCCACTATAGCTATGAGGACGGAACGGCCGCTCTGCAGGGCGTCGATTTCCGCCTCGATCCAGGCGAGAGCGTGGCCCTGCTCGGGCCCAATGGCAGCGGCAAAACCACCTTCATCCTGCACCTGAACGGCCTGCTGGCTGGTAAAGGCGCGATCGAAATCTGCGGCATGAAACCCGACAAAGCGAACCTGCCGGCCATCCGCAGAAAAGTGGGTGTAATCTTTCAGGATTCCGATAGCCAGTTGTTTATGCCCACGGTGCTGGAGGATGTTTCGTTCGGCCCGCGCAACCTGGGACTGGAGCCCAAGGCAGCCGCGGGGCGCGCGCTTGCCGCGCTCGAGGCGGTCGGAATCGCGGAACTCCGAAATCGCGCGCCCTATCATCTGAGCGCGGGCGAAAAGAAGCGCGCGGCCATTGCCGGGGTGCTCGCCATGGAGCCCGAAATCCTGGTGCTCGATGAACCGACCACTTTTCTCGATCCGCCCGCGCAGCGATCGCTCGCCGCATTATTAAGCCGGTTGCCCCAATCGAAGCTGGTAGTAACGCACACCGTGGCGTTTGCCGAGGCCGTTTGCACGCGGGCGGTGTTTTTCGAACGGGGGCGAATCGTCGCCGAAGGCGGGGTTACGGAAATCGCCGCTCGATTCGGCTGGGCCTTCGAGTAAGTTCAGCCTTGCTTCGCCGCCTGGCTCATGCGCTTGCGGTGCTCGGCCCAGCGCTTCTTCTGGGCAGCCGCGATGCGCCGCCTGGCGGCCGCGCTCAGCACCCGCTTCGCGCCAGGAGCTTTGCCCGAATCCTCCGCCGCGGGCGACCCTTTGCGGCCCTTCAACTGGCGCTCCAGTTCGCGGATTTTTTCGTCGATTTTCTGCCGTTCGAGCCGATAGCCGACCAGCGCCATCTCCAGCGTGGCAAGATCCGGGTTACTGCGTCCTCTCGGCATGCATCACCTCCGCTTACTATATCATGAGGGTTCGTAAGAACATTCCGCGCGCGGCTTGTAACATGTAATGAGACGTAATGAGACTAGTCATTCAGCGGGTCAGTGAAGCGTCGGTCACTGTCGATCGGGTAATTACCGGTGCCATAACTGGCGGATTGCTCGTGCTGTTGGGAATCGGAAAGACCGATACTGAAGCGGATGCCGATTACTTGCTCGATAAGTTACTCGGCCTCAGAATCTTTCCCGATGAAAACGGAAAGATGAACCGCAACATCCAGGAAGCCGGCGGCTCGCTGCTCGTCGTCTCTCAGTTCACTCTATATGCGGATTGCCGCAAAGGACGCCGGCCGAGTTTCGATCCGGCGGCGCCGCCGGATCAGGCGCTGGCTCTTTATAGCTATTTCCTCGAAGCGGCGCGCCGCGGCCCCGTGCCCGTGGCGAGCGGCGTATTTCAGGCCTCCATGCAGGTGCGGCTCGTCAACGAAGGGCCGGTTACGATTCTGATCGATTCGGCCGATAGGCGAGG
The DNA here is from genome assembly GCA_035294665.1 of Bryobacteraceae bacterium. Taxonomy (GTDB): domain Bacteria; phylum Acidobacteriota; class Terriglobia; order Bryobacterales; family Bryobacteraceae; genus PSRJ01. The sequence continues at coordinate 6,337 of DATGKM010000115.1, read as the reverse complement.
ATGACGTCGCAGACGAAATCGATATCTTCCGTTGTCAGTTCCGCCTGCACCGGCAGTGACAAACATTCGGCCGCGAGTTTCTCCGCCACCGGGAAGTCGCCCCGCCGGTAACCTAAGCCCGCATAACATGGTTGCAGGTGTAACGGCAGTGGATAATAGACCTCCGAGCCGATGCCATGTTTTTTCAGATGTGCCTGTAACCCGTCGCGTTCGGGGTGCCGGATTGTAAATTGATTATAGATATGGCGGCTTTGGTAACTGGTGGGAACTGGACAAGTCACTCCGGACGAACGTAACCGCTCGCGGTATCGCGCGGCATTGCGGGCTCTGCCCTCCGACCATCCGTCCAAATGCGGTAACTTGACGCGCAGCGCCGCGGCCTGCAAAGCATCCAGCCGGGAGTTGATTCCGATCCACTGGTGGACGTATTTATTCGTGCTGCCGTGAACCCGCAGCGCGCGCAGGCGGCCGGCTAATTCCGCGTCGTTGGTGGTGAGAATGCCGCCATCGCCCAGCGCCCCCAGATTCTTCGTCGGGTAAAAACTGAAGCATCCCAGGCGCCCGAGGCTGCCCGCGCGCCGGCCCCGGTACTCCGCGCCGATGGCCTGCGCGGCGTCTTCGATTACCGCAATGCCGCGCGCTTCGGCCAGCTCGCAAATGGCATCCATATCCGCGCAGCCTCCGAATAAGTGCACCGGCAGAATGGCGCGGATGCGCGGAGAGGAGGCCGGCCGGGTGGCCAGTTTTTCTCCCAGCAGGTTCGGGTCGAGATTGAAAGTCTGTTCGGCTACATCGGCGAAGACGGGCGTGGCGCCGATGCGCGAGATTTCGCCGGCGGTCGCGAAGAACGTAAAAGGCGTGGTGAGAACTGCGTCGCCCGGCCCGATTCCTAACGCAAGAAGGGCCAGAAAGAGCGCGTCCGAACCGGAAGCGCAGCCGATCGCATACGCCGTGCCGCAGTACGACGCGATCTCCTCTTCCAGTTGGCGAACCTCTTCACCCAGGATGAATTGCCGCGAATCGATAACGCGCGTGACCGCCGCCAGGATTTCGTCGCGAATTGGGCGCTGCTGCGCTTCGAGATCCAGCAGAGGGATGGGTTTCCGGGTGGGGCTGCGCCGTAGTTCCGGTGTAGCCGCCAGCCCCATTAGTGCGGCACCACGATGGTATCGCCGGGCAGCAAAGCGATATTCATTTCCATGTGCTCGCCTTTGACGACGGCATCGTAATCGAAGGGCAGCCGCACTTGCTTCCCGTTTTCGATCCGCATCACGTAAATCTTCTTCCGCCTGGCATAGTCGGTGAGGCCGCCGGCTTCGCTCAGGGCCTGCATCACGGTCATGCGGTAGGTGTAAGCAATGGGCTCCTCTTTCTTCACCGCTCCCAGCACGTAAACTTTCTTGCTATTGATTTGGGCCACGATGACGGTAACGTTGGCGGCCTTGATGATATCCGCCAGGCGCTTCGTAATCAGCGCTTCCGCCTGCGCTGGAGTCAAACCGGCCACAGGCACATCCTTCAGCAGCGGCATGGAGATTTTGCCGTCCGGACGCACGACCACGGAAGGAACCGAGGCCGAAGGCTCGCCCCAGACCGAAATCTGCAGCACATCGCCCTCGCCGATCTGGTACTCGGGCGCGGTGGCGGGCGCTTTCCCACTCTCGTGGCGATCTTGCGCGCCGAGCACCGCGGCAAACAGCAGCACCCCAACAACCGAACGCGATGACATCGTAAACCAAGACTCTAACTTCTATACGGTCCCGGCGCAAGTTGGCGCGGCGGCGGCCGGCGCGGTAGCGATCAGCTCGAAATTGGCGCTCAAACCGCGAAGCAGCGGGACCCGCACCAGCGCATGATCGAGGAACCGGGCGGCCGAATAACCCGATCGCCAGGAAGGCTTCAGCCCGGCTAGCGGGGTGGAAACAAAATCGAACCATTCCGTTCTGGCGGCGAAGCCCGCGCGCGTGAACAGCGAGGCCGTGGACGCGGCGCGCAGTTGACGCTCATCCTCGGTCTGGTACCGCTTCATCAGGTGGGGCACCAGCAATTTGCCAACGAGTCCCGCCAGGCGATACGCGCTTGGTTCGAGCGCATAGACGACTCCGCCGGGCCGCAGGACGGCGAGCAGTTGCGCGGGCGCGGCGGCGAGCTCGGCGTCGGAGAGATGATGCAGGAAAAAAATGCCAAGCACCAGATCGAAGCGGCCGTGCGCGGCCAGAGCGGTTCGCCAATCGCCCGCGCAGAAGCGCGCGTTGGAGATGCCGGCGCGGCTCGCGTCCGCCGCGGCCTGGGCAACTGCTTTTGGCGAAAGATCCACGCCCACCATTTCGCCCACATGCGGCGCAATCAGCAGTTCGGTATCGCCAATACCGCAGCCCAGGCTCAGCACACGGGCATCCCGCCGGGGCGCGGTTCGCGCCAGAATCCGGGCCGCCAGATAGCCGCGGAAGGCCGCCACGGCGGCTTTCGAAAAATGCCGCTGGGCAAAGCCGCTGTAAAGATCTTCGTAGTAGGCCAGTTCCCGTTCCTGGGGGGTCTTGGGCGTCAAACTTGCCGGCATCCAACGCTTATGGTCGCATTGTTTTCGCGAGCCGGCGGTCGATTCTGCCCAACGCTTCGACAGCCCGATCACGGTACGGATTTCGCGAACCGGTCAAATCTCGAAAGGCGGCCCGCGCCTCTTCCACGCGCCCCAGCTTCTTTTCGAGCACCGCAATATCCCACAGCGTGCGGAACAGCAACTCATCCGGCAGTCCCACCTCGACGGCGCGCCGGAACACAGCTAGCGCCTCCGCGCGCTTCGCGGCCCGAAGCAGCCAGCGAGCCAAACCGATGAGATCTTCCCCGTGCCGGCACGCTACCTTTTCCGGCGCATGAAACGCGGCCGATACCACCGCGGTCAGGCAGGCCAGCGAAAGAATATCCATCGCGTTGTGGTGAAAAATGGGCACCAGGCTCATCGCCTGGCGGCTTCGCAAGTAGTCGAAATAATAATACGGGATCATCGCACCGGGCAGATCACCGTGCCGCTCCACACCCAGAATGCGGTATTCCAGATCCATCAGCCGGCAACTGGCGAGGCGCAATTTCCAGAGGCGGCGCGCGCCGGCCAGAATATCCAGATGGCGCAGACGGCGCAGCGGCTCGGCCGGGATGCGCATCGCACGCAAGCGATTCTCGAGCAGCGGCTGGTCGTAGGCCCTGCCGTTATAGGTAATGAGCACCTCGAAACGCGACAGATGCTCCGCCATCCGCGCCAGCGCCGAAGCCTCTTCGCTTTCATCGCGCAGGAAGAACTGGCGCAGCCGGAAGCCGCCGGCATCCATCCAGCCTATGCCGATCAGAAACGCATAGGCCGCGCGCAGCCCCGTGGTTTCCGTATCGAGGAAGGCCCAGGAAGCGGGAGGGGCGGCGGCGATCGAACCGTCCGAAAGCGCGCACAACAAATCGTTCGGTAACAGGGCGAGATCTCCAATGCCCCAGCTTCCATGGCGGCGATGTGGCTCCCAAAATCGCTCGGTTTCGAAATGCTTGCCGCGCGACGTGCGCACCACTTCGCCCGAAAGCAACTCTTCAATAAACTGTCCGGAATGGCGGGGGACAACCCGCGTGGCGGGAGGGGCCGGCGGGCGCGCGGAGTTGCGGCCATATTTGCGCCCGAACTTCCGATCAATATGCGCAATTCGCTTCCGCAATGCCGCCAACTGCTGCTCGACGTCCTCCATAATGAATGTTTCGGCCAGTAACCCGCACATTTGAGCGGCGGCCTTGTTCGCTTTTTCTTTGCCTGAGTATACTCGGTTCGGTCCATGCGATTCAACCTGCGGCTGTTTTTTCCGGCCTTGTTCGTCCTGCTGCTGGCGGCCCGCCTCTGCCACGTCCGGATTCTATGGACGGAAGAAACCCTGCCGATGGCCTCCGCATTCGAGATGCAGACCGGCCGGACGCTCTACCGCGACATTTGGTTCGATAAGCCGCCGCTTTTGCCTGCCGCGTATCTGCTGATCGGAGCGCGGCCCGGTTGGCCCGTGCGGCTCCTGGGTGCTTTCTATGCGCTACTGGCTTGCTGGCTGGCTTACCGGTTCGCGCGCGACTTGTGGTCGCCGCTGGAAGGCTGCTGGGCGGCAGCTCTGCTGGGGTTCTTTTTGGTTTTCGACCTGCCATCGGCTGTGATTCCCGTCGCATCGGATCTGCTGATGCTCGCACCGCACTTGGTGGCCGTTTGGTTGGCATGGAAACGGAAGCCTCTGTGGAGCGGCGTGGCTGCCGGGGTGGCGTTTTGGATCAGTCCCAAGGGAGTGTTCGTGCTGGCCGCCTGCGCACTCTGGAATCCGGCGGGGATTCCACTGCTGGCCGCGGGGTTCGCCGCCGCCGGCGCGCTGGCCTGCGGCTGGCTGTGGAGCGCGGGCGCGCTTCCGGCGTATTGGGAAGAGGTTTGGAAATGGGGCACGCTGTATGCGAGCGCGCCACTCACAGCGCATCCGTTCGTGAATGGCGTTTGGCGAACCGCTAACTGGGCGGGATTCCATATCGCCGCCGTATTGGCCGCGGCATGGTACGTGGCGCGTCCGGGAAAGGAAGGCAGGCTGCGTTGGGTCCTGTGGTGCGGGTTGTGCCTCGTGGGCGTCGTTGCCGGACTGCGCTTTTTCCCGCGTTATTATTTCCTGCTGCTGGCGCCCGTCGTGCTGATGGCCGCGCGCGGCATGGCTTTGCTCGGCCGCAAGCGGGAGTTCGTGGCCCTGTTGTTGTTGATACCGGTAATGCGCTTCGGGCCGCGCTATGTGTGGCTGGCCGCGGGCGGCACCGAATGGGCCGACACGCTGATGGACCGCGACAGCCGCAAAGTGGCCGCGCTCACCCGCTCGCTGGCGCACAAGGGAGACACGCTGTTTGTGTGGGGCTACCGCCCGGAGCTGTATGTGTATACGCGGATGCCAGCGGCAACGATCTTCCTCGACTCCCAGCCGCTGACCGGCGTACCCGCCGATCGCCACCTGACCGAGGCAACGCCGCTCGAAACCGCCGCCGCGCGCACCCGCCGCGCCGAACTGGCGCAAACCCACCCGGCGTTTGTGATCGACGGCCTAAGCCTGTACAATCCGCGCCTGGCAATGAGCCGCTACCCGGAGCTCCGCGCCTGGCTTGCGCAATACCGCGAGGCCGGCCGCACGGCGACCTCAATCATTTATTCGCGGCGGTGATTCGTATACGGCGATCTGCCGGCGGCCGGCCGCGCTTGTCTTCAATTGACACCCGCTGAAGGTGTCTGATTAAATCAAGGAATCCTTGCTCCTCAGTAGCTCAACGGTAGAGCATTCGGCTGTTAACCGAAGGGTTGTAGGTTCGAGTCCTACTTGAGGAGCCAAATCTTTTCAACGGTTTACGAGCGACCTTCCGATGCTTCGAAGCCCCAGCAGCATCCGACTGTAGGGATTTTTGTAGGGACTCCCCTTCAACTTTCTGGGCATCCGCGCTCACTGCCTATATGGCTGCGGCGTATATCGCGATGGGCACGCTGATGCAGACGGCCGGACTGCCGATCCGCCTGCAATTCGGGGAGGTGGGCTGGTGGTTTGACGCGGGCGGCTCGCCGGCGTCGATGGCGTATTACGACGCGGACACGGTGGCCGCGGCCGTTACGGCGCTGGGCCGGCCGCTGCATGTGTTTGCGTCGCCGAACGACGATCCCTCGGTGAATGGCTATGCGGACGCGAACTTCCTGCGCTCGCGGCTGCAGGCATATGTGGCGGTGGTGCAGGCGGCGGTGCTGGCGTCGCTGCCATCGGCGGTGTTCGAGCTGCTGTGGCCGCTGGACGTCAACGATCCGTCCACCGCGCGGCTCAACCGCTATGTGAATCTGCCCGTCGAGTGGCAGTCGCGACCGGGGAGCGGGTTCGACACGTTCCTGTGCGAGGGGCTTTCGTATGGCGGTATCGACTTCAATGTCGATAAGGCAATGATGGCCGCGGGCTATCCATTCCAGGCGTTGAGCTGGCCGGTGGAGTACTGCCGCTACCTGCTGAGCTGGCTGTATGCCTCGCCCTGGCAGCGCGAGTATTGGGCAGCGCTGAGGACCGGCGTGCCGAGGATGAAGGCGTGGGCATGGGATCACCTGAACTTGTACGGATGGGATCTGCCGCTGCAAGGCCAGCCGGCCAGCGTGTGGGTGGTGGCGGCGTGAGATGGGTGAAACTGGTGTTCGGCGACAATTAAAATTCCCGGCCGTATTGCCTCATTTAAGAATGTTACCGAAGCGCTAATCGTCGCTGCATTGCTGGAGCCAGGATCTCGCGGATCTCTTGCGCCGACAACTGATCGGGCTGGACGCCGAAGGGCA
>DATGKM010000114.1:0-9612 GCA_035294665.1 Bryobacteraceae bacterium | reverse complement strand
GCCCTTCGGCGTCCAGCCCGATCAGTTGTCGGCGCAAGAGATCCGCGAGATCCTGGCTCCAGCAATGCAGCGACGATTAGCGCTTCGGTAACATTCTTAAATGAGGCAATACGGCCGGGAATTTTAATTGTCGCCGAACAGACCCTGTTCTTTCTGCGTGCCTTTCAACTCGGCGATATCTTCACGCTGGTTGGCTATCTCTTGGGCATGGGGACAGCAATCGGCGGCGTCCGGATGCGGAGCGGGGAATTGCATGAGACCGGGCATGGCACAAATTCCGACAAAAGAGGGCAACAAGTGTTTAAACCTGTTGCCCCAAATTGGCGGAGCGCTTCATACGGGCGGAATGCGCTGATGACTACGGGTTGCCATCGCCGCGGCTAACGACAACGCCACGGCCGTCCATCAATCCGACCCCGACAACGTGCCTGATCTTGTAGCCCACGCTGTCGTTGTCGTAATTGCCGTCCATGGGATCGACGGCGCCGCCGAGCCGCTGCGCATTCGGCAGCTTCCGGAAGATCTCGGGCACTTCGTGCCCGCGCAGGAAGCCGACTTCGATCGCCGGACGTCCCACGTTCGGGTCCGCGAAGAGCATCCAGCAGGTCTTCGCCAGGGTGGGGTTGATCACCGGGAAGAAATAATTGGTGACCACCTTCAAATCCCGGAGCCACTGGGGCACGGAATTGGCGAGGGCCTGGCCGATGGCGGTCGAGGACGGATTCATGTAATCCGTACCGAGGCGCATGGTCTGGATCTAGGTCACGAAGTTTTGGGCGGGGATGGTGAGGGCCGGAGGCACCACCAAGGTCACGCCCTTGATTGCAATCGGCACACCATCGGGATCGGTCTGTTGCATCAGGATGGTCATCGCATCCGCAAGCCCGGGGATGCCGAGCACCGGGTTATTGTTTACGGCGCCGTTGGCCTGATTCACGATGTTTTTGATGGTGTTGTTGAAAAAGGTAGTGTTGATGCCGGTGGCGCTGATCAGGCTGGAAGTGACCTGATATTCCTCGGTGTGGACGGCCGACTGCGCCATCAGTTCGGGAATCCGCTGGAAGGCGTTCAGGTCGTCGTTGATGATGGTTTCCCACGCGAGCGGAATGGTGCGGCCGAATTTCTGCACCGCGTAGGAATAGATGTTGTCGTACACCTTCCCGGCGGGGTAGTTGTCGTCGGTAGGCACGACACTCAGCGGCGAGCGCATGCCGTCGAGCGGGAAGCGCTTTACGGTACGGAAGTCCGGCACGGTGGCGCGCTTGCAGTAGGCCTGCCAACTCGGCTCGATCGACGAATATTGCGCCAGCAACTGCCGGTCGATGATATCTCCGAACAGATACTGGAAGTCCGAAGGAGTGAGGGTTTCCTGGAAGGCCTGAAGATAGCGTTCCCCGGCCATCACTTCCCGTAGTTCATACAACGGGCGGACCCCTCGCAAATCTCGTTGTAGAACCGTTGCACGGCAATCAGCCCGCGCATGTACTTGGGATTGCGCCGCCTGGCCTCGCGGATGGTGCGGAGACTCACGCCATCATTCGCGTAGAGCGCGGCTTCCGACGCTTCGTTAGCACGAAACGTTTGTACGGAATCGAGGCGTTCGATACGATCCATGATTTTTTTTTGTCGAACCTCTCAAAGAAATCTTTTTTTTGGAAAGCGGCCATTTCGGGAAAAAGGCGGCCTAAGAAGCGGGCCAGCACGCCGCGAGCAGCCGGTCCTGGGGACCGAGCACGATCAGGGCATAATTACCGGGAGGATTCGGAGGGTCGGGAGGGGGCTCGCCCACTACGTTGCCGAAGCCGAATAACAGGCCGGTGCCGGCAGCCGGGACGATCCCCGGTACGTCGGTATAACCGCGACCGACCAGCGGCGTGACGGATTCACCGCCAGATCCCGCCAGCGCGGCCACGGCGTTTTGCGCGACCTGTTCCGCTGTCAGCCCGGGCGCCCCTTCGATGGCGGTGACCATACCAACTTCCCGGCTCGCCACAATAACGTTGTAGGTCTGGCTCCCGGCTTTGACTTGATACAGGCCGTAGTTCATAGGATTAGTGCTGGAAAATCATGACGACCAGGGCGTTGCCGCCCGACGATACCACCTGAGCAGCCGCGCCGAGCGCAAACGAGGTGTTCGCGAGAGCCCCGGAAGGCACGCTCAGCCCCGCCGTGGTTCCTTTGGCGGCGGTGAATACGGTATTGCCGGCGTTGGTGAGGCTGATATTTCCGGCGTTGGTGTCGAGCGAGATGATAAAGGCGGAGACCAGGGTAAGGCTGGTCGGAGCTCCGTTGGCCGAAAACACGTTGACCGGCGTGGTGCCGTTAGTCTGCACGATCACCGGAAAATTGATGCCTAAGAGGTTGGACTGCCCCGGATCGACGCCAGGCAGATGCTCCACGTTGATCAGCGATGTCGCTCCACTGGCTACCGAACCGAGCGCGATGCCGAACAAATAGCCGCTGCTGTTTTTCGACAGGACAGGCACGCCGTTGCCGTTTACCTGGTTGTCAACGAAGTACAGCGGGTCGCCGGCATTCACGGCAACGTTGCCGTTTTGATTGGCGCCCATCACGTAGAGCTGATAGGAGCCGGGGCCGAAGTCGACCGAAGTTTGAGTGGGCTGGTTTCCATACACGCCGGTATTGGTTGCCGCCACGCCTGTGAACGGGCCGAAGCGAACGGGCCAGCCGCTCTGGGGATTGGAAGGGTTCGTCACCACCACGCTCTGTACGTAGCCGGTGCCTTCCATGACGCGATTGTTCATCGAAGATTCCTTTCTGGGTCAAAAAACAGGAAGGCCGGAATCACCCGCGCGGGCATTCCGGCCTAAAGCGAGACCGCTAAATTTTTTTCAGTGAGGGGTTTAGACTCGCCCCCGTGCCGCCAGTTTCGCCTGTTTTTCGGGCAGCATTTTTCTCAGTTCGCTCTCGAGCAAACTCTCCAGGTTTTCTTCCTTGATTTCCGCGGCGAACGGCGCGCCGAGGTTGCGGATCGTGCCCGAACCGAGGGCTTCGGCAAAGAATGCGGTTTCGTCAGCGATCGCCTTCTCGACTCTGGCCTTGAACGCGGCTTCATTCAATTCGCCTTCCGCCGTGGCAGGCGGGTTCTTGGCGAGATTGTCCACGAGCCGCCGCTTTGCCACATCCGGCAAATGCGACTTTTCGACCAGCGCCTGGGCGAAAGATCTGGCGGCCCGAACCAACTCGCGCTCCATCAGACGGGCGACTTTGTTATTCGCAGCGGCCGCAGATTCGCGGAGCTGGTCGAACTCAATTTGTTCCTGTTCGGTCATACTTGCTCCTTGGTTGGGATTGCGGCTCAGGTTTGCCGCGGTCCCGTGAATGCGGGACGATTCCTGTAGTTCAAGTCCGCCGCGCGCGCCGGCGCGGGTCACGTAGTCAATGGACTTGCCGGACACCAACCGTTCCACGATGGGTCCGGAGCGCCCCTCGGCATGGCCGGGCTTGGCCACGCCCCGGGCGCGTATGGAGACGCCGATATAGGGGCCCTTCTCCTCGATCTTGCTGGCGTAATCGCTGAACACTTTGGCTTCGGCGTACAGCCCCTTCTTTACCGGGTCCCACTCGGCGGCCTTAGTGGTCACCGCCGCGAGATTGTCCAGGTTGCCTTCTGGCCGGGCCGCTTCTTCGGCCGGCGTCTGATGATTCCAGAACATCTGAGTGCCGGCTGGAAACGCCGCAGCGCCATCGCGCTTGAGTACGGCCTCCGAATAGTAGCCGGAGCTCCCCCAGCCCGGCGTGATGATACGCACCCTGACCTTGCCGTCTTTGACCACGGCGGCCTCGCTCAGCCGGATCATAGCGGCGGGCAGCCCAGCGGTGGGGATCGGCGCCGATTCGGTCAATTCAGTCAATTCGGTCATGTCATCAAGGGCAGATTCCTTACCCTTGGCCATGCGCGCCTTGTAGTGAGCGACGGCGCCAGCATAGTTGGCGTGCTGCCCCTTGATCACTACGTCGGCCCAGACTTTTTTGTCGTAGCCTTTGGGCGGCGCAGCGGCGATATCGGCGATCTTGTTCTGCTTGTTAATGGCGCCGGCGAGTGCTCTCCTCGCGCCGGCCGCCTGAGATTTCGCGTTGGCAGCGGCCTTCGCGCTAGGCGCGCCTTTGGCGTCGATAAATCCGCGATTCGCCATCCAGTGAAGATTCTGCTGTTCGCCATGCGCCATGGCCGCTGCTTTGTTCCCAGCGGCGAAATGGGCATCGGCAGCCTCCTCATGAGCCCTGATTGCAGCTTCGTGGTCCGATCCCTTCCCGGTCCTCCAGGCTTTAGCGGATGCCGCCTCGGCTTTGGCGTCGAGTTTGGCGGCTTTGGCTCTCAGGGCAGCTTTGTCCTCGTCCTGGTTCCCTCCGCCGCCGCCTCCAGCTCGCCGCGTCGCCCAAGCTTTCATGGCCGCGGCGGAATCTTCGTAGATCGCAGCGAGTTCCTCATCGGTCGCCGCCAGAATGCGCCCGGCCTCGGCCGCAACGGATACTTCGTTTTCCTCGGCGCACTCTTCAGCCTCTTCGCGGGTATCGAAACGGTCGATTTCTTCGCCGGTGTCGTCGTCATATACCACCCATTGGCCGTCCTCGTGGCGGATGGTCTCGCGCAGCGCCTCGTTTTTCGAGGCGTTGCCGCCGCCGACGTCGCCGTCGTCCTTCCAGGCGTCCGGCAACTGAGCCACGAACGCTTTGCCTTTGCGTTTGGCAATGCGGATGATGTTCCTTTTGATGGTGCCGGTGTCGTAGTTGTCTTTACCCGCGCGCCCGATGGACTTCGCGGCGGCAGCCACGTCTTCTGGCGTTTTGATCGGAAAACTCTCGCCTTTGCCGGCGAAATCGGACGCATTCATTTCGTCGCGTTCCGACTTCGGAATATCCCGCTCGAGCAAGAGCACGCCCCGGGCGAGAGCCAACTTGGTCCGGACGGCCTCGGTTTCGTAGCCCACCTTAGGGACGTAAGCAACTTCGACTTCGGTGGGGTCGCCCACGGTGGCATTGCCGGCGCTATCAATTGAGTAATTGCAGGCGTAGATGGACCCGCCGAAGCAATACACCACCTGGTCGTCGAACACATCGCGGATCCACGGCCAGGCCACATCACTCCCCGCATAGCCACCGGAGCAGAGCTTGGCGACCAGAGCTCTCTGGATATCGGCGCGCCGTCCATCGAGCGAGTCGTTCTGGCGCAGCACGCCTGCTTCGGCGGCATCCGAGCAGCTGGCGCCCAACGCGCCGGCTTTGTCGTGGATCATTTGCACGTGCTGCATATCGGCGGCGGAATGGCGGGCGCCGCGCTCCTGAAGCCGGGCGGCTTCAACCTTGTTCCCCACACAATCCGCACCGAGGAAGCCGGCGGAGTCGTGGATATCCTGAATCATGCCGAGGTCGGCCGTGGAATGGCGCGCCCCAGCCTCATTGAGATTTCGCTTCATGGGAGTCCTCAAAAAAAAATGACCGGCTTAAATCAGCTCGGTTTTGTAATTGCTCTCTCCGATATCGTTGATGACCGATATCTGCTTCTCCAGCCAATCGACATGATGGCCGTGCCACTTGATCCAATGCTCGAATTTGTTGCGCGAGTCGTCGTCGAGCAGATCCCAGGCGCGCTTCGCCATCTGCTGGTATTCGCCGCTGCTGGGTGCACATAACGCGGACTCCATGACGAGCAGGCCGGCGAACGTATCGCGCACGCCGCCCATGTCCCGTGGGGAAGCCATGTCCAGTCTGGCGGGCTGGCCACCGAGCAGAAGCAGATGCTGAAGAGCTTGCTGGCTGTACTTGTGGCAGCACCGGCCGAACTTGCCGAGTTTCGGAATCTTATAGCCGAGGTGATTCAAAAGCGTCTTGGAGAATTTGTACTGGGCGGCGAGCGAGCACTCGCGGCCCACGGTGGTCTGCAGATCGGCAAGGACCGCAGGATTGCCTTGCATAGGTTTGGCGTCCTTTGTGTTGGGTTAATATTCGGCCGGAGTTTCCGGCCCTGGGTGCCAGGTCAGGCTGCTAAGATTCTTTCGTTTCGACGATGCGGGCGCGGAAATAGGCGCCGTCATAGTTCATGGGCAAAGCCTCGAACCAGGCTTCCGGGTCGCCTTCCGCAGTCACTTGCCGTTTGCCCCCGTCGGTCAAATTCGCACGAGCGAGAATCGCACTCACGCCAGCCTTCCATTCATCGGTTGCTGCCTCGCCCGATACCTTACCGTTCTCGAGAGCGATCCGGCCCACTACCTGCTGCTGGCCATCCGCCTCGGTAGCCAGCAATTCGCAGATTCTCTTCATCGGAGATCCTCCCAGGACGAGGCCCGGCTCAGTTTATCGATCCGGGAACTTACGCCGGCCACGGCGGAGGCGGGTAATTTCAGGTCGCGCAATGTTTTCAAAATAGACTCTTTCGCGGCTATATAGGGCTGGGCGAGATCCTTGGGACGTTTGTTAACCCGGCTGGAAATTTCGACCATGCGATAGATGAAGGCGTCGTTGATGAAGGCATTACTGGGCGGGCTGCTTTCCGGAAAGCACAAACCGTGAACGATCAAGCGGAGGCTATGTCTCCCCGGAGGCAGCATCCAATTGCCGCTATGCCTGTCCTCGTTGCCGATCACGTAGTCGAAAGCGGCGGCGCGGGCAAGGTTCTCTTCTCCATCGAATGACTTCTCGTAGCCGTTAATTTCGCCGGCAACCTTAAAGGCGACGGTAGCGTCGTTCCATGCCATCAGTGCGCCCCGCCGCCCGCCTATGTAAGACATAACGCACGGGGTCGCCATATCGTCGACGCCCACGAGTTTGGCTACTTGCCACGCGCCCACTTCCCGCTCCGCCTGCATTCCTGGCGTGATATTCCACCTCGCTTGTATACCGCGCTCGCCATTCCACGGCTTGAATACGCCCAAAGTGCCATCGTCAAAATTAACTTTCAGCGTCTCGCTAAATCCACCGCCTAAAGGATCAGTTGATTTCACTTTGGCTGTGCGCAAGTGTGTTTCGGCCGGAGTTTCGCCGGGTATTGCCGCGGCCTCGGGCTGCGCGGCCTGCGCGGCCTTTTTCGCCAGATTCTCGCGGCGTTTCGCGGCCGCTTTCTGCCCGGCAGCTTTCCAGCGGGCGCGGGTTGTGTCGCCGGGGGCCCGCTTGGGCTGCGCCGGCTGCGGCTCAGCGGCCGGGTGTTCCGGTTCTGCTTCCGGTTTTGCTTGCGCACGCCGCCGCTTTTCCCACGCCTTGAGCGCGGCGGCGCGGTCCTCGGTGAACTCCCGGCTCGCTGCCTCCGGATCTACGCTTTCCTGCGTGTCATAGGCGCGGCCATGCGCTACCAGGGCTTTATAGAGCGTGTCCTCGTAGGCGTTCAAATCCTGGTTGATCTCGTCCCAGACTGCGGGCGGCGCGGTGTGCTCAGGCATATTTCACCGTAGCGACGTACCCGCGCTGGGCTTGCGGCGAATTCCAGCCGATCCTTAAATGGAATCCGGGGAAGTGATAAATATCCGCGGTCTTCGTATCCGGGTTGATGATGGTCGCGTATGTGTGCCCGGTTAATTTTCGTCCCAGCGCCTTGGATGCGCGATCCAGGGCCTGCTGTTTGCGCTCGATGATCGCCTGCTGTTTTTCGAGGTTGTGCGCGCGCTTCTCATCGGGATCGGCTTGGGCCAACCACTGTTTCTCCTTCGGTCCCGGCTCGCCTTCAGTGCAGCGCCACTGCTGCGCGGATTTCCCATTCGACACGAGGCCGCCCTTGGCTTCGATCAGTTTGTGATCCTGCATCAGGTCAACCGGGTAATTGGCCTGCGTGGTGTTGATATGCTGCGCGTCGCCGAGGCCCTGCGATTTCAGGTAGGCCACAATGATGTTCTCGGCGAGCTTGCCTGTTTCCTGCTTCGATAAGGCCGAGCTGATGTCGATGATGCCGCCATTCCACGCCTTGGACTTTACCGGCTTCAGCGATTTGACCGCGAGGTCTTTGCGTTCAGCAAGCTTGGGGCCTGGCTTAGCGGCCGCGTGCCGCCCGCGTCCGCGCGTGTCCCAGGCTTTTCGCGCGCCGGCGGACGTTTCGAGAAAGCCGGCTTCCCGGTAAGCGTTCCAGAGGGTGAGCTGGTGAATATGACTGAGATGCCCGCGGAGCGAGGCGCCCGTCGATCCGGTGGAAGTTAGCGTGCCGTTCGCGTCGTAGTGCATCCAGCCGGAAGCCGTTTTCTGGATGCGGTCGCCGGTATCCGGATGGATCCACGAACCGTTATGGCCAGCCCGGTAGCCGAACTCGGTAGCGATCGCGCTGGTCGAATCTCCTTTGCGCCCGCGCGTGTCCCAGGCTTTAGCGGCGGCCGCGGAACCCTCGCGGAGCGATTCCGCCGGCTCATCGGCGAACACAGCATAGATCGAGCAGTTACAGTTTGGGTGGAACGGCGGGCCGTCGCTTCCATTGGGAAACGGATCATCGAGTGGTATCGGTCCTGCGGCTACGGCGTCCTCGCACTCGCAGCCTTCGCCGTCCCGGTGATCGTTCGACAGCAGGACAGCTTTTTTCTGGACCACGCCGGACCGCCGCCAGCCGTTTAGGTTGCCGGCAACCGACGCCATCGCCGTCTCCGTTCGCGCGATCATCTCCGCGCGGGCCGGGCTGAAAAGGTCGCTGGCCAGCAACTCTTTCTTTACGTCCGCGGGCGTCAGCCCTTTTTCGTAAGACTCTACCAGCAGGTCGCGGATGCCCTTGCGCGTCGAGTCGGTGATTGCCCAGCGGGAATCCGGATTGTCGACCAGTTTGCCATCCACCCATTTCCGGCCGACCAGTTCCGCGCCTCGGTCCCGGGCGTAGTCGCGAGCGTCGTTATTAACCAGGTCAAATAGATTCTGGTCGTTGATATTGAGGTTTACGAGCGCCCTCTGCCCGCTCTCCACCAGCACCGGTTTAATCGCCTCGGCAAACGGCTGCGCCCACGAATCGAGCGGCTCCAGGTCCACGTAGTCCATCGCTGCGTCGGCCGAACCTGCGGCTACATAGTTGGCCGCGATCGCATCGGCGGTCGCGCGGCCGGCGAGCTGCAGCGCGTTGGCGCCGGCCGTAGCAATCTGTTTCTGCGCTTTTTTGGCCGTGGGACTGTCACTGCCGGGTGTGGCGCTGGGTGCTTCGCGGAGTGACTCGGTTTGCCGGCGGCTCTTCCAAAAAGCCTTGGCGGCCGCAGACTGATACGTCGGGCTGGGATTGAGTTTGTGGCCCAGATCTTTTTCGATCCGGTCATGGAGCGCCGTGGCGATCCCTTGCCGCCGGTACTCCGGCTCCACTACGACGCTGACAATGTGGTCGTTGTCGTCCGATACGCTAGCCGTGCCGGCATTGACTCCGTCCACATGCGCCCACCACGTACCGTTATTGCTGGCCTGGAGGCCAAGACAACTCTCGCCTGGGACCTCCCCGGCCACACTGCCAGAAGCGCTTGTCGCGGAACCTGAAGTGCCTGGCGAAGGCGCACGACGGCAGCACGGGTGGGTCTGATCCGGAATCTCTGGCCGTGTTTGTCATCTCCTCCTGAAAATTTCGTTTTCCGATCGCCCTGGCCGGAGCTTCGCCCTGCCAGGCCGTAGGTCGAGCGTTTAGGGCGAAGCGGAGGGCAGGGCGATCGGAAA
>DATGKM010000113.1:0-10817 GCA_035294665.1 Bryobacteraceae bacterium | reverse complement strand
CCTCGACTTGCGCATCCTTGATCGACCGTGGAGCACCGGGCCGCGGCTCCTCCAACAAACCTTCGAGCCGGTTTGCCCGAAAGCGTTGGCGCCATTTACAAACCGTAGCTCCGGTGATCTGTAGCCTGTTCGCCACCGCTCCATTGCTCAATCCCTCATCACGGCCGAGCACAATGCGAGCGCGCATCGCGACGGCTTGCGCGGATTTCGGGTGTCGAACCAGCATGGCAAGTTTTTCCTTTTCCTCGGGCGTCACGTTCAGTGGTTTCGTGGGGCGTCCAATGGCCATGCTTCCGTATGGACCGGATCAGTCTGTTTTTCAACGAATTTCTAACTCAGGACACTAGGCCGTCCCGTCGAAATATCGAAACCCGCCGAGTGTTCTAGAGGGCGAAAGCACTGAGGTAGCTACGGGCGCTCCTCCGGGCGAGTATCTCATGCTATCCGTCAGCGATACCGGAACCGGAATGACGCCCGAAGTCCAGTCCCACATTTTTGAACCGTTCTTCACTACTAAAGAAAAGGGAAGAGGCACCGGTCTCGGCCTCTCTACGGTCTACGGCATAGTCAGCAGTGCAGGGGTTGGATAGACGTCCATAGCGAGCCTGGGCGGGGCACGACTTTCCGCATTTTATTGCCGCGATCCCGGCGGCTGCCGCGCAGGTGCAAGCTGGCGAGCCGGAACGGAACCTCTCCGGCAACGAAACCATTCTGGTTGCCGAAGACGATGACGGCGTACGCCGTTTCGTGCGCCAGGTGCTGGGCCCCATTCACCTGCTGTTTTCGGATGTGGTGATGCCCGAAATGGGCGGTATCGAACTGGCACGGCGTTTAGCGGAAGCGCGGCCCAGTATCGCCGTACTTTGGGTTGCGGGCCTCATCGAGCACCTGCTCGATTTGACGGCGCCACGCGTCGCCTTCGCGCATAAGCCTTTTTCGGCGATCGGCATTCTTCGGGAGATCCGAAAGCTGCTGGTGGCGAAGGAAACGCACGCCTCTAACCGGTGGAATTCGCCCGGCGCGCTCCGAGTATCCCCTTTATTTTCAATGAAACTGGCTCTTTCCACCGGTGAACTTCGCCGGTGATCGCAGTCCGGCGCCGGCTACATCGCTTCCAGGGCCGGCTGGGAAAGCAGCCCCTTCTCTTTCAACCCGGATAATGCCAGGCCGTAGCGGCCGTGTATGCCCGTCTTCTCAAAGATATGCTTCAGGTGAATTTTTACGGTTCCGGTGCGAATCCCCAAAGCCACCGCGATCTCCTTATTCTTCATGCCGCGTTCCACCAGTTCGCGGACCTGCAGTTCCCGCGCCGTCAAGGCGCAGCGTCCGTTGGCGGCCCGGTCCCAGCCCCGGCTCATCTCGTGCTCCATCCAGTTCGACCCGGAGGCTACAGTCTGGAGGCACTCCACCACCGTCGGCAAGGGCGCCGTCTTTCGCACAATCCCCACGCACCCCGCTTGCAGGAATCGTACCGACTCCGCTTCCGACATTGCCACGCCCCAGACCACTGCTGCGGGCGGGCGGCCGGATTGCCTTACTTCCTTCAGGCAATCCATAACCGGCTGGATGCCAAATGCTTTATCTACTAGGAACATGGAGGGCACCAGATCGCGTGCCGCCCGCATGGCCTCCGGCAGCGTATTTTCCGCCGCAACGATACGGAAATCCCTCATTGATTCCAGCAGGTTGCGCAGGCCTTCCATGGCTATCGGTTCGGTATCACAGACCACTAACGTGTGCACAAGTCACCATCCACCTCGTCTATCGGCCCTTCGGTTCGATTACTTTAGTTCCGCCGGAAGAGGGGATCTCTCAACTATGAATCGCCTTACCAGTCTGTGAGGTGTTAACGGTAGATCTGGGCTAAGTGCTTGCGGTCGTCGCCGGACATGCCTGGGTGTTTGCGAATGTCCGCCCGCGTGCTCAGCAGCCGGCGGTATCGCCCGAAATATTCCGGTATATCCCCGCCGTATTGAAAGCTATACATGATGTCGGCGAACGCGGCCGTGTGCGCGAGGCCGAGGGCATGACCCGTCTCGTGCAGACAGGTAAGGTAGACAATCGTGTCTCTCAGCAGCGGATCTTGCGGCGTTTCGGCCGGCGGCAGGACATAAACCTCGGCGCCTCGCAGGCCATTTACGGTAATCGGCTCGGCTTCGCCGTACAAGCCGGAATTGCCGCTGGCCCAATGGACACGGATCTGGGCATTTTGGGGTTCGGCGGACTTTTCCAGGATTAGCTTGCCTTCACTGGCTGCCTGCCAGGCTTGGAGCGCCCACTCCGCCAGTTCGCCGTCCGTTTTGTGGCATCCTGTGCGCGGGTCCGTGCACGGCTCGACCCAGAAATGCAAGGTGGCGGCATGCGCGGCCGCGCAGATGGCAAATAAAATCGCCGCCGCCTTCATTCGAACCTCCTGCGGAAATCCTCGAATTCCCGCCGCAGATCCGCCAGCTCCAGCTCGAGCGCGGCGACCCGATCCGCGAGCACAGGATGCGGTCCGTTCCCGCGCGGCAGTTCAGCCGTCCCATCGCTGATTTCGTCGCCGCCCGCCTTCACGTCACCGGAAAGCAGATGCGCATACCGCGATTCGCGCGTGCCCGCCTGCCGCGGCAGTTTCTTCACCAGCCCGGCTTCCGCCAAGCGGTTCAGCGCGCTTTCCACACTCTCGATATCGTCGAACGAATAGAGCCGCTCGGAGCGCCCGCGCAACTCGCCCGGCGTCTGCGGCCCGCGCAGCAGCAGCACGCAAATCAGCGCCGCCTCTCGCCTCCCCAGGTTCAGCACCTCGGTAAGCCGCTGGGCATGCTTCGGCACGCGGCTATCCCCCGTGATCCGCACGGCCAGGCCCTTTTCCCGCAAGCCGGCCAGCGCGTCCTCCACAGTGCCGTCGTCGTACGACACTACCGGCTCGCGATTGGATTTCTGATTGCAGGCGTTCACCAGCGCGTTTAGCGAGAGCGGATAATACTCAGGCGTCGCGATCTCTTTTTCCAGGAGCGCCCCCAATACCCGCGCCTCGGCCGGATCGAGCTGCCAATCCATCTCTACAGTTTACTTGCGCGGGTGCTCTAATTTGCCTGCTGGCGCCGCCGCATATTGGAAAACCAGGCTGCCAAGGAAGTTGGCGGCCGCTCCCAGGCGGCCCAGCTTGTCGAACTCGGCTTTGATTTCGGCGGCGCTACTGCCTTCGAGAAACGCAGGAGTAATATCGGAGGCCGATTGCTGGAGGCGGTTCGGCCGGATTGCGAACCATTCCAGCGCGGAAATGTTCGCACTGGAATCCATCGCGGCCACCACGTCCATGGGACACCACCAGTTATCGCGATAGTCATCGAGTTTGCCGGGCGGCGACTGGCGGGTAATCCCGGTGGCGAAGTAGGGCCGCGCTTCGGGCCGATGGAGGAGTAGGAACGCACCGGCAAAACGGCGGCCTTCGGCAGTGGTTTCGGAGAGGTAGCCTGTAGCCAACGGCGTCAATTCGGGGCCAGTGTCTTTCAGCCGGCCGGCGATTTCCGTCAGATCTTCGTCCAGCATTAAGCCGCGCGTGAACGCCGTCAGGAGAGCTTCGCGCTGCACCGCCTCGGGTAGCGAAGTTTGGAGCGCCGCCTCTTTCAGAAGGCGAAAGGGCGTGTGGAGGTTGAGGACGCGGGTGGCATCGCCGTCGAGAAGATCGCCGGTGTCACGTGTTTCTACATCCGGATCGAAAGAAGTGTCGGGACTTCACCCGAGTTGGCTTGGACCGTGACCATTACCGGCCGGCGAAGGGCGAATTGTGTGAAATCACGAAGGTCGGGCGCTGCGAGCATGCGCAGCCCCCGGAAGAGATTGGTGCTGGACGGAAGGTTTTCCAGGAGCGGGCCAGAAAGCACGCCACTCGCCTGGGAGCGCGCTCCGGCTTTGTCGCCGAGTTCCTCCCGCAGCCGGATCAGGTGAAAACGCGCCGTAAGGTAAGCGGGAGAATTTTCCGGAAGGATCGCGGCGGCATCCGCCAGGCCGGATTGGCCGCCCTGGGCTCCGTGCGCATGAGATAGCGCAGCCAGCAGCCAGGCCGTGGAACGAGTTTGGCGCCACCGCGCTAGACAGTAGGGGAAGGCTGAATCTTCGCGAGCCTGGAAATGAAAGAGCCAATCGCTCAGATCGGCATCGCGGAAGCGGGAGAGGTCACCCGGTTCCGCCAAATCGGCCAGGATGCCGCTTCCCCCTGGAAGGCATTGGCGCGCTACCTGAGAGCCGCTGGGTATTCGCCGGCGTAGAAGTATGCGGCGGCGATCTGATATTGCCGGTCGGCGCGGACGATGCGGCATATTGGGAGCGGCTTCCGGCGGGATGCGCGCGTTTCCTCCCTGGCAGTTTTGAAAGACAGTGTCCTGGGCACGGAGCCAGTCGCGGAAGGCAGCGCTCGCGGCGCCGAATCGCGCACGGCGGGCCTCCAGAGTATGCAAGGCGACGCGGAAGGCGTCCTCGGCGCAATTCAGGGCGAAGCTGTGGGTTTCGGGATCGTAGGCCAATTGGCCGCCATTGACGAGCAAGGGCTCGGGAGACGGCGGCGGCTGGATTCGGGACCGGGCGGAGCGCCAGCGCGCGGGCCAATCTTCGCCCACGGGGTCCCAGGAGTCCGTGAGGCGGTCTTTGTAGTAGTCGCGTGCCTGTTCCCGTTCCCGGGGATTCATTTCGATGCCATTCAGGTAGCGGTAGGCGATCACCAGGTAAGAGCGGGCGAACGTGGGCGCCAGCACGCCGAGACGGCCGTCGATGAAGCCGGTGCGGGGCAGGTCCGGATGGCGGCTGTAGTCGCCCAGCCCGACGCCGATGCTGGCGCGGCAACCTGGGAAGGCAAACTCACCGCCGTGATTGAGCGTGTAAACGATGTCCGGCGTCGCCCGGCCCATGGAGAAGGCCATCGGCACAATTTCATCGACTGGCAAACCGGCGAGCCATGTATTGAGCGCGTCACACCACGAGACCAACGCCGTAATGGATAAGAAGGTGCCCGGGCCAACACGCTCGCGCACCTCTGCCAGTAGGCGGCGATAAAAAGGCCAGGCTGCCGGTGGGGCATCGAAATCGATCTGTATGGCTTGCGGATGTTCGAGGCCAGCGATCTCCCCGATCATGCGGGCAGCCAGGCGGCGCTGAGTTTCGCTAAATGCTGGCTGTGGCTCCTGCGAATTGTAGGGGAGGTCGAAACGGATAACGGCCATCTGGTACATGCCGGGCGGGATGTAGACTGGAATCGCTCGGGGTGATGGAACCACTTCGCCGCTGCCCTTGAATTGAAGGCTGAGGGCGAGGTAGGCCACGCCGAAATCGCGGTTCGCGTAGGGGCGGAAATCGTCCTCGGTATACCACGACCAGAGCATCAACTTGGGTGGGATCTGTTGGCCAGCAGCAGGCGCGGCGCGGCAGCAAGCGGCGAGGCAGAGCGCAAGGAGCACGGGGGCGCGGGTCACGGAAGGCGCTTCTTAGATGTTATAGCACTTCGCGCAGGATCTCTTTTTTCAGCCGATAAGAACAACATGCTACCCTCGAATTCCATGCGAAGGCCGATGGTGTTTGTCGCCGCGCTGGCCTGCTGCGCTCCGGCGGCATTCGGCTGGGGCGAAGAAGGGCACCGACTTATCGTTCGCATTGCCGAAAGCCGGATCACGCCAGCGGTAATGGCTCAAATCCAGGCCACGCTGAATCCCGGCGAATCGCTCGAAGATCTGGCGAGTTGGGCGGACGAGGTACGGCAGACTCGGCCCAATACCGCAAGCTGGCACTTCGTCGATATTCCGCTCAGCAGTGCCGGCCTTGACATGAGCCGCGATTGCCCAAAAGGCGATTGCGTGGTGGCGAAAATCGAGGAGTTCCGCAATCAATGGCAGAACCCGTCGCTCAGCCAAGCCGCCCGTCGCGAAGCGCTGCTGTTTCTGGTGCATTTCGTGGGCGATGTGCATCAGCCGCTGCATTGTGCAAACAATAATGACAAGGGCGGCAACGAAGTGCCGGTCGAATTCCGCGGGTCCCGTACCAACCTGCACGCTCTTTGGGATACAGGCCTGTTCCGGACGCTGCCCGGCGAAGACGACCTGCTCGCCATGCTGCTGCAAGCCATTACACCGGACCGGGCGGCGGCCTGGTGGAGCGGCTCCCCCGAAGACTGGGCCAATGAATCGTTCGCGGCTGCGCAGAATATCGCCTATGGCCTGCTACCCACGGTTGCAACCGGTGAAACCGTGCACCTGGGGCCGGAATATGAGCTCGCGGCGCAGCCGGCGGTCGAGGAGCAACTGGAAAAGGCCGGCTTCCGGCTTGCCGCCATCCTGAACACACAGGCACAATAGATGCTACCGGCATCGTGAACTATACCGCACTCAGACTGTTTTTGGTGATTTTATTAATCGCCGTGAACGGTCTGTTTGCCGCGTCGGAAGTGTCGCTGGTATCGGTGCGCCAATCCCGGCTGCGGCAGATGGCGGCGCACGGCCACGCCGGGGCGCAAGCCGCCCTGAACCTGCTGGCCAATCCGGGACGGCTGCTCTCGGTTACGCAAGTTGGGGTCACACTCGCGAGCCTCGGGCTGGGCTGGGCGGGCGAGAATACCGTTTACCAGCTCTTCTCTTCCTGGGTGCGGCCGCTGGCTTTTACTTCCACCGGCGCCTCGCTTCTGCATGCGTTCAGCCTGGCCGCAGCCTTTCTGATCATCAGCTATTTCCACGTGGTGATCGGAGAAGTGGTTCCCAAGAACATCGCCATTGCCAAAGCGGACCGTCTGGCGGCACTGGTCGCGCCCGTGATGCTGGTGTTCTATCGCATTTCCGCGGCGTTTGTGTTCATCATCGAGCGCTCCGCCATTCTGGTGACGCACCTGTTCCAACTGGAAACCGGGGCGCACGCCGGCGGTCATTCGGCTGAAGAACTGAAGCTGATCGTCAGCTCCAGCCGCGGTTTCGGATTCCTTCCCGAATGGGAAGAGGAAATGATCCTGCGGGTGCTCGATTTGGGCACGATTCTGGTGCGGGAGGTAATGGTGCCGCGCAATGCCATGATTGCCATACCCGCCGATGCCACACTCGATGAAGTGCTGGAAACGATGATCGCGCGCAGGCACTCGCGGCTTCCCGTTTACCAGGGCGGGCCCGAAAAAATCGTCGGCATTCTGCACTACAAAGACCTGCTGCCGGTTTGGGAGGAGCGCCGCCAGGCCATCCGCTCCGGCCGCCCCAGCCACGCGTTCCGCATCAACCGCCTGTTGCGCAAGCACATGGTGGTGCCCGAAACCAAGCCGCTAGCCCAGTTATTGGAGGAATTCCGCCAGGCCCGCACGCATATGGCGCTGGTAGTGGACGAATTCGGCACCATTGTAGGCCTGGTTACGGTGAAGGATATTCTGCAGCAGATTGTGGGACGAATTGAAGATGAGCACGTAGGCAAACTCGGTCCGCGGGATCTCGAAGCCGACGAACTGGAACTGGACGGCGCCACGCGCGTGCTCGATCTTGAATCCGAACTCGGCTTGCGGATTCCCGCCGATGCCGGTTTCGAAACGCTGGCCGGGTTTCTGATGTATGAGCTGGGCGAAATTCCCCACGCCGGCCAGACTTTGGAATACCAGGGCCGCCGGTTCACCGTGCTCGAAATGAACCGCAATCGCGTCGCCCGCGTCCGCATCGAAAAGCTGCAGAACGGCCAGCCGCCGCCCGGGGGTTCCTCAGGTCCGCTCCCCCCGGAAGCCGGCGGCGCGCGCTAAGTAAAGGCGATCGCCCAACCGAACTGCCATAATCCAGATGAATGCCGTCAGATATCCGGCCAGAATGTCGGTCGGATAATGAACGCCCAGGTAAGCACGGGAGAGTCCGACCAGCCCGATGATGGCCACCGCTAGAAACCAGATCAGCACGCTAATCCATCGCCTGGCTACATGAGCCGTGACCAGCCAGGCTACGGTTCCGAACAACGCGAAGGAACTCAGAGAGTGGCCGCTGGGGTAACTGAACGAGTGAGGCGCCGCGATAGCGAAGTACGGCACGGGGCGGGCGCGGTGAAATGACAGCTTCAGCACCTCGACCAATAGCGTGGAGCCGGCCATGGTGATGGCCAGGATGGCCGCGGCTCGCCACCAGTGGCAGAACCAGAAGAGAGCCAGCACGGCCACGAGAATACCGGCTATTGCGGTCACCGAACCCAGGTCCGTGAAGAACCACATCATGTCCGTCAAGCGGGGCGACGCCCGCGCGTGAATCAGCGCTCTGAGGGATGCGTCAAAGTGGGCGGCATCCCCTTCCAAGACCTCTTCGGTGAGCCACCCGAGTAGAAGGGCCGCGGCGATAGCCAGACTCAATCCAGCGCCTGTTGCGGCGGTGAAGGCGCGAGCCGCCCGGGAAATCACGCTGCCGGAATCAGTTCTACTTTGAGCCAGCCGGGCCGCCGCTCGTCGAAGCTCCTATAAGCTTCCACGGCATTTGTCAGCGGTTCGATCTGGCTCAGCATGCTGGTGGGCTGAAACACTCCGGCCCGCACCATCTCCACCAACTTCGGCGCGTACCTGCGATGATTGCAGTTGCCCATCCGCACGGTAAGATTCTTCATCATAGCCTGTCCAATGGGGAAATGGCGGGCGGCCTCCGGATAGACTCCGACGATCGCAAACTGCCCGCCCTTGGCCAACGCGCTCACGCCCCATTCGAGGACCTCGGAGGGCGCGTTCCCGGGCACCCAGTTTCCGCGATGGGGATGCGCACCGGGAGCAATCTGGCGGACCTGTTGGATGCGCTTTTCGATTCTGCCCGCCTCTTTTTCGGCGCGCGGCCCGGTAAGGGGAGCCATGGCATCCACGCCCACCGCGTCGATGGCGCGATCGGCGCCGATCCCGCCGGTCAGTTTCCGAATCCGCTCCACCGGATCTACGTCATTGAAGTCGATGATTTCCGCTTCCTGGTTGCGCGCCATTTCCAGACGAGACTCAATCGTATCGATGGCGATCACGCGTCCGGCCCCCATGTGCATGGCGCTGGCGATCGTGAACTGGCCCACCGGGCCGCATCCGAACACCGCCACAGTATGGCCGGCATGAATATTAGCGATATCGGCCGCAAAATAACCGGTGGGAAAGATATCGGAGAGCAGGATCGCCTCCTGGTCGTCCACTTCGTCGGGTAATTTGATCATCCCCACACTCCCGGTTTCATACCCGTGACCGTGCCGCGCACCATGTGCGGATCGGTCCCGCAAATCGCGGACGCAGTGATATGCACAATCGCGTCCGTATCCCGTTCCAGCCGGGGCTCCGGCACGTCATCGAGACGGATATCGCCGGTATCGTGAAACACTACAGCCTTCATCTTTTCAGCCTAGCGGCGCGGCGCGAGCCGCTTCAGTACACTGGGCCTCACTTGCCCTGACGCCAGCCGCAATGGTGCAATCGCTAACCTGCGCGGCGGTTGTAAACGGTTGCACGGGGCGGCGGGCGGGCGCGACTGCCCCGGCGTGTTAAGCTACTTAATCGCACAGGCTGAACAATCTAAGGAGGAGAATTGGAATGAAGCAAATTGAACGAGTGCTGCTCTCCGCGATAGCGGCCAGCTCGCTTTTGCCGCTGGCGATGGCGCAGGGCCAGAAGAAGGGACCACCGGCGCCCCGGCTGGTACTTTCGGTAACTTCGGATGCATGGCCGGATGGCGGTGAAGTTCCAATGAAGTATTCCGGCCGCGGCGAGAACAAATCGCCGGCCTTCGAATTTCACTGGACGTTGGGTCCGAATCCGGCATCGGCTCCTCCGGAGCTGCAGAGTTATGCCGTGATCTTTCACGACATCGAGAATTCGACGAATAAAACCACGACCGATACGCTCCACTGGACTGCATTCAATATTCCCGGCACAGCCAAGGGCCTCCCCGAAGGCCTGGGACCCGGCGACCTGCCGGATGGAACGCGGAACGGCCCGGGCATTGCATCGCGCGGCGGCACCAGACCCGGCGCCTACTTCGGACCTGGCGCGGGACCGGGGCCAATTCATCACTACGTATTCGAGTTCTACGCGCTCGATACGAAGCTGGATCTGCCGGCCAACACCACGCGCGAGGATCTGCTGAAAGCCATGGACGGGCACGTAATCGGCAAGGCCGCGTGGTTCGGCCGTTTTCACGCCCCGGCACAGTAGAAAGTACCGGCCCTGGCGCCGGTTCCGAGCCGGTTTAGTCTCACCAGATCCTCGGCATCAGCCGATACCGGGTTACAGCAGAGTATTCCTTGTAACCCGGTAACCTCCGCCGAAGTGTGAGGGGTGCTGTTGGCTTAGCATCAAATACACGCTTGCCGTCCTTAATTCCGCAAGTGGCGCCGGCTTCTCAGCCGGTACGCCTCTTCCGCCAGCCGAACTCTTTCGCTTCTCGTCAAGCCTCTTCCGGTTCTCCTGCCTCAACAGCCTTGATTGCCGCCCGGTGTTGTTCTCGCAGTTCCTCCAGGTTGACCCACTTGCGCTTGATCATTATGTGCGTGCGGAGTCCTTTGCTCCGTCGATTCTGCCAGTAAAGCCACGCTCTCCGGCTGGCCGCCCAAAATCGTGTGGTAGCAGTTTGGTAGCAAAACCCCAAACTCGCGCTTCAAAAGAAGCACCCGCACAACGGTCCGAACCAGCAGGAATTTCATTGATGTTAGAGGGCTTGATAAGGAGGGAGTCTTGGTTGCGGGGGGTGGATTTGGACTTGTCCCCGAAACTGAGACAAACGGTTAAGACACAATTTTCAGCGAATGGAGAATTGTGTCATGGGAACGCGACGAAAATTCACGAAGGAGTTTAAGGAAGAAGCCGTCCGGCGGCTGGGATTGGGGGTTTC
>DATGKM010000112.1:0-18846 GCA_035294665.1 Bryobacteraceae bacterium | reverse complement strand
CGGTCCTCGCCGTCAAGGGTTCGCTTCGCCGCGCAAAATCGGCGCGCCCTTGACCGCTCCGGGCCGTTCCGAAGATTGACAACGACAAGGGAAAGCGGGCAAATGCAACGCGTCCTTTTGTGGCTTCATCCGGCCTCCCGTCGGTCGGCCCCGGAGCCGCACGACAAATTTGGAGTAGACAAACCATCATAGGAGGAGGAGATCGATATGAAAAAGATCGTCACAATCGCGCTAGGCGTGGCAGCCGCGGCATTCGCAGCCGAGGGCTATCACGTCCTGAACAAAATCAAAGTGGGCGGCAATGGATTCTGGGATTACACCGCCGTCGATTCGAGCGCCGGCCGGCTCTACGCCACGCACGGGACTGAGGTAGACGTAGTGGATCTCAATTCGGGCAAGGTAGTGGGCAAGATCGAGCAACTGCACGGCGTGCACGGCGTGGCGCTGGCCGACAACCTGGGCAAGGGCTTCATCAGCAATGGACAGTCGAACAGCGTGACCATCTTCGATCTGAAGACGCTGCAAAAAACCGGCGAGCCGGCCGTCGGGGGAATGAATCCCGATTCGATCTGCTACGAGCCTAAGACCCAGCGCGTGTTCACATTCAACGGCCGCTCCTCCAATGCGACGGCGATCGACGCCAAAACCGGAGACCCGATTACAACATTTCCGGTGGGCGGCAAACCCGAATTCTGCGCCGCGGATGGCGCCGGCAAGGTTTTCGTGAACCTGGAAGATAAGGGGCAGATTGTGGAGATCGATGCTTCAAAGCCTGCCGTGCTCCGCTCCGCCTCCATTGCGCCCTGCGAAGCGCCTTCCGGGCTGGCGATCGATACCAAGGACGGCGTCCTGTTCTCGGCCTGCGACAACAAAATGATGGCCGTTACCGAAATCAAAGACCTGAAAGTGATCGCTACCCCGGCCATTGGCGCGAATCCGGACGCCGCGGCTTACGACCCTGGCACCGGCCTGGCCTTCAGCTCAAATGGCGGCGGCGAAGGCAGCTTGAGCATCATTAAGAAGGTTGGCGGCAAATGGGAGGCGGTAGACACCGTGGCAACCGAGCGCGGCGCCCGCACCATGACGGTCGATCCCAGGACCCATCGAGTCTACCTTCTGGCTGCCGAATATGGCGCCGCCCCGGAAGCGAAAGCAGGCGAAAAGAAGCGCCCGCCGGTCGTGCCCGACAGCTTTCACGTGCTGGTCGTCGGAAAGTAACCGGAATAGCCAGGCGCGCCGCTCTCGCCGGCGCGCCAATCCCGCCTATTTTTCCCGCGTCGGATTCCAGCGGAAGCCGGCCGCAACTGTGGGCTGGTAAAACTCCCGCACCGCTCAGCAAACTGCGGATGACTACGGCCGGCGAATGCTTCACGGCGCACTCCCCCACGCCTCTGGCCCCGCCTCGCAACTGCCTGATCTCACAAGGAAAAATCCCACACCGTGCCGAAACTGATAAAATACCAAACCAGGGAATAACAAGCCCGTCTCTACGGATAGGATGCTGTCATGCTGATCAAAAAGGCGCCTGACCTTCGTTATTCAGACGTGACTCCTAAGTCACTTTATTTCAATCGCCGCCAGTTTCTGGCCGGCGTGCCCGCCGCGGTCGTGGGCGGTGCCGGACTGCTCTCCCCGTCCCGGCGCGCGCTCGCCGCCACCACCAAACTGACCACCGTGAAAAGCCCTCTCTCCACCACGGGTGAAAAAATCACACCCGAGGACGACGTCACCCACTACAACAACTACTACGAGTTCGGCACCGGAAAGGAAGAGCCGGCCCAACTCGCCAAAAATTTCCGTACGAGCCCCTGGACCGTCTCGATCGAGGGCGATTGCGCCAAGCCGTGCAAATTGAGCGTGGAAGAGTTAATGAAGCTGGCCCCGCTCGAAGAGCGCATCTACCGGCACCGCTGCGTGGAGGCTTGGTCGATCGTGGTCCCGTGGATCGGCTTTTCGCTGAGCAAACTGCTGGATTACGTGCAGCCCAACTCTAAAGCCAAATTCGTGGCTTTCGAAACGCTCTATGATCCCAAGCAGATGCTTTCGCCCGCGCAGGCCGGCATTCCGCTTCCCTATGTCGAAGGCCTGCGTTTAGATGAAGCCATGCATCCGCTGGCGCTGCTCTGTTTCGGCATGTACGGCACAACGCTGCCGCCGCAGGATGGCGCGCCCGTCCGCATGGTGATTCCGTGGAAATACGGCTTCAAGAGCATCAAATCCATTGTCAAGGTTCGGCTGGTGTCCAGCCAGCCCCCAGCCACCTGGAACGAGTACGCCGGCAATGAGTACGGCTTCTACTCCAATGTGAACCCCAACCGCGACCATCCGCGCTGGAGCCAGAAAACCGAGCGGCGCCTCGGCGAGTTCTTCAAACGCCCCACTCTCATGTTCAACGGTTACGGCGACCAAGTGGCCAGCCTCTACAAAGGCATGGACCTGATTAAGTATTACTAGGCCGCCCCTCAGCGGTCTTCGAAACGATGCAAAAACGGCGCACTGGGAAAATTATCGTCTTTCTTCTCGGCTTGGCGCCGTCTTTCTGGCTGGGCTACGATGCGCTCAGCGACCTTCTCCGTGGGACCATGCGTCTCACCGCCAACCCCATCGAGTTCATCACCCATTACACCGGCGACTGGACTCTCCGTCTCATCATCATCGGCCTGTTCATCACGCCGCTGCGCAAGACCTTCCCGCGCCTCGACATCGTCCGCTACCGCCGCATGATCGGCCTGTTCGCCTTCTTCTATGGGGTCCTGCACTTCCTTACCTGGATCTGGCTCGATAAGTTTTTCGACCCGCAGGAAATGTGGGCGGATATTATCAAGCGCCGCTACATTACGGCCGGGATGGCGGCATTCCTCATGCTGATTCCGCTGGCGATCACGTCGACCAAAGGCTGGATCCGGCGGCTGGGTAAGCGCTGGCAACTGCTCCACCGCCTGGTCTACTTTGCGGCCATCGCCGGCGTGATCCACTATTATTGGCTGGTGAAATCGGACATCCGCCTGCCGGTACTGTATGGCCTGTTTGTCGTCCTGGTCCTGGGCTGGCGTGTGCGCTTCTGGATGCGCCGCCCTGCCTCTGCTTCCCGCATCCGGAATTCGCCCGAAGCGGTGGCGCGGTAGCGGTGCAAAACGGGCTGCTTTCCATCATCGTCCCGGTCTATAACGAAGAAGAATTCGTGCGCGCTTCCATCCTCCGCGCGCTCCAGGCGCCGCTGCCGGAAGGACTGCGGTCGGAGGTCGTAGCGGTGGACGATGGTTCCACCGACGCTTCTCCGGAAATTCTGGCGGAACTTGCCGCGGAATATCCCGGCCGCGTCCGGGTGTTCCGCCACCAGCGAAATTCCGGAAAGGGCGCGGCCATTCGTACCGGCCTCAGTGAGGCCTCGGGCGAATTTGGAATCATTCAGGATGCCGATCTGGAGTACAACCCCGAAGAGTATCCCCGGGTGCTGGCGCCGTTGGTGGCCGGCCACGCGGATGTCGTCTACGGGTCTCGGTTTCTGACCTCGGGCGAGCGGCGCGTCCTCTATTACTGGCATTCGCTCGCCAACCGGCTGATCACCACCGCCTGCAACATGGCCGCCGACGTGAACCTCACCGATATCGAGACCTGCTATAAAGCGTTCCGCTTATCGCTCGCGCGCACCATTCCCATCCGCAGCAACCGCTTCGGCATCGAGCCGGAGCTCACTATCAAGTTCGCCAGGCGCCAGGCCGCGATTTATGAAGTGCCCATCAGCTATCGTGGGCGCACCTATGCGGAGGGAAAGAAAATCGCCGCGCGCGATGCGGTGAACGCGCTCTGGGTGATTCTGCGCTTCGCCTTCACCCGCGATATCTACACCGATCCCGGCGCCAGGATTCTCGATTCGCTGGCCGGCACCGCGCGGTTCAACCGCTGGATGGCTGAGACGATTCTCCCTTGGGTGGGCAAGCGCGTGCTCGAATTGGGAGCCGGCATCGGCAATATGACCCAGCATCTTTCCCGCGCCCGCCGGCTCTACGTCGCGACCGATCTGGATGAGGAGCACCTGGCGCGGCTGCGCGTGCGGTTTCAGAACCGGCCCAATTTCGCGTCCGCCCTCTGCGACTTGTGCAATCCCCGCGACTTTACCGATCTCCGCGGCATCTTCGATACCGTCGTCTGCCTCAACGTGCTCGAGCACGTTAAGGACGATTTAGACGGGCTGCGCAATATCCGTTCCGCCCTTGCGCCGGGCGGGCGTGCCATCATCCTGGTCCCGCAGGATCAAGCCATCTACGGAACTCTCGATAAAGTTCTGGGCCATTATCGCCGCTACTCCGCCACCGAACTTCGACGCCGCATGGAGCAGGCAGGTCTGCGCGTGGAGCGCATGCTCGAATTCAACCGCATTACCCGGCCGGGCTGGTATGTGAACGGGCGCATCCTGCGGCGCACCGATTTCAGCCCGTTTCAATTACGCGTATTCGATCTGCTTGTGCCCTTCTGGAAGCGGATCGATACAGCTCTGCCGTGGCCGGCCGTATCGCTGATTGGAATTGCTGTGAATCCGGAGAATTAAGCCGTACTGGAACTATCCGGCCTTCTGCACTTTGCCCGAGCGGATACAGGAAGTGCAAACGCGCAGACGCCGCGCGGCGCCGTTCACCACGGCGCGGACATTCTGCAGGTTCAAATTCCAACGACGCTTCGTGACATTGTGGGCATGGCTGATCCGGTGCCCGAACTGCGGACCCCTGCCGCAAATCTCGCAAACTTGTGCCATAACCGTTCAATTGTATCAGGCCGCTTAGCCGGCTCGCAATTCAAGCGCTTTTGGCAAAGGGCTTGCTTAAGTCCGTTTGCTTGGAAGGGAGGTCGGCAACATTCCCGCGAGTCCCTCGAAACCAACGGTTCTGGTCGTGGAGGATGTCGATGTTTTACTGAAAATGATCTCCTCCGTGCTGCGGGCGAATGGTTATAACGTGCTGGAGGCGCCGGACGGAGCTACGGCGCTGCGGCTGTTTGAGCGGGAACGCGAGCGCGTTGATTTAATTCTTACCGACGTGGCGATGCCGCGGATGAATGGGCGTGAATTGGCCGAGCGCGTCTCCGAGTTGCGCGGCGCGTGCCCTGTGGTTTTCATGTCCGGGTACATGGAGGATCCGTTCGTGGAGAGTGTAGTGAACGGGAACGCCTGTTTCCTGCGCAAGCCTTTCACGGCTCAGTCGCTGGTCGATGTCATCCGGCGCAACCTGGAGCGCGGGCGCGCGGTGGGAAAGCGGCCGCCCGAACCTACTTGAGTTTAGCTAGCTTTTTGCGAACCTCGGCCGCTTCCTTCGTGTCGGGGCTGATCTCCAGATATTTTGCGAATGCCTCTTTGGCGGTCTTGGTGTCCTTTTGTTTCTCGGCCGCTTCGCCCAGCCGCAGCCAGGCTTCGCCGTAACCCTGGTTCCACTTGGTGGCTTCGCGGAAGCGGTTGGCCGCGGCGCGGTAACTGCCTTTCTTATAATAATAATTGCCTACAGTGACTTCTTTTTCGGCTTGTAGTGGGTTGAACGCATAGTTCTTATCGGGCGCCAGGCTCTCGTCTTCTTCCTTGGGGACTTCTTCTTTGGTGATGACTTTAGGAGCAGGCCGCTGATTCTTCAAATCGTCCGCGAAAATTTTCCCGGGGCGGGCCGCCGCCGCGGCCACCAGCAGTGCCGCTATCCAGCGTGACATACTTCGAGTTTAACGCTAACCGGCCAGCACCCACTGCATCAATTCCGGCAGCTTCGGGGTCTTGCCTTGAGAAAGGATACCGACACGGAAGATGCGGCTGGCCGCCCAAATCACAGCCAGCGCGCATGCCAGCACCCCCGCTAGTCCCAGCCATGGCTCCCACCACGGTACTCCACCGGGCAGGCCTTGCCGGAGCAGCATCAGTACGGGTGTAAAGGGCGGAAACAAGGAAAGAGCCGTTGCCAGCACACTGTTCGGTTGCTGCAAAATCGGTTGCATCAGAAAAATCGGCGCCATCACGGGCACAATCAGCAGATAAGCTAGGTGCTGCGCATCTTGTGGCGTGGCGCAGGCCGATCCCAAAGCGACGCTCCAGGCCCCCAGCATCGCTACCGCCGCGATCGCGTAGGCGAAAAACCAGGGCAGCAGTTCGAGCGGCGCGAGTTGAAAAGTGGCCAGCCCGGTGAGCACCATCATTCCGCCCGCAATATAGAAAGCCGAAGTGGTCAATGACGCTCCAATAGAGGCCAACACCTTCCCCGCCATCAGTTCGAACGGCGTGGCCGCGCACAGCAGCATCTCGAATACGCGCTGCATCTTGTCTTCGGCGATCGCGCCCAGGTTCGGCGCGGAGCCGACCATCACCACCACCATCAGCAGGATCGCCAGGAAATACGGCACCACACCCACCGGCGCCCCGGTCCGCTTTTCCCCGGGGATGATTTTCCCCGTGCCCGGGTCCTGCTTCACCAGGTTCATCGCGGTTACCGGCACGTCGCGCAGCGCCTCGGAAATTCGCGCATCGTCGATGCCCAATTGCGCCAGACGCACGCGCCGCAGCCCGGCATTCACCAAGTCGCGTACTCGCGCGCCGGACTGATCGAATCCGGCGGAGTTGCTGTAATAACGCGCGCCCTCGCTGTCAATGACCAGCACCAGGGCCACGCGCCCCGCGCGGATCTCGTTCGAGAGCGATAACAGTTGCGCGTTCTCGTCCGCTTCCGGTTTCACTTCCTCGAACTTGTATTGCGATACCGGCGGCTGAATCGAAGCGCTCGCGGCCGGCTGGCTGGTTTGCCTGGCCGCTTCGAGAATGGCCGCCGCCGCGCCGCCGCCCGTGTGATCGATGATCGCCACGCGCTCGGTCCGGCCGACGCCGCGGTTGGCGAGCGCCATGACTCCGAACGAACCCCCGATCAACAACGGAAGCACCACCAGCCCCGCCAGGTAACCGCGGCTGAGCACCACTTGCAGATAATCGCGTTTCGCGATCAGCAGTATTTTACGCAACCGCCACCTCTTGTGGGGCAGGCGCTTCCGCCTGCCAACCTTCCGCTACGCAACCGCCACCTCCTCCTGCTGCGGCCCCGCGATCCGCACGAAAATATCGCGCAGCGAAGGCTTCATCACGGCAAACGACACGATGCGCGCGCGCGCCGCCAGCGCCTGCAAAACCTGCTGCGGATCGCATTCCGGCGCCATCCGCAACTCCTTCACTTTGCCCAGATCCTTCACGCTCTCTATCCCGGGGAGCGGCCCCAATGCCCCGCCGTTTTCCAGTTCCACGCGAATCGTGTCGCTCGAGTAGCTGGCCTGAATCGACGCCAGCGTTCCGTCCAGAACCTTTTTGCCGCGAAAGATCATCAGAATCGAGTCGCACATGGTTTCGGCCACTGCCATATCGTGCGTG
Organism: Bryobacteraceae bacterium; assembly: GCA_035294665.1. Taxonomy (GTDB): domain Bacteria; phylum Acidobacteriota; class Terriglobia; order Bryobacterales; family Bryobacteraceae; genus PSRJ01. The sequence goes on along the minus strand of DATGKM010000112.1, from coordinate 11,465 downwards.
CTCAGAATGACCGTTGTGCCGCGGCGGCGAATTTCTAAGATGGCCGCGCGCAGCGCGTCGGCGCTCACCGGATCGAGGCCGGTGAACGGCTCATCCAGAATCAGCAGCTTCGGTTCCGGAGCTACGCACGCAATGAACTGCACCTTCTGGCTCATGCCCTTGCTCAGGGTTTCGAGTTTCTGCTCTGCGCAGTGCCCCAGGCCAAGCCGCGCGAGCCAGCGATCGATTTCCGGCGAGACATCGCGCCCGCCGCGCAACTCGCCGTAAAATTCGAGCAGCGCGTGTACTTTCATCTTGCGATACACGCCGCGCTCCTCCGGCAGGTAGCCGATCGTGCCGGAACGCGTGCCCGCTGGAGCTTCGCCGAACACCCGCACCGTTCCGCTATCCGGATGCAGGATGTTGGCGATCATTCGCATCGTGGTGGTTTTGCCCGAGCCGTTCGGACCGATGAAACCGTGGATGGACCCCTCCTCCACGGCGAGCGACAGCCGGTCAACCGCGGTGACGTTGCGAAACGTTTTGGTCACGCCGGTGAATTCGACGGCTTGCATTCGAGGAATCATATCAGAACCGGGTGCCCGTCCACATACACGGCGCGGGCAGTTTCACGGCCCCCGAAATATGGCAGTTCGCGGTAATCGTCGCAATCATGGATCGCAAAATCGGCGCGCTTGCCTGCTTCGAGCGAACCGATCCGGTCGCCGAGCCGAACGCTGTAAGCGGCATTGATGGTTGCGGCCGCGATCGCTTCCGCCGGAGTGAGGCGCATTTGTGTCGAGGCAAGTGACAGCACCAGCGGCATCGAGCAGGTGGGTGAAGAGCCGGGGTTGAAATCCGTCGCGATCACAATCGCCAGCCCCAGCTCGATCATGCGGCGCGCGGCCGGATAATGCCGCGAGCCGAGATAAAAAACCGAATGCGGCAGCAGCACCGGCTGCACGCCGGCTTCGGCTAACGCGCGCAGGCCCGCCTCTCCGGTGTATTCCAGATGATCGGCCGTCACCGCATGCATCTCCGCCGCCAGCAGCGCCGCGCCATCGTCGCGGAACTGATCGGCGTGCACGCGCAGCCCGAAACCGAGACGGCGCGCGGCCGAAAGAATGCCGCGCGCGCTATCCAAAGGAAAAATCGAAGGTTCGCAGAAAACGTCGCAGAATTCGGCCAGGCCCTCGCCGCGAATCAGGGGCAGCATCTCCACCACTGCCTCCGCGTACCGGGAGGGGTTCGAGCGGTACTCATCCGGAATTTCGTGCGCGCCCAGAAAAGTGGATACGTAGCGCGGTCCCGCATTGTTCCCAAGTCGGCGAATCACCCGCAGAATTTTCAGTTCGGCTTCGAGCGAAAGCCCGTAGCCCGATTTTGCTTCGATGGTAGTCGTGCCGCCACGCAGAAACCAGTTCCGATAACGGTGCGCCGCCCCGAGCAAATCCTCTTCCGAAGCTGCGCGCGTGCGTCGCACCGTAGACCGGATACCCCCGCCGCGCGCCGCAATATCCTCGTACGATGCGCCCGCAATCCGCTCTTCGAATTCATCGGCGCGGTTGCCTGCAAAGACGGTGTGCGTATGCGCATCGACGAAACCCGGCAGAACGATTCGGCCCCCCGCGTCCACCACTTCCCCCGGGGATGGCGCCACCGCCTCGATCCGCTCGCGCGGCCCTACCGCTTCGATGCGCCCATCCCGCACCAGCATCGCGCCATCGGCAATGATCGCCAGATCGCGCAATTCCAGGCCGGCTCGCGGACGTTTCGGCCCCGCCACCGTCACCAGTTGCCGGCAATTGTGGACTAGCAAGCTATTCACCGCTTGACGCTGTTGCATCGAAGACAACTTCGAAGTGTTCTACAGCCGGAAAGGGATCGTAGAAATGATGCAGTAAACGATTCCACTCCTGATATTGGCTGGACTGGCGAAATCGATCGTGTGATCCTCAAGCTTACGCCACTTCACGAGCAGCAGGTGCTTATTCTGTTCCTCGATGCACCGCTGCAGTTCGCGCGGGATGTATCCCGGAGGCGCCGATATTAGTTTCTGGGCATTACGAAATGCGTCTTCGAAAGCTTCGGCTTGGCCTCCGCGCACCGTCAAAAGTGCAACCTCTAGGATCATGATTCACTTCAAGAGAACCGCTTAAGCACCCCCGCGGAAAACTCCAGCAGACAAGCCGCGGCCGCCAGCACGGTGCAACTGGCAATATCGCGCTCCGGATCGATTTCAACAAGATCCATCACTCGAACTTTAGGATGCGCTCCGCAGACGCGCGCTGCCTGCCGGATGTGGTGCGGCGCGAGTCCGCCGGGACGCGAGCCGGGGCAAGCCGGCGCGTAACTCCGGTCGAGCACGTCCAGATCGAGATCGACGTAAATCCGGTCCACTGCTTTCTCCAGGTGAAAAAGCGCCTGCTCCACCACATAGCCCATTCCACCGGCGTAGACGCGGCTCGCCGGGATCACCTCAATTCCGTTCACCCGAGCCACCTGGGCATAAGCTTCGGAATTCGCAAACGATTGAATCCCGATTTGCACAATGTTGCTGCCCGGCAGGCCGTCCCGCAGCAAAGCACGCACCGGATTGCCGTTGGTCAGCCCATTCCTTATGCTGCGCAAATCGAAGTGCGCGTCCAGCGTCAGAAGTCCGCAGCGCTTCAAGTCGCCCATCCCATGCACCCCCGGCAAGGTGATGCTGTTGTCGCCGCCCAACAAAACCACCGCCTCTGCTTGCGTAAGCGCGGCCGCCACTGCATCGCGCACCGGCTCGAAAGCCTGCTCCGGCGGGAGCGCCGCCACGCCCAGATCCCCGCGGTCCTCCACGCGCAGCGCGCGCACATCGAGGCGCGATTCCAAATCGTAAGTGCTGAAGCGTTCGAGCGCTTTGCGAATAGCCGCGGGCGCGAGATCGCACCGCCCCGGCGTAACCGACCCCAGCGCCACCGGAGCGCCGATCACAGCCAGCCGCCCCGCCGGCTTTCCCAGTGTCTCCCCCGCGAGCCATTTGCTGGCGCGCGGCCAATTGACGTCCGCGAAAAGGCTCATTCCCGGGAAATCGCCGGTCTGCGGATGCCCGCGCGTTTGGCGAATTCGATCGCCTCGGGATAGCCGGCGTCTGCGTGGCGCACGACGCCCAGGCCGGGATCGGTGGTGAGCACGCGCTCTAACCGCCGCCCGGTTTCGTCAGTGCCATCCGCCACCACCACCATGCCGGCATGCTGCGAATAGCCGATGCCCACGCCGCCGCCGTTGTGAATGGAAACCCAGGAAGCGCCCGCGGCGGTGTTGAGCATCGCATTCAGCAGCGGCCAATCGGCAATCGCATCCGAGCCGTCGCGCATGGCTTCGGTTTCACGGTAAGGCGAGGCAACCGAACCCGCATCCAGATGGTCGCGGCCAATCACGATCGGCGCTTGCAATTCGCCGGAGCGCACCAGGCGATTCATAGCGACGCCGAATTCGGCGCGCTGCCCGTAGCCCAGCCAGCAGATGCGCGCCGGTAATCCCTGGAAGTGAATCCGGCTGCGGGCGAGCGGCAGCCACTGGGCCAGCGTTTCATCATGGGGGAAAAGCTCGGTCGCCAGCCGGTCCGTGCGGTAGATATCTTCGGGATCACCCGAAAGCGCCACCCAGCGGAACGGCCCGCGGCCTTCGCAAAACAGCGGGCGGATGTATTCGGGCACAAAGCCGGGAATGTCGAATGCGTTCGTTATGCCCGCTTTCTGTGCCTGCGCCCGCAAGTTGTTGCCATAGTCGAAAGTGACGGCCCCAGCCTTCTGCAATCCAAGCATGGCCTCCACGTGCCGCGCCATCGCTTCAAAGGAGCGCTTCACGTACTCGTCCGGATCGCGGCGGCGCAGCGCGAGCGCTTCAGCCAGACTCATCCCGTTAGGCACGTAACCGTTGAGCGGATCGTGCGCGCTGGTCTGATCGGTGACCGCATCCGGCACGATGCCGCGACGGGCCAGTTCGGGAAGCACATCGGCGCAGTTGCCCACCAGTCCCACAGAAAGCGCCTCGCGCCTGGTGCGCGCCTCGTCCAGCATCGCGAGCGCATCGTCCAGATTCCGCACCATGCGGTCGCAATAGCCGCTGGAAATCCGTCGCTCGATCCGCCGCGCGTCCACCTCGATCCCCAGAAAACAAGCGCCATTCATCGTGGCCGCGAGCGGCTGCGCGCCGCCCATCCCGCCCATGCCGCCCGAAACCAGCAGCTTGCCCGCGAGACTCCCGCCGAAATGCTTCCGGCCCATGGCGGCGAAGGTTTCGAAGGTGCCTTGCACAATCCCCTGGCTGCCGATGTAAATCCATGAGCCCGCTGTCATCTGGCCGTACATCGTGAGACCCATACGCTCCAGGCGGTGGAACTCTTCCCAGTTCGACCACTGACCGACCAGGTTGCTGTTGGCGATGAGCACGCGCGGCGCCTCGGGATGCGTCCGGAAGATGCCCACCGGCTTGCCCGATTGCACCAGCAGCGTCTCTTCGTTGCCGAGCGATTCGAGCGCGCGCACGATGGCGTGAAAGGAAGGCCAATCGCGCGCCGCCTTTCCTGCGCCGCCATAAACCACCAGCTCTTCCGGTTTTTCGGCGACCTCCGGATCGAGATTGTTTTGGAGCATGCGCAGCGCCGCTTCCTGGTGCCAGCCCTGGCACCGCAACTTGCGGCCTCGCGGAGCGCGGACTAAAGTGCTGACGCTCATCCTATTCGAATTATCGCGCCCCTACTACAATGCCGCGTAAGCCCGCACGGGAAACGTGCCAAACCCCTTCACTTTAACCGGCACCGCCGAAAACGTGAAGCCCTATCCGGCAAGAGATCCCGAGCGCACAGGCGTTCGCAGATGGGAATATTTGCCCCGAGCAGCACGGTCTGCACGGGGCGGCTGCCATCTTCAATCGAATCGATATTCAGGGAATCGATGCCAACCAGTTGCGCGCCCCGGTCGCGCAGCAGGCAAGCAGCCGCTTCCGTCAGGAACGGGTGTACGCTTCCGTACCCCGATGGCGGCTCCATCCGGTGTCCACCAACACCGCCTGCCCTCGCACCTCAACTTGCTCGAACGCGCGAGCCTCAATTGCGCTTGGCCACCATTTCGATTTTCACGATCTAAACTCCGTCTCTTCGGCGTAGTGGCGCCGCGATTCCTCCCGGCTCAGGTAATCGCGCATCAGCGGCGCCGGCAGGCCGGGATAGGTGGTCATCCCATGCTCCCCCGCATGGCTCAGATCGATAAATCTCTTGCGCATGCTGGATGCTGCCGCCGGTCCCGAGGAGCGGGCGGCGGGCCGAATAATAGAAGGGTGCCGCTCGTCGAAATCACTGCCCATGGCCAGTACTGCCCGGCCGGCGATTTCCATATTGACCCCTGGGGACCGGCCGCGCGCGCCGTCATCACCCACGCCCACGCAGCCCAGTTCGGCCCAGGCGCGTTTCTCGCCACGAAAGCCGGCGAAGCGCTGCTGAGGGCGCGGTTGGGCGCGCAGGCCCAGAGCGTGACGATCCAATCGCTCGATTATGGGGAAGCGATCAACTTCGGCGGCGTCCGTGTGTCACTCCATCCCGCCGGGCACATCCTGGGTTCTGCCCAGGCGCGCCTCGAACGGGCGGGCGAAGTATGGGTAGTATCCGGGCATTACAAGTTGGCGCCGGACCCAACGTGCGCGGGCTTCGAGCCGCTGCGCTGCCACGTCTTCATCACGGAGGCCACCTACGGCTTGCCGATCTTCCGCTGGCGCCCGGCCAGCGAGGTGCGCGATGGCATCCTGGCCTGGTGGCGCGCCAATCGAGACGCCGGACGCGCCAGCCTGCTGTTCGCGCATCCCGTTGGCAAGGCGCAGCGGTTGCTCGCGCTGCTCGATGCGCCGCCGGAGCCGATCTATTGCCATGAATCGGTCGAAGCCGTGAATGCCATTTACCGGCGGCAGGCCATCGCATTACCGTCAACCGCGCTTGCCAACGGCCAAGGCGATTGGCGCCACGCGCTGATCCTTGCGCCGCCCTCGACGGCGCTCGCTTCCGGTTGGATGCGCATCCGCGGAACCCGCCGCCGGCGCTCGCTCGACCGTGGCTTCGCCTTGTCCGATCATGCCGATTGGCCAGACCTATTGCGCGCCATCGCGGAAACGCGCGCTGAACGAGTCTGGGTGACGGCCGGCTTCCGCGGCCCGGTGGCGCGCTGGATCGCGGAGCATGGCGGCAGCGCTGTTGCCATCGAAGGCCGCTGGGAAGAGGCCGAAAGATGAAAGCCTTCGCCGAGCTCTACGCCGCATTGGATGAAACAACGAAGACCAACGCCAAGATTGCGGCGCTCAAGCGCTATCTGGAATCTGCCCAACCCGCCGACGCCGCCTGGGCGGTGCATTTTCTCATCGGCCGCCGCCCCAAGCGCCTGCTCGAATCGCGCAAACTGGCGCAGTGGGCCATCGAGGAGACCGGCGTGCCGGATTGGCTCTTCGCCGAATGCTCTCACGCGGTGGGCGATTTTGCCGAAACCATCGCCCTGCTGCTGCCGCCCGCAGCCGCTTCGAGCGATCTGCCGCTTCACTATTGGATCGAAGAGCGCCTGCTGCCCATGCGCACAGCCGATGACGAGACGCGCCGCGCCTGGCTCCTGGAAGCCTGGCGCGCCATGGATGAAGCCCAGCGCTTCGCTTGGAACAAGCTGCTTACGGGCGAATTCCGCGTGGGCGTTTCCCAGAGCCTCGTGGTGCGCGCCATTGCGGAAGCGAGCGGCGCCGCGCCGGACAAGGTGAGGCACCAGCTCATGGGCGATTGGCAGCCTTCGGCGGAATTCTGGCGCGGCTTGCTCGCGCCCGCGCCAGCCCCCGCGTCAGCCGAAGCCGATATCAGCCGGCCGTATCCTTTTTGCCTCGCTTATCCGCTCGAAGGCGAAGTGGAAGATTTGGGCGATGTGCGCCAGTGGCAGATCGAGTGGAAATGGGATGGTATCCGCGCCCAACTCATCCGCCGCGCCGGGCAGACGTTTTTGTGGTCACGCGGCGAGGAACTGATGACCGGCCGCTTCCCGGAGATCCAGGCCGCGGGCGATCGGCTGCCGGAAGGCACGGCCATCGATGGCGAAGTGATGCCCTGGAAAAGCAATGCGCCGCTGCCCTTCGCGCAAATGCAAAGGCGCATCGGGCGTAAAGTGCTGGGCCCGAAAATTTTGGCCGAAGTTCCTGTGGTGCTGGTGGCGTTCGATTTGCTCGAAGCCGGCGGGCGTGACGTGCGCGCGGAACCGCTCGAATGGCGGCGCGCCGAATTGGAACGTCTGGCTCCTCGGGAAAGCGCGCTGGTGCTGTCGCCTCCCGTCGAGGCCGCCTCCTGGGACGAGTTGAAGCAACTGCGGCAGGAATCGCGCCGGCGCAAAGTGGAAGGGTTCATGCTGAAGCGGCTGGGCTCGCCCTACCGTGTCGGCCGGCGGCGCGGCGACTGGTGGAAGTGGAAGATCGAGCCGCACTCGGTCGACGCCGTATTGATTTACGCCCAGCCGGGCAGCGGCCGCCGCGCCAGCCTGTTTACCGACTACACGTTCGGCATCTGGGACAACGGCCAGCTTGTGCCGTTCGCGAAAGCCTACTCGGGCCTCAGCGACGAAGAGATTCGCGAAGTGGATAGCTTCGTGCGCCGCAACACCATCGAGCGTTTCGGACCCGTGCATCGGGTCAAACCGGAGCTGGTCTTCGAACTGGCGTTCGAAGGCATCCAGCGCTCCACGCGCCACCGCAGCGGCATCGCGGTGCGTTTCCCCCGCATGACGCGCTGGCGGCGCGACAAAAAGCCGGAAGAGGCCGACAGCATCGACACCATTCGCGCGCTATTGGGTAGCGGGCCAGTTTGAAATGCGTGCCGGTCTCCGCTGGGAGTCGGCACTCAGTTGACGGGTGTGAGGGTGACTGTCCCCTCCTCTTTCAAAAAGAGAAAACCGGCGCGGCAGCCAGCACGACGGCTCCCGTCACAAGCCAGATCGGTCTCTGCATTTGCGCCTCATTTCCATAAGGGTGATACGGCGGCCGGCTCCTCGAGGGCGCCGGTGAGGCCGAATCCTTGAATTAGTAACGCACTCTGCCAGGCATTGTCGAGCGCCTGAATATAGCCGATCTCCAAGTCGAACAGGGTTCGTTGAGAAAATAACACCTGCGGCCAGGCGCCGGCCATCTTTTGATAATTCGACTGGTATAGCCGGTAGGCTTGTTCGGCGCGGGGCAACATTTCCGTTTTGTACTGTTCGGCGGTGAGGCGGGCGGAATCGTAATCGCGAAACAGGGCGGCCAGGTTTTGCCGGACTGCGAGCTGGACGCGCGCCAGTTCCTGTTGGGCGCTTTCGATGGCGCTTCTAGCGGCGGCGATATTGCCTTGATTGCGATTGAAGAGCGGCAACTGAATGCCGGCCTGGGCTCCGCCGATGAGACCGGTGGGCCTTCCGGTTGGCGGCAGCGCTTCATTGCTCTGCATCAGAATTCCAGTGACCTGGAGGTCCGGAATGGGGGCTTTGCGGGCTTCGACCAGCGAGGCCTGCGCGCGCTCGACTTGCTGGGCGGCGAGCTTCACCTCGGGACTTTCGCGTAGCGCGGCACCCAGGGATTCCTCGTAGTTCAATTGCGGAATCGATTCGAGGTCTCCTTCGAGGGCCGCCTGGGGCAGATCTGGCTTTCCCACCGCCGCGGCCAGGATGCGCCAGCATGCCTGGAGATTGCGTTCGGCAACCCGGAGACTGACGGTGGCCTGCTGCTGATCGACTTCGGCTTGCAGGATATCGGGGCGCTCGGCCTGGCCGATATTGCCTAGCTGGCGGGAAGTTTGGGCGGCATCGCCGGCCAGGCGAACGAGATTCTGCCGGACCCCGACCATTCGCTGGGCGGCGAGGACCTGGTAAAAGAGGGCGCGGACGTTGGTGAGAATGCGCAGGCGCTGCGCCTCGGAAGCGGTTTGGGCTTCGCCGGCCGCGAGGCGAGCGACTTGCCGCGCGGCGCCGAGTTTGCCACCGAGCACAATGGTCTGGCTGATGAAGCCGCCCTGTTCGCCGCCGCCAAAGGAGCCGCCACGGATTTCGTCGCCGTAGTAGCCGACGCTGGGATTGGGATAGAGACCGGCCTGCCGCGCCCGCCCGGCGGCCACCTGGAAATTGGCGCGGGCTTGGGCCATGGTCGGGTTGTTCGCCAGCGCCATTTGTTCGAGGTCGCCGAGGCGGAGGGCGGCGGACGCAGGGGCTGGGACGGACGGCTGCGGGAGCACCTGAACGTCGTACAACTCGAGATCGCCCGGGTAGACTTTGGCGGTGACGCGGTCGCCTGGTTTTACTCGGTTGAAGACATCTTCGTTGCTGACGCGATAGCTCATGGTCATGGCGCCCATCCAACCGGGGACAGGGTCATTCGCGATCGTGAGACGCCTGGCGGACAAGTCTACGGCTTCGACTTTGCCATGGAAGGTGAACTGCTGTTTGCCAGAGGGCTGGGCGGAGGCGTGGGAAAGGAGCAGGTAAAGCGCAACCAAAGGCGCCGCGCTGCGGGCGGTTGGCAGGCGCAAGCGCCTGCCCCAGCAAGATGCCACCGCGATCGCGGGTTTCATTGGGCTGCGTTCTCCGGGTGGCGTGCTTTCAGATCCATGATCTTTTGGTATTGTTCGGGCGGCAGCACGCGCACCAGCGTCATCATTCCGCCGACATATCCGCTCCAACCGGCGGGCAGGCCGTAGGTTTCGGGCTTTTCGACCTCTTTATCCATCGCCATCATGGGGCCTTCCATGTAGGCGTCCTGGGGGAAGAGGGGCACCTGGTTGGCGTTGGCGGGCAGTTCGGGCATGGGCATGCCCTCGCCCTGGCGTGTCATGGGGCCGACGACGGAGGTCATCTGGTTCATCATGTGATGGGGCAGATGGCAGTGGAACATCCAGTCTCCGGCGCGATCGGCGATGAACTCGATGTCCCTGGCCTGGGCGACGCCAACCAGGACAGTGTTGCCGCGCGGCCAGATGGCTTCCGGCTGGCGGGCGCCTTCGCGCCCGGTTTCCCAGAAGGTGAAGCCGTGGAGATGAATGGGATGGTGGTCCATGCCGAGGTTGACGAGGCGGATGCGGACGCGCTCGCCCTGCCGCACAATGAGCGGGGTGGCGGCCGGCCCGGCCTTGCCATTGAAGGTCAGCCAGTTGAACTCCATTTTCATGCTGTTGGGGACGGTGCTGTTGGGCAGGACGGCGTACTCCTGCAGCGCGATGAAGTAATCTTTATCGGCCGGCGGAGACCAGGCAGTGCGCGGATGAATGATGAAGCCGCCGAGCAAGCCAACCATTTCCTGCATGGCCATGTGGGAGTGATAGAAGAAGGTGCCGTTCTGGTGAAGGGCAAATTCGTAAACGAAGCGGCCGCCTGGGGCGATGGGTTTTTGGCCGAGTCCGGGGACGCCGTCCATTTCGATGGGCAGTTCGAGGCCATGCCAGTGAATGCCGGTGGGTTCGGGCAGGTGGTTCTCGAAGACGATACGGACACGGTCGCCTTCGGTGGCCTGGATGGTGGGGCCGGGCGCGCTGCCGTTGAAGCCCCAGAGATCTAACGTTCGGCCGGGAACGATGGTTTGTTTTACGGGCTCGGCAACCAAATGGAAAACCTTTACGCTGCCGTCCATGGTGAATGGGAGGTCGGCGATATCCGGGGTGATCACGCGCGGGGGAGCCGGCTTCGCCGGCGTGGAGTGGGCCAGCGCAGACGCGCCGGCTCCGAGGGTCAACAGACGTTTGAAAAAATCTCTTCGAGGATGCAACGCAGTCTCCTTTTGGTGTTGAATAGCTGCCATTTATCAGCGGTCAGCTATCAGCTAAAGCCTGGAACGAGGCGGCCGGACCGATCCCTGACCGTCGCGGCTCGGACGTGCCTGTCGAACGGGGAGAGACCCCGGTCAGTTTAGAATTCACTGCAGGCAAGCTGCTAGACGCGAAGGACGGTAAGAACCCTGTTTCGTTGGAGAGGTGGTGAGGGAGCGTAAGAGTCCGGAACCGGGGAGGCCGCTGCCGGAGGGAACAGGGGTGCGGCCGCGGAGGCCACACCAATCGCTACGGGCGGCGAGACATGCCGCGGAGCATCGGGTTGCGCGGCGGGTGCAAGGATAATTCCAGAGGTACAACAAGCCGGCTGATGGCCAGATGCTGGATTTCCAGGGTGACGCTTATGGCAATGCGGAACGGCGCGGGGCTGGGTGGCTGCCATACAAGCGCCCACGCATTGCACGTGGACGAACAACACGAGCGCGGCGATGGCGACGATCGCTTTGTGCAAAGCCACGAGAAACCTTCCTCGAAGAATAGCATATGTGTGCCGGGTGGGAAATGCGGGCTAGCAAGCGGCGATGAGTTTCGCCAACAGAGCCGCGCGGTCCGCCAGGCGGCCGATCAGGACGCTTTCGTGAGTGGCATGGGCGCCCTCGCCGACAGCGCCTAAGCCATCCAGAGTGGGCACGCCGAGAGCGGCGGTGAAGTT
>DATGKM010000111.1:0-15231 GCA_035294665.1 Bryobacteraceae bacterium | reverse complement strand
CCGAGAGCGGCGGTGAAGTTGCCGTCCGAGCCGCCGCCGGCCAGCGATTCTTCAAGTTCCAGTCCTAAATCACGCGCGCACGCCTGGGCGCGGCGAAACAGCCCCAGGTTCTGTTCCGAGCGCGGCATGGGCGGGCGGTTCAGCCCTCCCGAAATCGCCAGCGAGCAGCGCGGATCAAAGGGCTCAAGAGCGCGGAACTGCCACTCCAGCTTCGCGGCGTCGTCCGGGTGGAGCACGCGCACATCGATATCGGCCCAGGCTTCGGCGGCCACAACGTTGGGACGGGTGCCGCCGGCAATCACGCCGGGGTTCACGGTGATGCCCCGTTCGCTATCGGTAAAGGCGGCGATGCGCTCGAGTTGCCGGGCGAGTTCGAGTGTAGCGCTGGCGCCAGCGCCGAAATCGAGGCCGGCGTGCGCTGCCTTGCCGCGGACGGTGAGGCGGAATTGGCCCACGCCTTTGCGGGCGGTCTTGAGTTTGCCCGAAAGGCCGGTGGCCGGTTCGAGCACCAGGACGGCGTGACTCGACGCGGCGTTCTTCTCGGTGAGCGGGCGCGAGGAAGGGCTGCCGATCTCCTCGTCGGCATTCAGTTGCAGGCGGATGTGGGAACTTACGGGCGTGGCGGTTTCGACGAGCGCGCGCAAGGCGAACGCGAACAGCACGACGCCCGCTTTCATATCGAACACACCGGGGCCCCACAGGCGGCCCTCTTCCACGCGAAACGGCATGATCTCGAGCGTGCCCAGCGGCCAGACCGTATCGGAGTGGCCGAGGACCAGAAGGAAACCGGGCCTGGTCTGCTTCCGGCGAAGCCGGGCGTCGAAAATCAGGTGACTGCCGTACTCGCCGCCATCACACTTGGCGACCGCGCCGAAAGGCGCCAGCGTATCGGCGACCAGGTCCACAAAACAATCCACGGCCGCGCGCTCGCCGCTAGGCGATTCGCATTCCACAAATTCCCGCGTGAGTTTGATAATTTCGGACTCGAATGCCCGAGTACAGGAAAGAATCGGATCCACGGCTGCTATAATAACGGCTTATTTTAGCCGCATCGGCTTCTTCGCGCTTTCGCTGCCCGCGGCGGCGGCGTGGATTGAACAAACATGTCCCTGCTGGATATCAATGAGATACGGACGATTCTGCCTCACCGCTACCCGTTCCTGCTGGTCGATCGCATTGTGGAGCTGGATGCCGAACGCATTGTCGGCATCAAAAATGTCACTCTGAACGAGCCGTTTTTCATTGGCCACTTCCCGGATTTTCCCGTGATGCCGGGCGTTCTGATTGTGGAAGCCATGGCGCAAGTGGCGGGCGTGCTGGTGCTCAAAACAATTCCCGACCGGAATAAGAAACTGGTGCTGCTGGCGGCGATTGAGTATGCGCGTTTCCGCAAACCGGTAGTGCCCGGCGACACGCTGCGCCTGGAAATGACGCTAATCAGGCGGAAGGCGACCGTGGCCAAGATGGCCGGGAAGGCGACGGTGGATGGCCAGCTTGTGGCCGAGGCGGAAGTGCTGTGCAAGCTGGCCGATAAGGAAGAAGACGCGGACACGGCTCCCACCGGGCAGCATGTGTCATCCGACCCATGGCAATCCATCCCACGGCTCTGATCGATCCCTGCGCCCGGATTGCGGAAGATGCCGAAATCGGTCCTTACTGCGTGGTGGGCGCGGAGGTGGAAATCGGGCCCGGTACGCGCCTGATGGCTCATGTCTACCTGGAAGGCCCCACGCACATAGGGGCCGATAATGTTTTTTTCCCGTACAGCACCGTCGGGGTAGCGCCGCAGGATAAGAAGTACCGGGGCGAGCGGGCCGAAACCCGCATCGGCGACCGCAACCGCATTCGCGAATTTGTGACGATTCACCGCGGCACCCAGGGCGGCGGGTTGCTTACTTCCATTGGCGATGACAACCTGTTGATGACTTACACGCACGTGGCGCACGATGTGCGCATCGGCAATCACGTGATTCTGGGCAATAGCGTGGGACTGGCCGGGCACGTGATCGTGGAGGATTGGGCCGATATCAGTCCCTTCAGCGGCGTGCATCAATTCTGCCGCATCGGCAAACACGCCTTCGTGGGACCGTACACCGTGGTGAAGCAGGACGTGCTGCCGTATTCGCTCACCAGCCATAAACCGGACGCGGCGGTGTTCGGCGCAAACGTTATCGGTCTTGAGAGGCGCGGCTTCGATACACGCGATATCGAAGGGCTGCAGACGGCCTTCCGGCTGCTGACGCGCTCGCAATTGAATACTTCGCAAGCGCTGGAGCGCATTCGCGCCGAGGTGCCGCCTTCGGAACCGCTGGCCGAATTGATCGACTTCATCGGCTCCTCGGAACGGGGATTCATCAAGTAATGCGGTACGGCCTGATTGCCGGCAACGGGCGGTTCCCGCTGCTGGCGCTCGAAAGCGCCCGGCGGCTGGGGCACGAAGTGACGGTTGTGGCCATAAAGGAAGAAGCCTCCGAAAAGATTCAAGCTGTGGCGCCCGGTTGCCACTGGATTTCGCTCGGCCAGCTCAGCCGCCTGATCGAAATCCTGAAGTCGGAAGGCATTTCGGAAGTAATAATGGCGGGGCAGGTGAAGCACGCCAAAATCTTCTCCTCGATCCGCCCGGACTGGCGGCTGGTGAAGCTGCTGGCGTCGTTGCCTTCCAAAAATACCGATGGCCTGATTGGCGGCGTGGTCCGCATTCTGGAGGAGGAAGGCATCCGGCTGCGGGATTCCACTGCTTTGCTCGAGCCGATGCTGGCGGGCGCGGGCGTGATGACGCGGCGCAAACCGGACAACGAAGAAGAGGGTAACATCCAGTACGGCCGCAGAGTGGTGGACGCGCTGGCGGGCTTCGATGTGGGCCAAAGCGCGGCGATTTGCGAGCGGAGTTGCGTGGCGCTCGAAGCCATGGAAGGCACCGACGCTATGCTGCGCCGCGCCGCCTCCCTGGTGAACGGCCGCAAGCTCACGCTAGTGAAGACCGCCCGCCGCCGGGAGCATCTGCTCTTCGATGTTCCGGTAGTGGGCCTCGACACCGTGCCGGTAATGTGCGAGACCGGAACCACCGCACTGGCCATCGAGGCGGGCCGCACACTGATGCTGGATAAGGACGAGATGATCAAAGCCGCCGATGAGAAGCGCCTCACCATAGTGGGGTTCGAACAGTAGCATATGCCTGGGATTCGTGTAGGCGTAGTGGGCGCCGGGCAGTTCGGAAAAAATCACTGCCGCGTGGTGCGCGAATCCGAGCGGGCCGAACTGGTTGCGGTGTGCGATTGCGACCCCGCGCGCGCGGCCGGCGCGGCCGAAGCCTTCGGCGCCCCGCCGCTCACCGATTACCGCCAACTGCCGGGGCGCGTGGATGCAGCCGTGGTCGCGACCCCTACTTCCACGCATTCCGAGATCGGTTGCTATTTGCTGGAGCGGGGGATTGATGTGCTGGTCGAAAAACCCATCGCGGCCGATCTTGTTTCGGCAACCTGTCTGGTCGAAAGCGCGGCGCGGTACGGCCGCATTCTGCAAACCGGGCACCTCGAGCGGTTTAACCCCGCCGTGCTCGAACTGGAAAAACGAGCGACCCTGCCGCTGTTTTTCGAAGTTCACCGCATGAACATGTTCAGCCCGCGCAGCCTGGATGTGGATGTGGTTCTGGATCTGATGATCCACGACGTGGACCTTGTGCTCTCGCTGGCCGGCGCCGAACCGCTCGAAATTCGCGCCGCCGGAGTTTCGATTCTTTCCAGCAAAGTGGATATCGCCAATGTGCGATTACTGTTTCCGAATGGATGCGTGGCCAATCTCACGGCCAGCCGCATTTCCACCGGCCGCATCCGCAAACTGCGCCTCTTTCAGCCGCACCAGTACCTGTCACTCGACTACGACCGGCAGGCGCTGGCGGTGTTTTCGGTTAATGGAGACAGCGGCGGCAATCAGATCGGATTCGAGCAGGCGTCCATTGAAAAAATGGAACCTTTGAAGCTGCAGTGGGAAGCTTTTGTAGACAGTGTGGAAACCCGCCGGCCCGCCAAATGTTCTGGAGTGGCGGCGCGGCAAAGCTTAGGGGTTGCGCTGGCGATTCTTGATAAAATTAAAGAGCACACAGAGGTTGTCGCGCAGACACTCGCGGGATGGAAACCGTAGTTTCACCTCCGGCCGGCGCCGATACCGATCTTCAGCTTCTAACCCAATGGGGCCAGCCCGGTGACCGCCAACGCCGGCGAAAAGCCGCGTTTGTGTCTGTTCTGGCGCATGTAGTCATTTGCGGCATCCTGCTCGCGCTTCCCGAAACCACGGAACCGCCCCGGCCGGAGCCGGAACACCATACAATTGTCACGCCGCTTGTCGAGCCACCCACCGAACTGACGCAGAAAGCGCCTAACAAGAAGCCTATCAGCAAAGAATTCGATTCGGTGGCCGAACTGGAACGGCCACGCGTGCAGATCCCGCAGGGCGCCCCTTCCACTACGCGGCCGCGGGCCTTCCGTCCGCTAGACGTGCCGCAGCCTCCGCCGCAGAATGCTACCGCGCCCTTGCCGGAAGCCCCCAAAGTGGATACGCCCACGCCCCGCATCGATGTACCCCAAATCGCGGAAGCGCCGCCCCAAATCCAGCCTGTCGAGAAGCCTAAGATCACCCTGGAAAACGTGGGCGGGCCGCCGCCTCCCATCGCGCCAGGGCAGAGCAAGATCGCCATTCCCAACGCCTCGGTGGATAACGCCATTCGCGAGGCCATCAAAAGCACGGCCTCCGGCGGCATGACCGTGGGCGATCTGGATTTAGAAGGTCCCGGCGGCGCCGGCCCCGGCATCAACCTCCCGCCTGCCCCGGGCGCCCCGACCAGCAACCTGGAACTGCTCAGCGATCCGAAGGGCGTGGATTTCCGCCCCTACCTCATGCAGATCCTCGCGGCAGTGCGGCGCAACTGGATGGCCGTCTACCCGGAAAGCGCGCGCCTGGGCCGCCGCGGTAGAGTGGGAATCCAGTTCTCCATCAGCCGGGCCGGCGCGGTTCCCAAGCTGGTGATTGTCAGCCCTTCTGGGACCGAATCGCTCGACCGCGCCGCCGTGGCCGGCATCAGCGCCTCTAATCCTTTCCCGCCGCTGCCCACGGAATACAAAGGCGATCGCATCGTGCTCCAATTCAACTTCGCGTACAATGTGCCGCGAAGGTGAAACAACGCCCATCTTCGAAAACGGGCTGCCACTCCCCGTGGCCGTAATATCCATCTTGCGCAAATAAGAACACGAGCGCGGCGGGTCAACACGGGTCGGTCTCCAGGTTTACCAAGGCGATGAGCCGGGTTTCTTTTGAGAGCGTAAAGTGAGGTCATGAAGCAGATGAGATTCGCCGCGTGCGTGGTTATCGCCCTGGGAGCTTGTGTAGCTATGCAAGCGCAAATTGGCGATGAGGGCATTCAGCCGCCCGGAGGTGGCTCGGAACAAGCGCCCGCGCCGGCGAACGCAACGCTGTTTCTGAATGTCCGCGTTTTCGATGGCAAGAGCGCGATGCTCTCCCCTCCTTCTAGCGTGTTGGTTAGAGGGAACACCATCGAGCAGGTTCAACCATCCCCCATTGATGCCAGCGCTCTCGAAAAGGTCACGGTGATTAACGGTCAAGGCCGAGTGCTGATGCCCGGCCTCATCGACGCGCATTGGCACGCATTCATGGCGGCGATACCCCAGCAGGTCCTCATGACCGCCGATTCCTCCTACCTGCAACTGCTGGCGGCCCGGGAGGCGGAAGCAACGCTTATGCGAGGGTTCACTACTGTACGCGATATGGGTGGCCCGGTGTTCGGCCTAAAGCGCGCCATCGACGAAGGCGTCATAGTGGGCCCTCGCATCTATCCCTCGGGTGCTTTCATCTCGCAAACCTCGGGACATGGAGATTTCCGGTTCTCCTTCGAAGTCCCGCGCACATTGGGCGGTCCGCTTAGCCACTCCGAAGTCATAGGTGTGGCAGCCATCGCCGACAGTCCCGATGAAGTGCGCCTGCGAGCCAGGGAGCAGTTGCGGCATGGCGCCAGCCAGATCAAGCTGGTGGCTGGCGGAGGCGTCGCCTCTCCTTACAATCCGATCGAATCCACACAGTTCACCGAACCCGAAATCCGCGCCGCGGTCGAGGCGGCTGAGAACTGGGGCACCTATGTGAGTGTCCATGCCTATGTCCCCCGTGCCATCCAGCAAGCCGTAGCCGCCGGCGTCAAATGCATAGAGCACGGTCACCTGATCGACGAACTCACCGCCAGGCTGCTCGCCGATAAAGGCATCTGGTGGAGTTTGCAACCCTTTCTCAATGATCAGGACGCGCCTCGGTTGGTCAATCCCGTGTCCCAGAAGAAACTGCTCCAAGTCTTCGCCGGAACAGACAACGCGTACAAGCTGGCAAGGAAGTTTAATATCAAGACCGCGTTTGGCACAGACATACTGTTTGACGCCCAGCTTACCAATCGGCAAGGAGCCCAACTCGCGAAGCTGACGCGGTGGTACACGCCCGCCGAAGCGCTCAAGATGGCAACCGGGGACAACGGCGAGTTGCTGTCCCTCTCCGGGTATATCAATCCCTATCCCGGAAGGTTGGGCGTAATCGAACCGGGAGCCCTTGCCGATCTTCTGCTAGTAGATGGCAACCCGCTGGAAAACATCAAGCTCATTGAGGACCCAGCCAAGAACTTTGTCGTGATCATCCAGCCAAGAACTTTGTCGTGATCATGAAGGATGGCAAGATCTACAAGAATCTCCTGGTGCACAAAACACTCTAACGGATCACTTCAGAGATCGCGAACAATCGACAGGGAGGTATCGCGCCCTTAGCTACTGCCCCCGCGCATCCTCAATCGACCGCTCAATCGCAATCCGGACCAGTTGCCCCCGCGTGCGCACGCCCATTTTGTCGAACAAGTGCTGGAGTGTCATCTTCACAGAACTTTGCGATACACCCAGGCGGTAGGCGATCTCCTTGTTCGTAAGCCCCTCGAAAACGGCGCGGAGGACATTCCGCTCGCGGGGCGTGAGGTGATCGGCGGGCGCTCCCGGCCGCGCCGCGCTATTGCCGGCGTGCGCGGCGATTTTCGGGTCGATCCAGGAGCCGCCGGCCGCGACAATGCGAATGGCTTCGAGCAACGAGTTTGGCGGGTTGTGCTTCAAAAAAATGCCGGCAATTCCCAGCTTCCGCGCCGCCGTCACATCCTGTGGGCTCATCCCCGCCGTCACCATCAGAATCTTCCCCTTATAGCCCGCGGCCGCCGCAGCCGCGATAAAACGCGTGCCGGTATCGTCTTCCAAGTCGAAGTCGAGCAGTACGACGTCCACTGCCGAGCGGCCTATTGCCTCCAGAGCCTCGGCCGCGGTGCTGCACTCCTCCACGGTTTCGAAATCCGGCTCGGAAACCAGCAGGCGGCGCAAGCCCTCGCGAAACAGGATGTGGTCATCTACCAGAAGCAGTTGTAGGCGCCGCATTTTCTATAGCCATGGCGCCGGCCACCGGCGTTTCCGTTACCGCCGCCAATTCTAAAATAAACGAACAGCCGGGGTGCTGTGGGTCGTGGCGCAGTTCGCCGCGGAACGAGCGCATAAATGCGCGCGAAAGATACAGGCCCAGCCCTGTGGCTTCGGCCCCTTTTTGCAGCGGCTGAAAGATCTTGCGTCCTGGCGGGATGCCCGGGCCAGTATCGGAAAACCGGATCGAAACTCCATCCGGGCGCGCGGCGGCGGTCACTTCGATCTTCTTTCGCGCAACTGGTTCGAGCGCGCGCTGGCTGTTCTTGGCGAGGTTCAGCAGCACCTGCATCAGGCGCGGGCGGTCGCCATAAACCGGCGGCAGGTTCGGCGGCACATTCCAATCGAGCTCGATCTCCGACTCCTCGCAAATCGGCTCGAGCACGATGCGCAAATCCGTGAGCACTTCGTTCGGATCGATGGCTTCCGGCTCAAACGCCCCCACGCTCTGCTTCAATTCGAGAGAAGCGATTTTGCTGAGCGCGTCCACCAGCGAGCCAAGCGCTTCGAAGTCCTGGTCGCCCTTGAGCAGACCTTTGCGCATTAGATTTTCGTGCATCATGCCGATGGCCCCGCACACGTTCCGCACCTCGTGGGAGACCGCCGCCACCAGGATGCGCGAGCCTGCCAGCAACTGCTGCAGATTCGCCTCCTCGCGCTCGCGAAGCTGCTCGGAAGTGTCCACCAGCAGCGCCGCCAGGCGCGCGCCCGCCGGCGTGCTGTAGGTCGAGAAGAACACGTCCGCCAGGAAAAATTCCCCATTCTCCTTCCGCCCGCGGGTCTGCATTTCCGTGCGGAAAATCTTGTCGGTTTCGGCGGCGGAAGGGATGGAGCCGAGCGCCGGTACGTAGCGCTTAATCTGCCGCCCGGGCAGCGCGCCTTCCGGGACGCCCAGCAAACGGTGCGCGGCCGGATTGCCCAGCAGGATTTCGCCTGCGGCGGTCATGGTGACAATCGCCGCCGGGCTGCTTTCGATCAAAAACTGCAGTTGCTCTTCGGCGGCGAGCTGTGCCGCCAACCGCTCCTTTTCGCGCCGGTAGCTGCGGGCGAGGCTCCAGGAGAGCAAGCCGGTCACGGTTAGTGTGAGGAAGACGAGCACGTCCCGCGCCGATTCCATTTCCATGGGAAACGGATCGAGGCGGTCGGAAAGAAAGGTGCAGAACAGCGCGGCCACGACCAGTTGCCACCAGCGCAGCACCAGCCCCAGCAGCACCATGGGGAAAATGTAGAGGAACCCGAGCGTGGCGTTGATCTCCATCCGCCAATCGCACCAGGCAATGAAGCCAATCAAAACCGCCGCATACGCCAGGGCCGCTTTCGGACTCCATTCGAAAATCCTGGAAATCATTGTGCCGGCCCCTCGTTTCAATTCTAAGCCCAGTCGCGTACGACAAAGGCCCCCGCCTCATTCTGCGTCACCAGGTACAATTCGTCGAATCCCTCTTCCCGCTTGGGCCGCTCGAGCCGCTTCAACGCCGCGCCCACTCCGGCCGCCGGAATTCTGGCTCGCCCGGCCCGCCGCGCATTTCGCCGCGGCGCGTCAGCCAGAGTCGTTTCCAAAAAGTATCCGAGCGTGCGGAACGCGGCGCGCTTCGCCCCCTCCAGATACACGGCCCGCTCCGCCACCCGCGCATTGGTGTTATCCACGACGAACCGCTGGCGCGTGCGGAGACACGTTTCCACGAAGGCCCGCTCGCGCGCTCGCGTCCGCAACATATCCAGATTGATCCGCACATGTGTATCGAAGAACCGCTCGCGGTAAAAGGTGCTTTTACCCGCGCCTTGAATTCCTATCAGGATTACCGCTTCCATGAAACTCCGAGGCGCTACTTTCCTGCGAACGCAGCCTGAACTTTTATACAATAGAGTTTGACATCCAAACATCCGGGTCGTTCACGCCTGCCAGGGGGCTGGTTGTGAGTCCGGCGGCCGCGCCTTCCATCCAGCGGGTTGTGCGGTTCTATCAGGCCCCCATCGGCAAAAAAGCCGTCATGGCCGTTACGGGTATTGTGCTGTTTTTGTATGTGCTCGGCCATTTGATAGGCAATTTACAGATCTATTCGCCGCACGCGGACCAGATCAACGGCTATGCCGCGTTTCTGCACAATCCTAATTATGCGGCCCTGCTATGGACGGTGCGCGCGATCCTGCTGGTAGCGGTGGTGTGGCACATCGTGGCAGCCGTGCAACTCTGGCTGCAGAAGCAGCGGGCGCGCCCGGTAGGCTACTTCAAAAAGGACGACGTTCCTACAGCCTACGCCGCCCGCACTATGGTTTGGAGCGGCCCCATTATCCTGGCATTCATTATTTTCCACGTGCTGCACCTCACGGTGGGCGCGGTGCTGCCGCTTCAGGAACTCGGCCCCTACCAGCCGAATGTGCGCGCCAACGTAGTGAACGGTTTCTCCCATCCCGCGGTGGCGGGCTTTTATATTTTTGCCATGGTGCTGCTTTCCATGCACCTCTACCACGGCTTGTGGAGCATGTTTCAATCGCTCGGCTACAGCCATCCCCGCTACACGCCAGTGATCAAACGGCTGGCGGCCTGGGTGGCCATTCTGATCGCGGCCGGGTATATCTCCATTCCACTAGGCGTGCTTGCGGGGTTCATAACTTAAAAAGCGCATGACACTCGATTCGAAGACTCCCGGGGGTCCCATCGAAACCCGCTGGGACAGACATCGCTTCAATCTCAAACTGGTAAATCCGGCCAACAAGCGCAAACACCGGCTCATCGTTGTGGGCTCCGGTTTGGCTGGAGCATCGGCCGCCGCCAGCCTGGCGGAACTCGGCTACAAAATTTCCTGCTTCTGTTTTCAGGATTCCCCCCGCCGCGCTCACAGCATAGCGGCGCAGGGCGGTATCAACGCGGCCAAAAATTATCACAACGATGGCGACAGCGTTTACCGGTTGTTCTACGACACCGTCAAAGGCGGCGATTTCCGCTCCCGCGAGTCCAACGTGTACCGCCTGGCTGAAATTAGCGTTCGCATCATCGATCAATGCGTGGCACAGGGTGTGCCCTTCGCGCGCGAATACTCGGGCTACCTGGATAATCGCTCGTTCGGCGGCGCCCAGGTTTCCCGCACCTTCTACGCCCGCGGGCAGACCGGCCAGCAACTGCTGCTGGGCGCTTACCAAGCTCTGGAACGCCAGATCGGCCAGGGCAACGTACAGATGTTCCCGCGCACCGAAATGCTGGATCTGATTGTGGTGGATGGGCGCGCCCGCGGCATTGTCACCCGCAACCTGATCACCGGCGCCATCCAGACCCATATCGCCGACGCGGTCGTGCTCGGCACCGGCGGCTACGGCAACGTTTATTACCTTTCGACGAACGCCAAAGGCTCCAACGCCACCGCCATCTGGCGCGCTCACAAGCGCGGCGCGCTGTTCGCTAATCCCTGCTACACGCAGATCCACCCCACTTGTATTCCGGTTTCGGGCGAGTATCAATCGAAACTCACCTTGATGAGCGAGTCCCTGCGCAACGATGGGCGGGTGTGGGTGCCGCTGGTGCGCCGCGATGTCCGCCCCCCGGCCAAAATCCCGGAAGCCGAGCGCGATTACTATCTCGAGCGCAAATACCCGAGCTTCGGCAACCTGGTCCCGCGCGACGTTGCTTCCCGCAACGCCAAAGCCGTTTGCGACGAGGGCCGCGGCGTGGGCGAGTCCGGTCTGGCAGTCTACCTGGATTTCCGCGATGCCATCCAGCGCCTGGGCCGCCACGTGATCCGCGAGCGCTACGGCAACCTCTTCGACATGTACCAGCGGATCACCGGCGAAAACCCGTATGAAACGCCGATGCGCATCTACCCGGCGATCCACTACACCATGGGCGGCCTGTGGGTGGACTACAACCTCATGTCCACCATTCCGGGCCTCTACGTCATCGGCGAGGCCAATTTTTCCGATCACGGCGCCAACCGGCTGGGCGCCAGCGCCCTGATGCAGGGCCTGGCCGATGGCTATTTCGTGCTGCCCGCCACCATCGGCGATTACCTTGCGTCGAATAAGTTCGAAGCCATAGCGGCCGATCATCCCGCAATAAAAGACGCGGAAAACCAGGTGACCTGCATCACCCGCCGGCTGCTGGAAACGAAAGGCACCCGCTCGGTCGATTCCTTCCACCGCGCGCTGGGCAAACTGGTATGGGATTACTGCGGCATGTCGCGCAACGCGGAAGGTTTACAGCACGCTCTTTCCCGTATTCCCGAAATGCGCGAGCAGTTCTGGCGCGAGGTGCGGGTGCTGGGCACGGGCGAGGAGCTCAATCAGTCCCTCGAAAAAGCCGGCCGCGTGGCCGATTTCTTCGAACTGGCCGAGTTGATGTGCATCGATGCCCTCCACCGCAATGAATCCTGCGGCGGCCACTTCCGCGAGGAATACCAGACCCCGGATGGCGAGGCCGCCCGGGATGACGAGCACTATGCGTACGTGGCCGCCTGGGAATTTCACGGCGTGGGCAACGCACCCGAACTGCACCGCGAGCCGCTTACCTTCGAGTACGTCCATCCCACCCAACGGAGCTACAAGTGAGACTGATCCTCCACATCTGGCGCCAGCGCAATCGCTCCGAAAAGGGCCGCATGGTCCGCTACGAAGTTCCCAACGTCAACCAGGATATGTCGTTCCTGGAGATGCTCGACGTGCTCAACGAAGATCTCATCGCCCGCGGCGAAGATCCGGTGGCCTTTGATCACGATTGCCGCGAAGGCATCTGCGGCATGTGCGGCTTCATGATCAACGGGGTGGCCCACGGCCCCCTGCGCGGCACCACCGTCTGCCAGTTGCACATGCGCCATTTCCGCGACGGCGAAGAACTGTACCTGGAGCCGTGGCGCGCGCGAGCCTTTCCGATCATCAAGGACCTCGCGGTGGACCGCGGCGCCTTCGACCGGTTGATCGCAGCCGGCGGCTACATCTCGGTCTCCACCGGCAGCGCACCCGATGGGAACGCCATCCTGGTCCCCAAAGAGAACGCCGACCGCGCGATGGATGCCGCCGCCTGCATCGGCTGCGGCGCCTGCGTCGCCATGTGCCCCAACGCCTCCGCTTCGCTGTTCATGGGCGCCAAAATCACCCATCTCGGTCTGCTCCCCCAAGGCCAGACCGAGCGTCTCGGTCGCGTCCGGTCGATGGTCGCCCAATCCGTAGCCGAGGGCTTCGGCCACTGCACCAGCATCGGTGAGTGCGAAGCCGTCTGCCCCAAAGACATCAAGCTCGAAGTCATCGCCCGCATGAACGGCGACTTCCTTCGCGCCACCTGGAACGGCCGCGGCGCGCTGCGCGACGATGAGGCCGAAGTTTCCGATAAACCACTGGCGGGCTCGCGGCAATAGAGATTACGGTGCTAATTTGGAGGGGCTTGTACCGAAGAACCGGCGCGTGAATCGCCGCCTACCTGCGGGCGCTTGCGTACAAGAGCGCTCGGGCGCTTGACCTGGACGTGACTGGCCAGGGATTGATACGTAATAGTTTTGGATCGCGTTGCCGTTTTTTCCCGCGGCCGTCTGCTGGGCGCCCAGGGAATCCTGGTGGCTAATGTGATCGAAGAGGAAGAATAGAGCAAGCAATCGGGAGCGGAAGCGCGGCCGCTGGCCGCGGGCGTGGTGGGCTGGGCCGATTGGGCGCGGGCGCTGTCGAAGGTGGCGGAACAGGCGACGCCGAGGGCGATAATGAGCGGAATACGATTCATGAAGAATAACCTCACCGGCCCCGTTCGGCCTTTCGCTCCACCCACCTGCTAAGGGCCGGCGCTGCCTGATCGGCTATTCCCTTATCTTTAGATTGGGACCATTCTTTAAGCTTGGCTGCGGCCGCATTGTCATCAATTTCTTCCATCGTGCGAATCGCTAAACTCTGGACCCCGCGATACGGCGAGCCAATCCATTTCAAGGCATTATCGAAGCCAGCCTTGGTGTCATGCAAAATCCTGCGGCGGTAGTCGTCGTAAGCGAACTGGACGGCGGCTTCGGCTTCGGCCTGATCCTCATTCGACTTGTACTGTCCTTCAACCGCTTTTTTGGCGTCTTCTACCTTTGGCAGCAGCTCAGCGGTGTAGTAGTCTGCGTACTCGGTGGTTACGTCGAAGAAATCGGGACCGACGACCAAATTTCTAGTTACGGGCGAGTACTTAGCCCCGCCCTTTATGCGCTGGATGGAATAGGTGAAGATAGGCTTAGTCCTGAAACCTTCGTAGCCCAGCACCCAGTGTTTGGTGACTACCTTATAGACGCCCTCGCCCTGTGGGTCAATCAGTTGCTCGACAAGGTCATTGGGCCAGTCGGATTCGGTAATGTCGCAAGTACATGTCGTGCCCGCGCAATAGACGGCGTAAATCTCGTTGAAGAAATTGCGGCCTGTGGCGTCCCCGAGGACGACCAGGTCAATTTTTCCCTTCTGCAACGGGGCGAAACGGAACTCGTCGATCTTATAGACGGGAACGATACCATTTGCAAACAGTTACATAGTCGACACCGACCGGGTTCCCATTTGGTCCGTTATTCACTTCCCAATCAGTTCCTGCGGCGTTCGGGATCCAGTACGCCCCATACCCAGCATTGAACAACGTTGCACCGGGGCCGTAGAACACGAGCCCGTCAAGTTCGCTCTCTTGCAGGGTTAAGGCCCGGAGTTTCGGGTACACTGACATGCAATAATCCTCGTACTTGCCGGCCCGCCGTAGTTTGTCGTTGGCAAAGAGGTGCACACCGTCCGTTGCATTCTGTTGCCAATTGAACGCATCGGCCATTGTCGTCGGGACCATCATCAGGCCGATGTGGGACCCGCCATCGCAGCTCTCGTTCGGCCACATTCCTTGCGCTGGTGGTGTGAACAAGCTCCGGCTCGCAAGGTCGTTCCGAGGCTTACTGACTCGGTCGGGGGTTGCGTTATTGTAATGGCGCCTCTTCGTCCGCTGCTCTGGTAGCAAAATTTGAGCGTCCACACGACGGTCCCGGGGCAGTTGGAGGATGCGAGCAGCGGGCCCGTACGTGCCGAAGCAGGAGCCGGAGATGGTCACGTACACCTGCGTCGGGTCGGTAGGGCTTGGGGTACCGGAGTTCGGCGAAATCGAGCTAATGTAGGGAGTGCAGTCCGAAGTTTCGGTGTAGGTGGCTGTGGAGCCGATATCGACGAGCTGCGAAACCCAGAAAACTCCGATAAATGGCGGAACGATCCAGACGTCGGGAGGCGTCTCTGAGGGGTCGTCTTCCCCTGGAAGGACGCTGTAGCCGAAGTAGTCCTCCGCAATGGAATCGCCGTACGCGTCGTACACGACCCCCTGAGGACTCCAGATTTCCAAGTAGTGCTCGGAATCCATCTCGTACTCGGCGCCGTCGGCATCGACATCGATCAGAAGCGGATTGTTGTTCGTGTCCCGGCTGCCTGCGTTTGCCGTCACATTACCCGTGAGTGATTCATCATCATAGCCATGTTCATAAGGATCGAACAGCTGGCCGTTCTTGTAGAGCCAACACTCGGCCACGGGGCCGTAGTAGAGGGCTGTGAAATAGTCGATGGTGGTTACCGAATAATCTTCTAGTGTCCTGAGTCAGAAATTCGTTGGATAAAGTCAAGCTCTTTCTGTAATTTCATTCTTCCCGCGTAATCGAGCCACTGTTTTCCATCCGTAAGTAGATCTTTTCGGTCTCCCATTCTTCGCTAATTTCCATGAGGACGGCGCTCACCAGGCGCAGCAAAGCCGCCTCATTTGGGAACAACGCCGCCACTC
>DATGKM010000110.1:0-6710 GCA_035294665.1 Bryobacteraceae bacterium | reverse complement strand
ATTTCGAGAGCGGCTTTGCCGATCCTGGCGGCACATTCTACGCCGCCGTAGTCAACGGCGAAAGCCCGATTGGGAACAACTTCGACCGATCTTTAACCGGTGGATTCCTCGTCCCCGCACTTTTCATGCCTATCCTGACGTTCGCTTCGACGCCCGAATCCAAGGGAAGAGCCGTATGCGGTAATGCTGCACCTACGGATCTGTGCGGGAGGTGCCGGGCAACTGGCATCCCTACCGCGACCCCGAGCGTCGACTCAGCGGCCGGAATGGCGGGGGCGGCGAAGTTTGCCGCCCCGCCGCCGAACAGCCATTCTGGCGCAACGGCGTTCAATCCTGGGGTCGCAGGGGCAAAGCCCCCGTTGCTGACGTGCAATTTGCAATGGCGAATCATTATGCCCGGCTCAGGCCGGTCATCTGGCACAACGCACTCACGGCTTGGCCTTTCGCCGCGGCTTGGCGGACTTCTTCAAACAGGCATCCCCGCCATTGACGACGGCCGACGGATGGTGCTCCCGGAAATGCTGCAACGCTTCTTGTTCCCTTAACTCGCTGTCTCAGTCTTGGGGTTCACTCCATGTTGGTCGCGGGTTCGAGTCCCGTCTCCCGCTCCAGAATCAACAGCGTCCGCGCCTTGGATGCGGGCCTTTGGTGCTACGCGCGCCAGATACCAGCCATTATTTCTGGCCGGCGGCTTTCTTTTTCTCTTCTTCCCTGGCGCCTTTCAAAATATCCGAAAGACCATAATTCGCTTCGTGGCAGGCGTATTCGTAAATGGTGTAGTTCGGATCGAGTTTGAACGGAACGTGCATCGTCCATGACCGAGTCCAGGTGCCGGGATCTTCGACGGTGGCGTCGTAACTCAGTTCGTCCGGCGCGGTGCGGGTGAATCGCTCAACGATGCGCAAGCGATCGGTCAGAAGCGCAAAGTTGATGCCATTCATGGCAATGTTCGGAAGGAAATTGGTGGTCTCCACGACCATAGTATTGCCTTCCCAGTGCCCGCGCCCGTCTCCCATATAAGTACGGATATTGGCCCCAACATGCGGACGCCCGTCGAGCGGAATCACGCGGGTTTCATGCACCATCTCGTTGCGAATGATGAAATACCCGGGCTCCTGCAGGATCTGGTTGCCCTTGTTATAGAGATTGCCAGGGAGCATGGAGCCGATCAGACCCTTGGTGATGCAGCGCCCCCAGAGATCGAAATCCAGCCAGGAATCGGCGCGCTTTTCGACCCCCGCAAGACTGGGTGGCCCGAGCCCGCCGCGCATCTCGCGATTGCGCTTGGCGGCTTCCGGCGTCATGGGAGGAAATCGTCCGTTTTTCGGATCGACGATGAGCGAAGCCTGGCGGGTAGCCGCATAGTATTCGATCCAATGCCCGTTTTCGACCCGCTGCTCCTCCGCCTTGTTTCTGGCGGCGAGTTCCTCGTCTGTGAGCGTGTTGCGTTCGCCGAAGCTTTCGGGACGCTGCAGGGGAATATTCAAGCTGCCGGGCCAGAGTCCCTGAAGGTCCGGATCGCCCCACGGCGTTTTCGGCGGCGTGTAAGGCTTGGCTGCAGTGGCCGGCTTCGAGGTGTCGCGCTGGGAAACGGTTTGGCTCAACACGGGCACCGCGAGCGCGACGGCTGCAAGGAATGAGGAAATGCGGGTTCGGTTGTTCACGCTTGTTCTCCGGCTCTATTGGGCGTTGGCCGCCCAGGCCGCTAATTGGCGCTTCCAGAGCGCTTCATCAGAAGAAAGCCACCCCAAAACCGCGCCGGAGCCGCCCTGAAGATTCAGCTCGCGGCCATCCCGGAGCACCATAATGCTGGCACTGATTTTGTAATCGCCGCTTCTCGCGCGATATCCCTGGACGGCAATCGGCGTACCGGCTGCCAGCGATTTCTTAGTGAGTCCGGCCCGCAAAAGGCTGTTGGGAGTATTCCCCTCAATGGCCCAGTTCGTGGTGGTGCCATCCGGATTTTTCACCGCGAGATGGATAACGGCATGCGGATTCACCCACTCCATTTCGGTAACGGTGCCGAGCAACCGCACCACCTTTTTGGTATCGAACTCGGCTGCAAACGAATGATGCGCCCAGGCGGGAACGCCGGACAGGCAGATCCCGAATCCAAGCGCTAGAAGCCATTTCTTCCGCATTGCTCATCTCCTTCCACGGGATATCGGCCGGGCCATCGCAGTGCGCGGGCCACAGGTGGCTACTTCTGCGTTGCCTGCTGTTCATCGTGCGAAGAGCCGAGGAACAGCTTCTTGCCATCTTTAAACGTGATCGACGAGCCGTTGGCTTTGTAATCGCCGCTTTTCGCCCGGTAGCCCTCGACATAAACCTCTGTGCCGGGTTCGAGAGATTTCTTAGTGAAGCCGCGCCGCAACAGGCCATTCGGCGTATTGCCTTCGATCATCCATTCGGTAGTGGTGCCATCGGGATTGGCGACGGCCACGTGGATCCACGCGTGCGGGTTCACCCACTCCATTTTGACGACGGTGCCATGTAGTTTGACAATTTGCTTATCGTCAAACTCCGCGGCAAAGGAATGATGCGCCCAGACGGGGGCGGCAGCACTCAGAGCGATACCTACCAGCACGGAAGCTATTAGAGAACGCATTTACCCTCGGCGGACGATTTTATTCGTTGGGTGAAAGCGGTGTCAAGGATAGGCAGTGTGCGCACGCGACACGATCGCTTCAGGTAGACTGGCCCAATGCCTCGCTTTTTACCCGCCGCGCTCCTGGCCGTAGCTTCGGGCTGGGCGCAGGAACTTCCCTATAGTGCCTGGAACGAGTACCTGGGGAGCGCCGATTCCGCGCAGTATTCCTCGCTCAAAGAAGTGAATCGGAGCAACGTGAAACAGCTTGCGGTGGCCTGGACGTATAGCACCGGCGATTCCAAACAATATTTGTTCAATCCGCTGGTGGCGGACGGAAAGATCTTCGTGCAAGCAAAGAATAATTCGCTGGTGGCTCTCGATCCCGTGACCGGGCGCGAGATCTGGGTCCACCCGTTCCAAGGGCCAGTGACCACGCGCGGTATTAACTATTGGCAAAGCGCCGACGGTACCAGCCGGCGGCTGTTCACGATCAACGGCGGCTTCTTGACTGCGATCGACGCGAGCACCGGGCAGACCGTTACGGCTTTCGGCGACAATGGCCGCACCGACCTGCGGATCGGCCTCAACGATCGCGACTGGAGCCTCAGCGCGCCGATTCAGACCAATAACCCCGGGCGGGTATTCGAAAACCTGATTATCGTTCCGCTCATGCGCAGCGGCGGCGACTATGCCTACCTGCCAGGCGATATTCACGCCTACGATGTGCGCACCGGTAAGCTGGTCTGGGTATTTCATACCGTGCCACGGCCCGGCGAATTTGGATACGACACGTGGCCGAAAGATTTTTGGATGCGCTCCGGCGGGGGCATCAACTGGAATGAGCTGTCTGTGGATGAGCGGCGCGGGATCGCCTACGTGCCCACGGGAACCGGCAAATTCGATCACTACGGGGCGGACCGGCTCGGGCAGAATCTGTTTGCCAACTCCGTGATCGCTCTGGACGCGAGAACCGGAAAGCGGCTCTGGCATTTTCAAACCGTGCACCACGATTTGTGGGACTATGACCTGCCGGCCGGGCCCAAGTTGCTCACCGTAAAACACGATGGCAAGAGCCTGGACGTGGCCGTGCAGCCCACCAAGCAGGGCTTTTTGTTTGTACTGGACCGCGTGACCGGGCAGCCGTTGTGGCCGGTGGAAGAGCGCCCGGTTCCCAAATCAGATGTACCAGGCGAGCAGGCCTGGCCGACCCAGCCCTTCCCCACGGCGCCGCCGCCGTTCGCACGGCAGCGTTTGACAGAAGACGATATCGATCCGCTCCTGCCCCCTGCCGAGCAAGCCGAGTGGCGCGAGAAGCTGCGCCGTGTCCGTAACGAGGGCCTCTTCACGCCACCGAGCCTGCGCGGCACGCTTTCCATTCCTGGAGTTGGTGGAGGCGCGAGTTGGGCTACGGCGGCCGTGGATCCCGCCAAGGGCAGGCTGTTCATCGTTTCGCACGATGCGCCCACCATCATCACGCTGGTGGCAAAAGGAGAGCCGGGCGCAGACACGAGGGCCGCCAAGCCGCCGCGTCCGGCGCCGATTCCAGTCGATGGGCCGTTTATCCACTACACGGCGCCTTACACCTCTCTGATTTCGGCCGGCACGCATTTGCCGGCAATCACGCCGCCCTGGTTTGAGATGACGGCTTACGATCTGAACACGGGGACGGTCCTGTGGCGGACGCCTTACGGTGTGGTGCCGGGGCTGGCCGAACGGGGGCATGCGGATACCGGTGTGTTGCAGCAGCAGAGAGGCGGCCCGGTAGTAACCGCCGGAGGACTCATCTTCGCGGCAACAAATGACCGGAAGCTTCGAGCTTACGACGAAGATACCGGAAAGGTGATGTGGGAAGGCAATTTGCCGGCCGCCGCCGAAGGCGTCCCGGCCGTGTATGAGGCCGGCGGCCGCGAGTTTATTGTCGTGTGCGCCGCCGCGGGAAACGGTCCGGCGGTCACTCTCGAAGGGTCAGGCGCGGCGGAATCCGCCACTCCGGCCGGCTCGTACGTTGCGTTTGCGTTGCCCAAGCGTTAGCTGCAGCCGGTATATCCTGGAAGGCCGGAGCGCACCATGATTTGCCGAGCCGCAGTTCTTGGAATCGCATTTCTGCCGGCCCTTTCCGGCCAGGCAAGACAAACCGCGGCCGCCGATTGGCCCATGTTCAACCGCGATCTCGCCGGCACGCGTTATTCCCCGCTGAAACAAATTACTCGAAAAAATGTGAGCGCGTTGCGGCAAGTGTGGTCGTATCGTCTGCAGTCCTCCGGGTTTCGATTTGCGACCGCGAGCGGGACTTCCGAACTGACGCCTATCGTCGTCCACGGAGTCATGTACATCTCGACTCAAACGCGCGTGGTCGCGCTGAATCCCGAAACGGGCCAGGAGATCTGGATTTACAACGTACCCTCCGGCCAGGCTTCACCGCGCGGTGTTGCCTGGTGGCCCGGCGACCGGGAAAATCCGTCACGCATTCTGTTCACCGCGGGCCGCATGCTGATTGCCCTGAATGCCACGACGGGGAAGACAGATCCCGGCTTCGGAAACGAAGGCAGCGTGGATATGGTGGTGCCGTACAACGGCGTGCCGACCGTTTTGGGAGATCTGATAACGGTGGGAGCCAGCACGGGCGAACGCGAAACCGGGCCGCCGGGCAATACACGCGCGTACGACGCACGCACCGGAAAGAAACTGTGGGAGTTCCAATCGGTGCCGCGGCCGGGGGAACCCGGCCACGAAACCTGGCTGAACGAAGGATGGAAAGGGCGGTCCGGCACCAACGTTTGGGCGTGGTACATGACCGCGGATGAAGCGCGCGGGCTCCTCTACATGACCTTCGGCGCGCCCACGGCGAATTATTATGGCGGCGATCGCCCGGGAGCGAATCTTTTCGGTAACTCGATTGTGGCAGTGGACGCCGCCACCGGAAAATACAGGTGGCATTTTCAGGTAGTGCATCACGATTTGTGGGATTTCGACTTGCCGCCCGCGCCGGTGCTGGCGGACATCGTGCGAAACGGCAAACGAGTGCCGGCCCTGGCTGAAATCGGCAAATCGGGATACATGTTCATTCTCGATCGCACGACTGGACATCCCGTGTTTGGCGTGGAAGAACGTCCGGTGCCGAAAGGCGATGTCCCTGGCGAATGGTATTCGCCGACGCAACCGTTCCCCCTCAAGCCGCCCCCGCTTGCCAGAGTGAGCATGAAGCGCGAGGATCTGGTTACCGCTGACGACACTACCCCCGAGCACGCCAAGGCCTGCCAGGAGCTTTGGGAAAAGGCCGGCGGCTACTATAACGAAGGCCCGTTTTCGCCTTTCCTGTTTCACGAGGAAGGAACGCCGCCGCGTTACTCGATCCAGTTTCCGGGCGGTACCGGGGGCGCAAGTTGGGGCGGCATGGCGGTCGACCCACGCTTCGGCTTTGTCTTCGTGCAGACGCACGATGCACCGCTTACCGGGTGGGTGGAGAAGAAGAAAACGGGCGGAAGATACGAAAATGTGAACCTGCCTTATGATCGCCCGAGTCCTGGCGGGGGCGGGTTGAGCGCTTCCCTGAAAGATTCTGCCGGACGCATGGTGAATGTGCCATGTTTCCGCCCGCCCTGGAGCCGGATCCTGGCGGTCAATGCCAATACCGGCGAGATCGCCTGGCGAACCACGCTGGGCACAAACCAGGCGCTCCCCGAAGGCAAGCGCAACGTGGGAGGAGCGGGTAGCGCCGGTCCCATCGTTACCGCGGGAGGCTTGGTGTTCATCGGCGCGGCCCAGGATGCGCGCTTCCGCGCGTTCGATTCGAGCGACGGCAAGGAACTGTGGGCCACCCAACTGGAGCGGATGGCGAATGCGGTTCCGATCACTTACGCGGGCAGGAATGGGAAGCAGTACGTGGCAGTTACAGCCACAGATACGCTGGTTGCATTCGCATTGCCGTAGTGACGTCAGAAGTCTTCTACCCGACTTCCGCGCCACCCGTTTTTCATAACCAGGAGTTTCCCCAGAATTTTTAGCCCTCCCAACCGAGCGTCAGTTCCAATTGCAGGGTGGCGGGCGGCGCCTCGGGAGGCGTAATGGTGGTCTGAGAGAGAATTTGCCGGATTCCATCAGCCAGTGCGTAGAACCGGAA
>DATGKM010000109.1:0-42009 GCA_035294665.1 Bryobacteraceae bacterium | reverse complement strand
GGGCTTCGGAGATTTTGTGCGTTTCGGACATGGAGGTTCACCTCACTTTTCGAGTATCACGGCGACATTGGATTGCCGGAATGCGGGGACGGGAAGTGATTGATTTCGTGGGGAAGAAAAAGTTGCGGGGGCGGTGATCCGCTTTGGGAACTCCCGCGCACGTCCGCGGGAACTTCTTTTAGAATTCGCTGTAACGGCGGAAGGCCGCCGTGGCATCCATAATAACGAACAGATATGAACAAACTCAAGACGATGGTGTTGCTTTTGCCTTTTTTGGCCGCGTGGCCGGCTACCGCGCAGTCGTGGGATACGAGCGGCAATCACCTGTTGAATGGGACTTACTACTTCCGGCAGGTGGTCTGGGTTGTTTACGATCAGTACGGCGACGTTGGCGAAGCGGTCTCCCTCTATGGCACGTTGAATTTTAACGGGGCCGGGCAATACACCGTTTCCAACGTGCAGGTGAACGATTCGAGCGCGAGCGGGATTTGCACGATTACACCGGCCAGCAACACGTGCAGCGGGTATCCCACGTCGGGAACCTATTCGGTTTCGGCGAGCGGTTACGGCTTTCTGGACAGCCTGGTGACGACCGATGAGGTCTACGGGCTGGTTTCGAACGGGATCTTCATTGCGAGTTCGACCGAGAACACCACCTGCCAGAACAACGCGAATAGCCCTTGCTATAACGACATCTTTATCGCCGTCCCGGCGAGCGGATCGATCACGACTTCGTCGTTTAGCGGCACGTACACGATGGCCGACCTGGATTTGAGCTTGAATGTGATCGGCTATAATGCGGGCGCGGAAGGCGATCTCTACACGCGCGCCAGCACGTTCCAGATGGCTCCGAACGGCAGCGGGAACGTTCCGGGGTACACGGCGACCGGCTACATCGCCGGGAACCTTGATTCGGCGGGGGCGTCCACCCAGACCACGCAGGCGGTGCCGGCGGCAAACTATAGCATCAGCAACGGCGCGGTGGTCTATAACCTGGCCGGCCAGATTAACCTTAACGGAAACGCAGGCAGCATTCTGATTGCGGGCCAGAAGTATTTTTATCTCTCTCCGGACGGCAACTTCGCGGTGGGCGGCTCGCCGACGGGATGGGACATAATCGTGGGCGTGCGGACCAGCTCGCAAGGCAATGTCAACTTCAACGGGTTGTATTACCAGGCCGGCGTTTTGGTGGACGATTCTGAATTGGCCAGCCAAGGATCCGCCGACTTACAGAGTTACTACGGCGCTTACAATCTGAATGCGGGCCAGGTGGTGGGCCATCAGCGGATCGACGATGCGTTTTCGGGCGGCTTCGCTTACGATTACACGTACCAGGACGCCGTGACCTCGTCCAATGGGCAGTACAGCGACAGCTTCAACCAATACGCATTCACCGATAACGGCGCAATCGGCATCGGCTATCCCAACATTTTCACGTCGGGCGCGCAACTGGGCTTTACAGTGCTGGTGCAATCGCCCAGCTTTGAGCCTTCGGGCGTGTATATTTACCCGAACGCAGTGGTGAATGCCGGCAGCGTAGCGCCATTCACGGCGCAGTTCGCACCGGGAGAGTTAATCTCCATCTTTGGTTCGAATTTAGCTTCCACCACCGCGACCGATCTTAGCCTGCCCACTACATTAGGCGGCACGCAGGTGCTGGTGAACGGAACGCCGACGCAGATGTCGTTCGTGAGCCCGACGCAAATCAATGCGGTGATCCCGATCGGAATCACCTCAACGATCGCGTCCGTTCAAGTCTCGAACGGCATGGGAACATCCAACACCATTACAAACTTCGTGGGAGAAACGCAGCCGGGGATCTTTAACAGCCTGAGCAGCGTGCCGGCCGTGCAGCATGCGGATTACTCGATGGTGACGGCGTCGGATCCGATAACGCCCGGGGAAACCATTCTGGTTTATCTGACGGGGCTGGGGACGTTGAGCGGGCAGAACGCTACACAATCGTTCAGCGCCTATTTTGAAGACCCCAACAATGGTTTTCTACAGGCCAATATCGCGTTTGCGGGATCGCAATCGAGCGTGGGCGGCGGATACCAGATGAATATCGAGGTACCATCAAACCTGACTACAGGGCAAACCATGTTTCTGGATATCGAAGGGACCGACTCGTATAACTCCGAAGCCGCCCTTCCCGTGGGCTCGACCAGCGGCACGGCTTCGCTGCGGAAGCAGAGCCGGGTAGCGCATCCGAATACGCGGCTGCGTCCGTGGCGGCGGTTCCAGCGCGATTCGGGCACGGGAGAGAGCCGGTTGAAGGCGCGGGGTTCGGGGGCGCGGTAGGTATTGCGACCCTTGAATTTGGTTTCGTTCGCGGCAGGACCGCTCCCTGACGGTTATGGGTAATTTCGCAGTCTCGGCTCGCCGCGCTTCCAGTCCGGAGGAAGCGCGTATCCGTTACGGTTTGGCATTTGCACCTTCGGCAGACTCTGGGCATCCAGGACCTCATCCTCTTTGATGACACCGTTTTTAAAGAGGAGGAAAGCGGTGAGCGAGTACACCTCATTGGGAGTGAGCGATCCCTCTTTGCCCAGAGGCATGCCGCGGTTGATGTAATCCCAAATGGTTGTGGCGTACGGTGAGTGCAGACTCATAGTGTTCAGATCGTTGACACAGGGGGAGAGACAAAAGGCGGAGGGGTCCGGCTTTACATCTTTCCGGCTGATCAAGGTGGGGGCGTGCATTCCCGAGCCTTTGGCGCCGTGGCATCCGGCGCAACCCTTCTGGACATAGAGAGTGGCGCCTTCCTTGGCTGTCCCGCGCCCTTGCGGCAGCTCTTTTCCTTCCGGGCTGATGGCGATATCCCACTTGCGGATTTCTTCAGCGGTGGGAGTTCTGCCGAGCCCGTAAGTAGGGGACTGTGTCCAGGCAACTGGAGACATTCCAAAAACTGCCGCGAACAGATAAAGCTTACGCCAAACCATTGTGCACGCTCCCATCGCTTGCGATTTTCCACGATTGAACGGAATTGTCGGCCCCCGGCACGCGGAAATTGGCGTCGAGCGGCTTGTTCCAGTATTTCGCGATTTCGGCGCGGGTGGGTTGAACGGAGCCGACTGAGTCGGTGCAGCGCGACATCAGCTCACATTCTTTTCCGTCCCACTTCCAGTTGAGACCGAAGCGGGTATGCGCCATGGGGTAGGCCGGAGAGCGCAGCTCGGCAGTCTGCCAGCTCCGGCCGCCATCGGTGGAGATCTCTACATTGCGGATTGCGCCGGTGCCGGACCAGGCGAGGCCGGTGATTTCGTAGAAGCCGGGGCCGGACAAGCGCTGGTTCCCGGAAGGGAAGGTGATGACGGATTTGGGTCCGATGACGTGAGTGAGGGCGGCAACCTTCGGATCGGGCTGGATATGTCCATAGTCGTCGTAAGTCATGTAATAACGGTCGACTACCTTGATGCGGCGCAGGTACTTAATTTGATAGATGCCTTCGAAGCCGGGAACCATGAGCCGCAGCGGAAAACCTTGCTGGGGACGAAGCGGCTCGCCGTTCATGGCATAAACGACCATAGTGTCGTCCATGGCCTTGGCGAGAGGAATACTGGAATCACCCTTCACTTCCTCGGCGCCTTCGGCAACGATCCAGGAGGCTCCGTTCCGCACGCCGGCCTCCTTGAGGAGTAGAGAGAGCGGCACACCGGTCCATTCGGCGCAACTGGTGAGGCCGTGGGTTTCCTGCACGGTCTTGTGAGTGGGCCGGGCGCGGTTTCCAAGGCACTCGATGAAGTGAATGCGGGAGACGTAGGGGAAGCGCTTCAGTTCCTCCATGGTAAATATCAGCGGCCGCTCGACCATGCCGTGGATCAGGAGACGATGCTCGGCAGGGTTGATGTCGGGAACAAACGCGCCACGGTGAGTCGCGGTGTAGAAGAGCGAGGACGGAGTGATGATTCCGTATGAATCCTGAAGCGGAGTGAGGACATGAAACGTAAGGCCGAATTCATCGGGCGAGTGCCTTTCGGCCACGGGAATGCGAATCGAAGTGACAAAGCGAGATCGCTCGCCATAAGCGATCAGCTCATCGATTTTCTTGGCGGGCGTTCCCTGGGTTTGGGCCCGCGCAATCTGTTTGCCGCCTGCCGCCAGACCGGCTAACGCCACACTATCTTTCAGGAAACCGCGGCGATTCGACCTTTTCGATGGCATGAGTCTCTCCCTAACTACTCGGGCTGCGTTCCCGCTTTGATGTGCCCTTCGTAGATGTCTTTGTTATTTTCCTCGCAGGAGTATTCCATGATTTCCCACTCGGGATGCAGGTTCCAGGTCCGGATGCTGTCCCATTTCCGGGTATAGGTTTTCGGATCGTCGATGGTCAGGACATAATCGATGTGGCCGAGATCGCGGCGCGTATAGCGCTCGATGGTGTGTAATTGATCGCTGACCGGATGGCCGATGGTATCGATGCGGGTTTTGCCGTTGAAGCCGATGGTATCGATAACCAGCGTGTCGCCTTCCCAGTGGCCGACCGAGTTGCCGAACCAGGTGGGATCGGGATTTTGGGGATGCGGACGGCCGTCGATCGGCACCACGTGGAACCAGGTGTTCTGCTCCCAGAGGAAAGCAATGTACTTATCGTTCTGGACGATCTGCACGGGATGGGGCCCGCCGACCGAACGCAGCAGGCCAAACGGCAGACAGGTTCCGGCGTAGTCGCCCTTAGCGGCGTCGTAGCTCTCCCATTGCTGCTTACCCCAGGCGGTGTAAGGAAGGTCACCGGAAGCTTTGCAGCAGCGCTCGGCCTTGGTGACATCGGCCATGCGCGGGGGTTGCCATACACCGCTGAAATCGGGCTTTCCGCCGGCGGTTCGCGGGACCGGTCCGGTGGGAGGGTTGTATCCCGGCATCTCGTCGCCGGCGGCGGGGTGCGTAAAGAACGGGGCGATCATTACGGCTACGACGGCAAATCGGATGCTTGCCAAACGCCTGCTCATTGCGATGAACCCTCCTGGTTTCGCAGGTGCGTGGCGTCATTCTACCTGCATCGATGGAGCGTGTCCAGCCCGGTAGGTTTCGGAACGGTATGGCTAATAGTCCGTGACGCCGTCTTCTTTGGCGGCTTCCCGCGCCCGCTTGTCGTTGGGATACCAATAGTGCAGGTGGCAGTTCTCACAGGCCTTATCGATGCGGTCGATCGACCGCAGCAGGGCGTCCTTGTCTCTGGCGTTTACCGCTTGGAGCGCCTCGGCCGCCGCGTCCCGCAGCTTTCGTGCGCGGCGCATGAGGGCGGGGCGGTCGGAATCCAGAGCTTTTTCGATCTCTTCGGGCTGGCTTTCACTTTGCGGATTGCGCGACCGGTCGCGCGGGCGCGCCGCCTGGCGTCCCTCGATCAGGGCCGGCAACTGCCGCAAGACAGCCAGGTGCTGGCGGACGTCGTCCCAGTCCGCATCGGTTTGAGGCGCTTTCTCATGCACGCCGTGCTCGTCGCCGATCTGCTCTACCGATTGAAAAACGAAGTCGCCGTTGGGATCGATCATGGAATGCATGACATCTTTGACGGTGGCTGGTCCGCGGCCCGCGCAAATCACTCCCGTCCAAAGGACAAGGGAAAGGCCCGCGGCCACTTTGGCTTTTGCGGAAGTTTGCGCGCCGGCGGCTTGGGCGCTGTAAACACTCCGAAAGACGAGGTAATTGAGCGCGACCAGCGCAAGCAGGGCGAGTTTTGCCCAGAACCAGGGATTGTGGGAGTTCTGGCCAGGATGGGCGCCGAAGAGCAGCACGCCCGACAGCGCAGCCAGGCCGAAACCGATTCGCTTGGGAATCCGCAGACCATTTACGATGCCGGATACAGAATAGCTGCGCATCCCGGCGCCCAGCAGGCGCAGATCGGTGACCAGCACCATACCGCCAAACAGCGCCAGCGCGCCCAGGTGCACGGCCAGAATCAGCAGGTATGCATCAGAGGATTCGCGGATCCAGGAGAACAGATTCGACATGTTACGTTTCAGTTAGGGCGCGGGGGCACAACCGCGCGGTTGCCGGCTCCGGGTCCGAGAAAGTCTTCGAAATGGACGCCGGCCGGCGGAGGCGCGGCCGCGGGGGGCCGGGTGGCGGATAAGCCGATGAAAATTCCACCGCACAAGACCATCATCCAAAGCCCGAGCGAAATGCCCGCTACCGCGCGGCTGGCCGCAAGCCCGGCGCCTGAGACCGAAACTTTGCGGACGGCCGTGTAGTAGAACAGGATGGCCAACAGCAGAACGCCCATTTTGAGGAGGAAGGTCTGGTTGCCGTAGTAGACGTCCGGATTGATGGCAAACAGCAGAAGCCCCGAAAAGATCACCAGCAGCAGGCCGGCGAGCGTCCACGGCAGCGTGTCCCTCCACAACTGCCCGGCGCTCTTCTGCGTGAGGCCCACCCCCAGCAGCCGGAAATTGACCAGCGCGATGGTTCCCACGCCGCAAGTAAAGCCGATGATGTGCACATATTCCAGCACCGGGAAGGCGAGGCTGGAGGCGTTCAGCGGGTTTTCTACGAACATCTGGGTCTAGGTCACTTCTTCTGTCCGGGCGGCGGCGGCGCTCCGCTATTGCCTGGTCCTCCCCCGAGGAAGTCGTCGAAATCGATCTGGCTGGGCGGTGGCGGAGCCGCCACCTTTTCGCGGCTGGTGGTGAACCCGATGATCCGCCCCATGCAGACGATCCCCACCCAGAAGGCAATGGACAAGATGGCCGCTACTTTGCCGGCCGGGGGCGCCGCCGGGGCCTTATCCCAGCGATGAACCTGGCGGCCCGCGGTCAGCTCAAACACCAGCATGTTGATGCCGGCCAGCAGGAGCAGCAACATTTTGGCTCGGAAATAGAAATTGTGATAGTAGACGCGGGCGTTGGTGGTGAACATGAGCGTGCCCGTGAGGGCGGTTAGGGCAAAAGCAGCCCAGGTCCACTTCAAAATTTCCGAGGACATCCGGCGGAAGGGCCGGTGCGCCGATGCGACTCCCAACAGCCGCAGATCAATCGCCAGAACCGTGCCGAAGACCAGCGCCAAGCCGAGCACGTGAGTCGATTCGAGCAGCGGAAATAGAAGGAGGGAGTCGCGCAGCCTGGCGGCCAGGCCGGAGGCTTCCACTGTTTTCAGAAAGCCATCCACGTCCCACGCCAGCAATGCGAGGATGTCCGGCGCCGGCATCACACCTTCGCCGCCGGCGACCAGGATCCCCATACGTGGTCATAGGCGATCAGGCGTCCCAGGATAATGATGCAGACCCAAATCAGAAACACCAGCACGGCCGCCCATTTTGTGGAGCGGCGGCCAGGGATCGTTTCTACCCGAGCTGGTTCGGAGTTGCGTACTCTTGCCAGGAAGACCAAAGCGATGGCGGCGCTAATGGCCACCAGGACCATTTTGGCCCAGAACGAAAACGTCACCAGCTCCCGCACCGGCTCGCCGACGATCATGAGGATACCGGTCGCCAGCAACAGACAAAGCCCGCCGGTGAGCCACGGCCCAAACCGCCGCGCGGTTTGCGCGAGGGTTTGATCCGTTCCCGCCCATCCGAGCAGCCGGAGATCGATCAGCAGCACCGATCCCATGACAATTCCAATCGCCACGATGTGAATGGATTGAATCGCCGGGATCATCCAGGCGTAATGGTTCTGAATGAAGACGCTGGGAAACGTTAACGACAGCCACTCGGCGAATTGCTTCAAGTCAGTTCTCTACCGCGGACGGGATTCCC
The DNA here is from genome assembly GCA_035294665.1 of Bryobacteraceae bacterium. Taxonomy (GTDB): domain Bacteria; phylum Acidobacteriota; class Terriglobia; order Bryobacterales; family Bryobacteraceae; genus PSRJ01. The sequence continues at coordinate 34,316 of DATGKM010000109.1, read as the reverse complement.
GGACATCAAAACGTTTTGCCGCCGAGAAAGACGCTGCCCTGCACGGTGTCGCAGGTTTTGCCGGCGGCGGGCGGTGTTTTCCACGGGCACTTCACAATCGCGCTATCGCGCAAGAGCGAACCGAAATTGCTGCCATCCCGCAATGGATTCATTTTGAGGCTGAAAATCGTGCCCACGGGGAACGCCTCGGCGGTAATGCCCTGCTGAGCCATGGCCGCGGCGCCGGCCATCTCGACACCCCAATCCTCGAACTTGCCATCCTTGCCCTTGACCAGCTTGCCGTCCGGCCCGACACGGTAGAAATGCAGCTCCGCATGATTGGCCTGCGCCACGAACTGGTAGGCCACCCCGGTGAGCACCAGGGTCTTGGTCTGATCGTACATCGCGAAGGAATGATGGGCCAGTGCCGGCCCCGCCGCGATACCCAGCAGTCCGAGGGCGGAGATGCCCGCGCACAACCATCCTCGGGTCAAGAAGCCTCGGGTTAAGAAGCCTCGGATCAAGGAATTCCTCTTCATGTTGTTCTCCTTCCGGCGGCGCTCTACTTATTTAAAGAGGTCCAAAATGTCCTTCGGCAGAGTGTCGTCCGGCTTATCCCATCCTACTTCGAAATACTTCTCCCAGTTCTGGGCCCAGGGCCGGCCGTAGTAATCGACATATCGCGGGTCGGACTTGGTGAGCTGTTGCGGCCGGCCATTCACATTCTTCAGATTGCTCAAACATTCGATATAGGTATAGCGGCGGTTCGGATCGTCCGTGGTGGCTACGCGAACGTAGCGGTAAGTGGCGTGGAGGGGCGCGACGAATGCCTCGGGATCATAGAAGACTGTGTCGTGATCGAGACCGATGAATTTGCCGCTGTTATCGTATACCGGCTTGAAGGTCTCGACGGTTTCCATTTTTCCGCTGTATTCGAACATGGAGTGGGATAGCGTCCACGCCTGCACGTTCGCCGTCCAGGAGACGAGCGTGGTTCCATCCCAGAATCCGATCGTCTCGCCGTACCACTGCGGCACCTTCTGCACGTGTTGCGTCTTGCCGACCAAGACCTGGCGCAGGAAATTGGCGGCGATACCGGAGAGGAACTGGACGTTCCAAGGCGTCATGGTGAGTTGGAAATTGCCGCCTTGCGAAGCCTGCGCCCACCACCGCATAAATCCTTCCGGATAGCAGAACGAGGCTTCCCACTGGGGGGCGTTGTCCACGGCCTCGTGATAATTCATCTGCACCATGCGCTTTTGATATTCAGGAGTCAGCAAGGAGAGGATGGTCGGGACCTGGTTGACTGTACCCCAGATCCATTCGGCCCCGTGATCGGCGCGGTTGTCACGGGTATAGTATCCGTCCCAATCCGGCACGGTGGCTTTGGTGTAGACGGTGGGGCCACCCTTCGCTTTAGCAGCCGCCAGCAGGGCCTCGTAATGCTCCTGGGCGGTTTTATAAGGATACGGGCTGACGATTTTTTCGCGGGGATAATCCATGCTGCAATCGCCCCAGGCAGCCGAGGTGGGCGGGTTTTTGCCAATACGCCCGGAGGTCCAGATATCGGTGAGCTGGCGGGGCGTGTTGCAGCGGAAATAGCGCTTATCCAGCCAATATTGGCGGTCTTTATAAAAGTTTTTGGAGCGAAACAGATCGATGGGCAGTTCCGACATTCCCGCGGGCGGCCCGGCAAAGGTGGGCGTGTTTCCGCGTCCGAATCCACCGCGGCCTACAACACCGCGCCGGCCCTGCGGCTGATCCGGCGCCGGTGGCTGCTGTCCGGATTGCTGCGCGAACACCGGCAGCAGCGGAGCCAGCAGCAACGCCATAACTGCGGCAAAGCCAAACACAATAAATAGCCTGGATCTCATATCGGTCCTTGATTCCTCAGCCTCATCTGAAGCGGAATGCACACCAGCCTACGTCCGCCGCCCAGGGATGTCAACAATGCTAAAGGGCTATGCTGATGGGCTGATTACCGGCTCAAGGCTTCAGAAGTTGAACTTGGCCGCGAATTGCAGTACGCGGGGGCCGCCTCCTCCGGAAGTCGCATAGCCGGTATTGAAAACCTGCGTGATCTGCCCGAAGGTATTCGAGCTCAAAGTAGTGGTCGGGTTTCCGCGGAGGAAGAAATTGGGGAGATTGTACGCTTCGGCACGGACCTCGAGGGTCTTGCGCTCACGAACGGTAAACAGACGCGAGAGGGCGGCATCCACTTCGAACAATCCGGGACCGAAGACGTTGTAGGTCCCCATATTGCCGAGCGATCCGATAGCGGGTTGAGAAAAGGCCGCCGGGTTCAGGTAGTTGAGAAAGCCGCCCGCGTACACGTTGGGAGCGATCTGATTGGGCCGCTGGGTGGCCGTGTTATCGTCCAACGCACGGTCGACGCCCGTAGTGATCGTCATGGGCGCGCCGGTCAGATAGCGGAAAATCGGCGAGATGCGCCAGTGGCTCGCGAGCATATTGGCGACGTGGCTGTTGAACCGCGGCATCTCGTAGGCTCCGGAAACATTGAGGTTCCCGCGCCGATCGAACACACAATTGCCCCGGTCGGCCCGCCGGTCGCTGGGAATCTGGTATCCGGTGCCGGGATTCGGAGTGGTGTTGCCGACATAGGCATCGCCAATGCAGTGCGACCAGGTGTAATTGGCGTTCATGGTCATGCCCTTGGCGAAGCGGTGCTGCAGCGAGAGCACCAGGCCGTTGTAGCTCTGCGTCCCGCCTGGATCGTAGATATCGACGTACCCGAGATCCGCCGATTTCACTGGATTCGCCAGGCTGAGCACGCGCCGCTGGTCATAGTTGGCGGCGGTCGAGCAGGTTGGATAAAAAACACCCGCCAGGGTGCAAGGCCCCGTTCCCAGGAACACCGGCGGATTCAACTGCGTGGAATCCCACAGGTGCTCCGTCTCGTTGCCCACATAGCTCACCGAGGCCACCCAGTTGGAGAAAATCTGGCGCTGCACGCTCAGGTTCCAGGAGTGCATTTCCGTAGTCGGCATGTTGTATCCCGCCACGGTGATGTAGGGCGCGTGGGGCGTGAACAGGTCGTGCGAAGTAATTGGGTAAGGATTCCCGCCGGGGAAGCCCAGCCACGGGTTGTCAAAGCCGCCCGCCGGACTGTTGTTCTTGATTTCGTCACCGAACGGCGGCGCCACGGTCGTGTTGAACCAGATCTGACTGTTGGCGAAGTCGTAGAACAGACCATAGGAAGCCCGGATGGAGGTTTTGCCGCTGCCCGTCGGATCCCAGGAGAGTCCGATGCGCGGCTCAAAATCTTTGAATTTCTTGTACTGGCCGGAAAGGCCGGGGAAGCCGGGGTCGCCCGCGAAGTAGAGTCCGGGAGGGGCATTGGGGTAAACCTGGCTCACAATACCCGCGTTATAGCGGTCCAGGCTGAAGTTGTAAATGGCACCGTTGGCGGCCGCCGTGGGAAACCACGGTTCCCAACGGAGCCCGAGGTTGAGCGTGAGCCGGCGCGACACCTTCCACGTATCCTGCCCGTACAGACCCAGGAACCACTGCCGCACGAATACCGTGTTGGGCGTCGCCTGATCGAGCAGCGTCAGCTTGCCCGTCATAAAATCCGCCATTCCCAACCCGGTCGCGATTCCGCTGAAGGAAAAGTTCGGCGAAGAGCGGACATTGGCGTAGGAGTTCGATACGAAGAAAGAGCCGTACCCGCCAAACGCGAATTGATGCGATCCCTTGACCCAGGTCACGTCATCGCTGAGTTCATAGGTGGTCGTGGCGTAGCGGGATTCGATTTCAATGCCGCTGCCGATGCTGAACCCTCCGGTGACGCTCAGAATCAAATCTTCCGGCACGTAATCGAAGACATTGATGCCCACATCGTTGGGTGAAAGGAAGGGCGCGTTGGTGCGGTGAATGCCGGTCCGGTTGACCGCCGCGCGGAAGGAATTCACCATGTTCGCGCCGATCAGGTACGTGTCGCCGAGTGTAAACGTCTGGGCCAGGTTATCGCGGCCGCCGACGGTGGTCGCGAGCAGGTCCTTCTCCAGCTCATACGGCGGTGTTTGCTGGTAGGTGGTCCGGATATACCGCCCGAACAGGGAGTTCTTGGAGCTTTGCTGGAAATCGACCTTGCCGACAAGCTGGTATTCGTTATCGTGCAGCGGCTGCACAAAGCTGTAGGCGCCGCAGGGGCTGCTGGTTTGCGGCAGCAATTCGGCGATCTTCACGGCCGCCGGGTCATAGAGGGCAGGAGCAATCTGGTTATTGACGAACGGAGCGCCGAGATTGATCTGGCGGTTGCCATTGCATGCCGGAGACGTAAAGGCCGACCAGTTCCCTTGCAGTATAGCCGCCGTGGGGATGAAGCTCAGGTTCGAGGCAGGTTGCTGGCGGGTGAGGGTCTCCTGGAAGCCGCCGAAGAAGAACAGTTTGTTTTTCTCGATGGGTCCGCCGATGGTGCCGCCGAACTGATTGCGCTTCAGACCGTCAGTGAGGCGCTGGCCGTTCTGCACGGCGGCGAAGGGATTGGTGGCGTTGAAGACATTGTTGCGCACGAACTCGAAAAGATCGCCGTGATACTCGTTGGTGCCCGACTTGGTGACCGCAGTAACGGCAGCGCCGCTGTGGATACCGTTTTGCGCGGTCAAGGCGCTGGTCTCGAGCTTGAATTCCTGCAGGGCATCGGGAAACGGCAGCGGCAAGTTCAATCCGTCGAAAGGATTGTTGTGCAGCGCGCCATCCAGCATGTAGGTGGTTCCCGACGTCTGGCCGCCCGCAACCGCGTATCCTTCACCGCCCGCTTCCCCTTGAAAGCTGCGGCTGGAGGCGTTGAATGCCGCGCCCGGCGCCACCGCCGCGCCCGCCAACTGAATCAGATCGGCCGGATTTCGCCCGTTCAGCGGCAGGTCGAGGATGCGCTGGCTCTCCATCACGTTGCCGACCCCGGTCGATTGTGTCTCGACCAGCGCCGCATCGGCCTGAACCGATATCTGCTCGCTGACTTCCCCAACCTTGAGAGCGATGTCGATGGTTGGGCTCGCCGCGACCTGCAGCACAATGCCGGTCTGCACGTACCGCGAAAAACCTTGCTTGGAAACCTCTAACGAATAAGGACCGATCGGCAAATTGGAAAGGACGTAGCCACCGTCCGCGCCGGTCGTGGTCGTTCGCGAGATCCCGGTGTCCGTTTGGGTTGCTTTGACCTCGGCGCCGGCCACCGCGGCGCCCGTGGCATCCTGCACCGTCCCTTGGATCTGAGCCGTAGAAACCGCCTGTGCCCAGGCAGCCGTACTGAGAGCGATAAAACAGCACAGGCGCGCGAAGCACCTTGTAAACTGCATGTATCTCACCTCTGAACCCTGAAATTGAAATTTGTAGAGGCGATTATTTCGCGGTCCACAGGAATTGTCAACTAAATTTTGGAACTCGAATTGGGAGGGCTCGCCGGCGCCGGCCGCTACCGCGCGGTGCATGCCGTAGGATGCCAGCCGGAGCTGTCCGGCAGCCTTTTGAAGTGCGTGCTGCGCACGAACCTGGCGGTGAGATATTGCGGGTCGTCCACCATGGTGACGACGATCAGCCAGGAGTCCCCGTTGGTTTCCATGGCGCGGTTGAAGTACTCGGTGACAACGGCATTGCCGCTGTAAGGAACGCCATTCTTCTGGAGATAGCCGGGCTTCATGTGGGTGGTAACGACTTTCAGATCGCCTCCTGTCGCCTGGCTTTGCCCGCGCCGCCCGCGAGGACCCGCGAACTCCCATTGCGCGAACGAATCTCCCTGCCACGTTGGCTCTCCCGCCGCGGGCCGCGGCCGGCCGAAATGGAAAATCCGGGTTTGCTGCCCGGCATCGGTGTCGATGCGCATTGTATTATCGTCCTGCCAGGTGATCCGCAGGCGCTCGGGCACTCGCATCACGTTGCCGGCCCCATAGGATTTGCACTGATTGCCCGCCGCCTCATCCTTCGCCGGATCCCAACTATCCGCCACGCGCTTTCCTTCGGCATTCAGCGGAATACTGGGATAGTCGCCTTTCATCGGAGTGACCATGCGGTAGCGCCAGTCTTCTGTAACCACCGATACCCAGTACCCCGTCAGGTCCACGGGCGCGGCCGATTTTGCGCTCGGCGGCGTCTGGCCGTGAGCGGGGGCCGCCAGCAGCGCCAAGAGAGAAAGCGCGCGTCTCATATCACTTCTTCGCCTGGCTCAAGCTGCGGTAGACCGCTTCGATAAAGCGCTCGCCCGAACCATAGCGCGGATCGTAATCCAGGGTTGGCCTGGCTGCTTTCACTTGTTCGAGCGTCATATCGTGCTTGATCATGTCCTGGATGCGGTCGCGAATGATGGTCACCATGTCCCGGTAATAGGCGACATCCGCGGAATCGCACAGGCGGCCGTGCCCGGGAATGACCATCGTGCCGCCTTCCAGCCGGAACTCGGCAATCGACAAGTCCAGAATCCGGTTCAGCGCGTCGATTTCGCCATTAATGCCGCCGCCGCGCTCCAGATCGAGAAAGGGGTAACTGGTCGTCACAAATACATCTCCCGCGCTGATCACGTCCGACCCGCGGAAGTACACGATGCTGTCTCCATCCGTGTGCGCGGCCGGCATATGGATGATGTGCACGCCTTCCCCGTTGAAGAAAGCGCTGAGCTTCATATCCGAGTGAAAGGTCTCGGTCGGCAGAGCATCGAACGGAATCGCGGGCTGGTTGGTCGCGGGCTTGGCGCTCATGCGATCGAGAACGGCCTGCTGGGCGATAATCGCTGCCCCCTCCGAAGCATCCGCCAATTGGCCCGCCACGTTTCCTCCGGTGAGCGTGCGCCCCGCTTTAGCGAGCTTTTCGTTGCCGCCGGTATGGTCGGCATGCACGTGGGTATTGATGATGTAGCGGATCGGTTTCGGCGGAGCGTTGGTGTCCAGAATCACCCGCGCGGTGGAGAGACTTTCGGCCCCATAATGCAGGTTGGGCACACCGTTGGCCGCCACCTCCCTTTGCAGTTGCCGCACCGCCGCCAGAACCTTGTCGCTCATGTTCGCCAGGCCGGTGTCCACCAGCAGCACGCCATCCTGCCCCACCGAGACGGTGATGTTGCCGCCCGCTCCCACGAGCATGTAAATCGGCCCGCGGACATGCAGAATGTGAACTTCGCCGGCCGGCTGGACGCGCTCCGCTCGTCTTTCCGGGGCGCTCTGTTGCGCCATGCCGAGCGAAACGGCCATCGCAAACACGAGCAGTTTACTTTTCATGGCTTTTGCATCTTCAACTGGTATTCGGGATACATGGTTTCGGCGCCGCCGCGGGCCGCCTCCGGCGGCAGTTTGTGGCGTTGGGCGAATTCGTTTAGAAAGGTATTCTTTCCCGGCAGGATGTTGGGCACTACGCCCCGCGGCCGGTCCACTTCCTCCACGATGTCGCATGGATAGGGCGGGACGTGCTGGTGCAGATCGAGTTGGTAATCGGTGCTCCGGATGAACGGCTCGGTGAGGTAGACCGGGTCCGTCACGATGGTTACCACGGTGAGGAAATCCTCGTGCCGGATCCAGTGCTCGGTCAGGGTGGCGAGGTCGCTTCGCGGGACTCCGTTGCGCCGGATGTAGCCTTCCTTGAGATGCGTGACGTAGGTCGTGAGCATATCGCCGTCCCATTTGGCAGTCGTGAATCCGGCCCAGGTGTGGTTGGCATATTCCGGGGGATGCGGCCGGTTGTCCAAATACACCGGCCGATCGACGGACCTAAGCCAGACGGCGTGGAACGCGGTAATTTCGCGCGTGACCGGGTCGACTTCCTTGGTGATGGTGAGGTTGGAGGGACCCCGCCAGATATAGTCGGCGCCATGCGGCCGGCACTGCCACTCAGGCAAGGTCAGGAGCGACGCGTCCCAGGTATCGGCGCGCATTCGCGCCGCCGCATTGATCGGAAGCCCGAGATAATCGCCCAGTTCCGGCCCCGGCACCCGCTCCGGTTGATCTTCGTAAAACCTGGGAGCCCACTCACCGGAAAAATCGATTTGTCCGAAGAGCGGAACCGAAGCCCCGGCCATCAAGCAAACAAACCATGCACGCCGCCACAGACTCATTGCCCGCCCCCACGTGTGCCGGGCAGTATATCACGGCTTTCCGCGCAGTAAGTGGAGACCTGGCGCACTTCGGAAAGACCGCCGGGACGGTTCCGGATTAGGTGGGGAACTCTTTTTTCCGGAATTTGTGAAACAGGCCGACCAAACCGGCCGGAATGTACAGAATCTCGGGGATCGGCGTGGGAATCGCGGTGAGCAATCCCAGAACAAACCCTTTGATCCGGGCCGATTCCTTATCGTCGCCGTACCAGTTGATCTGCGCCTTGTAGACTATGTATCCCAGGACCACCCCCGCGGCAATGGAAACGGGCAAAAGCAATCCCATTGTCGCGAGGTCTCCGGCATTCAGCATGGCATCCACGGCCAAGGTAAGCAAAGCGATACGCGGGTCCAGCCCGAATACCTGACCGAACCGTCGCGGCGGTTCCGACTTGTCACCAGCCGCCTTGTTTCCAGCCCAAGATGCGCGGAACAGAGTGGGTATAAGAGGCAACCGGCTCTTCTCCACCTTCACTCCACATTTCCAGCAGTATTCATGCGCTGCCTGAAGGGCCGCGCCACACTTTGTGCAGTAAATCATGTACTCTCCCCGAGAGACTTCCTAAGGAGGTCCCGCCCTCAGCATCGCATAAGCCGAAGTAAGCCTACAAAGCGGCCCTTACCGCGGCTTCGATGTCCTGCTCTTTCGTGAGCCCGTCGAAGCGCTTCGCAATCTTTCCGTTGCGATCGAAAACCACCGTGACCGGCAGTTCGTCCAGGCTGAACTGTTTAAACAGTGGCTGCGGGCCGAGCGCGACGGTGTAATCCATCCGATGGGTCTTGAGAAAGGGTCTCACCACGGAAGCGCCTTCATCGTCCATGGACACGCCCAGCACGGATACACCTTTGGAAGCGTAATCGTGCAGGATCTTGTTAAAGCCGGGAATCTCAGCGGCGCAGGGCACGCACCAGGTGGCCCAGAAATCGACCACAACCACTTTGCCGCGCAGCGCCGCGGTATCGAATGGCGAACCATCGAGCTTGGTGACTTGCGGCAGATCGCCGGTATCGTTTGACGGCGTCGCGGGCGGATTTGGGGCGGCCGGCGCCGCCGCGGCGCCTTTCTGCAGGAAGGCGAGGTACACCTTGGCATCCGTGGTGCGATCGGCGGAAGTGGCGATTACGTGCTCGTCGGGATCGAGGATCGCGTAGAACGGCGTCGCGATCGTCTGGAATTTGGCGTTTTCCAACTGCACGTTCTTCTCGGAATCGGCATCGGCGCCATCCGTGTAAAGTTCCACCAGCACGAAATTCTTCAGCGCCGCGGCGATCTCCGGGCGCGGGAACATGTTCGCTTCCATCCAGTGGCAGTTCGCGCAGGCATAGCCGGTGAAGTTGACGAAAACCAGCTTGCCTTCGCGCCGGGCCTGGTCGAGCGCCTCGCGGTATTGGTTTTTCAGCCAGACGAGCCTGGTTTCCGAACCGCCACCGGCGACGGCGCCGCTATTGTCAGCCGCCGGCACAAACGAATCCCAGAAGCCCAGTTTGCCGCCCATCATGCCGGGCACAAAGCTGAGCGAGACCACCAGGAACGCCATGCCTACCAGCAGGCGGCCGATGCCCATGCGATCATCCGGCTTGATGCCTTCCAGGCGCAGAAAACCGAGCAGGTAGAGCCCGGCCATGGCAGTGAGCACGATCCATGCGGCCAGGAAGCGCTCGCGCGTGAGAATGCCCCAGCCCATCACCTGGTCGAGGCTTGCCAGATATTTCAAGCTGGCGGCGAGAATGACGAAGCCCATCACTACCTTCACTCGCGCCAGCCAGCCGCCGCTGCGCGGCATGCGCTGCAGATACGACGGGAACAGGGCAAGCAGGAAAAAGGGCAACGCCAAACCGGCGGCGAACGTGAGCATTCCAGCGATTGGGCGCGCGACGCTGCCGCCTACCGAGGCCGCCAGCAGCGTTCCCACGAACGGCCCCACGCAGGCGAACGAGGCCAGCGAAAACGTGAGCCCCATGAGAAGGGTTCCCGCAAAGCCCCCTTTTTCCGACGAACGGTTCAAGCGGGTCAGAACCGCCGAAGGGATCGTAATTTCAAAAGCCCCGAGCAGGCTCAAGCCGAACGCGATGAACAGCGCGCTGATGAAACCGTTCACCCAGGGGTTCGCACCCAACCGCGCTACCCCCGCCGGCCCCATAATGGCGGTGGTCACAAGGCCCAAGCCGGAGAACAGCACGACAATGCCAAGGCAGAAGACGACCGCCTGGCCGACGGCGCCCTTCTTCTCCTGGTTCAGGAAATACGAAACCGTGATGGGAATCATCGGGAAAACGCAGGGGGTGAAAATCGTCGCGAGGCCAAATCCGAAGGCAACCAGCAGAAACGCCCACCAGCCTTGATCCTGCGTACCGGCGGCCGGCCCGCCGGCTTGCGGTGGCGCAGGCACGGCATAGCCGGGCGGAATGGCAACGGCTGCGAGAGGGGCAGAAGGATCTATATTGAGCGAAGCCATTGCCGTCCGCCGCACCGGGGGAATGCACTTCTGATCGTTGCAGGTCTGGTAGCGCGCCGTAACCGCAATTTCCGCCGGTCCGGCGGGCGCATCCTTCTTCAGTTGCAACTCCACCAGGAAGGTGACTTCCTTCTCGTATGTCTCCGTCGTGGCGTTCGCGGTGGGGTCGAACGCGCGCCTGGGCGTGGGTTCGAGGACACGGAAGGAATCGACCACCGAATTCGGGCCGAGTTGGAGCGTGGTGGGGATCGCGGAGGCGGTGGACATCGAGTAGATGTGCCAGCCGGGGTCGATGTGGCCCGTCATGCGCGCCAGCACTTTGGAACCAGGCGGGGCGGCGGCCGGCTGCAATTGCAGATCCCAACTCACCTGGTTTTGCGCAACGGCGCCCTGGGTAAAGGCGCAGGCCACAATCGCTAACGGAAGCGCGAACCTCAATGCACCCGTCAACCACATGGTTTACACCACCTAATCGCCGACTTCGCAGACTGCCTTGCCGCGCAGTTCCTCTTCGATCCGCTCGTTAATTCTAGCTTCGCAAAATTCCGCGGCCACGCGGATGCCGTTGCGAATCGCGTTACTGTTGGAGCGCCCATGGCAAATGATGCATACACCGCGCACGCCCAGCAAGGGCGCGCCGCCGTATTCGGAATAGTCGAGGCGCTTTTTGAAATCCGCGTACGCGGTTTTGGACAACACGTAGCCGATTTTGCGGGTGAGAGTGGCTTCGAGCGATTCGTGAAGCAGGTGCTTGACCATCTCCACGATGCCTTCGCTCACCTTTAGAGCGACGTTGCCGATGAAGCCGTCGCACACGATCACATCCACATTACCGGAGTAGATATCGCCGCCTTCCACATTGCCGACGAAATTCAGATTCAGGCTCTGGAGCAACGGCCAGGCGGCTCGAGTCAGTTCATTGCCTTTGTGCTCCTCTTCGCCGATCGAAAGGATGCCGACGCGCGGCTTGGGCCGCCGCAAAATGGTGCGGGAGTAAATTTCGGCCATGACCGCGAATTGCGCGAGCATGCGCGGCGTGCAATCGACATTGGCCCCCACATCGGCCAACAGCACCGGCGAGCCCCCGACCGTCGGCAGCACACCCACCGAGGCCGGCCGGTCCACGCCGGGCACCAGGCCCATTACCACTTTGGCCGTCACCATCACGGCGCCGGTATTGCCGGCGGACACGATACCCTGCGCGTAACCATCCCGCACTAGCCGCGAGGCCACCCGCAGCGAGCTTTCCCGCTTGGTGCGCACCGCGCGGGCGGCGCTATCGTGCATCGTGATGCGCTCGCTGGCATGCACCACTTCGATGGGGAGTTCGTCCGCGTCCGCGTGCTGCGCGAGTTCCTTGCGAACGGCGTCTTTCTGCCCTACCAACACCACCTTCACACCCAACTGGCGGGCGGCCAGGACGGCCCCTTCCACTTCCGGACGGGGGGCGTGATCGCCGCCCATTGCATCCACGGCAATGGTGAGCATGTTCGCCCGCGGCTATTCCTCGACTACTTCGACGACTTCCCGCCCCTTGTACTGGCCGCAATGCGGGCACACGCGGTGTGGCAACTTGGGCTCATGACAGTTGGGGCACTCGGACAGTCCCGCCGTCTTCAGCGCATCGTGGGCGCGGCGATTGTTGGTTCTGCGTTGCGAGTGTCTGCGTTTCGGATTCGGCATACTCTATCCTTCCAGTGCGATCGCTCCCGGCAATCCGGGAAATATTGTCTCAAAAAGTTAGGAACCGAGGTTGCGCAAGGCCGCCCAGCGATCGTCGACTGCATCGGTTTTGCAGTCGCAGGGCAGTTCGTTGCGATTCCTGCCACAAACCGGGCAGATCCCCTGGCACTCATTACTGCACACGCGCTGCATGGGAAGAGCCAGCAGCACCTGTTCCCGCAAGATCTCCTCGAGCTCCAACCCGTCCCCCTGGTAGAAACCGATTTCGGCTTCGCCTTCGTCGATGCTCACTTCCTCTTCGCGCGCGATCTCGGCCGCGGGCCGGTAAAACAAGTCGTAGCGCTGGTTTAATGGGAACCGCGCCCGGCCCAGACAGCGGTCGCACTCCGCCGTCATGACAACTTCGAGGTCGCCGCGAATGCGGACCTCCCCGCCGGTATGCGCGAGTAACTCTGCCACTCCCGTGGCGTGTAGCCCGGAGGCCTGCTCCAGCGCCTCCCCCGTGAAATCGATCTGCCCGGGCGCGAAAGTTTCGTCAAAACGAACCTTGCGCAACTCCATCTCTTTGATGCTGAGGAACATATGAAGACCTGTATGCCGGGCGGAAGTACTCATTATAGCAGTTGGTAGTGAACCGATCATAACTACTTCGGACGGAACGCGCGGATGGCCGGTTCACCCGCGGTCTGGACACCTTACTGAGGGAGCTAACCAGGGGACTTTGGAAGGAGACCAGAAAGACGTTCACCGCCCTCGAAGCTCGTGTCCACAGCGCGACTGAACTCCCCAAAAACTGAACGCGCGTCTTTTCGCGCTTGGATCGTGCGATACCGTCCAGAAAACTCTTGACTTGTTTTTGCAAATTCCCTATTATCGATCAGGTAAGTAGACTTTAGCTCGGCCAGCATCAAAGGCACCTCGGGTTTGCCTTGCTGGCAAGGTCCCTCTGCAGTGACCGGCGATTTTCAGGAGGAGCCATCCATGATCGTTCGGCCATTTCCCTTCGCGGCGGCTGGTTGTTGTAGCCGCTGACGGCAAACGCGCAATTCAACTTCAAGGGAATAACAGGAGGGAGTAGTGTCTCGATATCTTTCGGTGCTTTTGGTAATCGCAGCCGCGGCCGCGGCGCTGGCGCAGCAGGCGGATGAGGCCATCATCGTGGGATCTGTGCAGGATGAGACGGGCGCGGCGGTGGCGGGCGCGGTAGTCACAGCCAGGCACGCGGCAACAGGGGCTGAAACCCAGGCCGTTACCGATGGCCGCGGGCAATACCGCACGCCGCCGGTACGGAGCGGCACCTATGACATCACCGTAGAGGCGCCCGGTTTCAAACGCGCAGACCAGCACAATATGGTGCTCAATATCGGCGACGTGCGCGAGGTCGATGTGAAGCTCGCTATCGGCCAGGTCAACGAAACCGTGGATGTGGAAGCCGCGGCGCCGCTGCTGCAAACTGCCGATGCCACGGTAGGCACGGTGATTGCCAACCGGCAGATCGAGGACCTGCCGCTTAACGGCCGCGACTATCTGCAACTTGCCGCCCTCTCCGCCGGCACGATTCCCACGGTCAATAACGGCGTGGGCATCAGCATTGGCGGCCAGGCCGGCAGCCAGGCGGCCTTCCTGCTGGATGGCGCCGATAACAATAACCAGCAAATCACCACGGGCCACTCCGGCCAGAAGGAAATCATCAAACCGTCAGTCGATGCCATCCAGGAATTCAAGGTGGTGACCAACGGTTATTCCGCCGAATATGGCCGCTCGTCTTCCGGGGTAATCAGTGTGGCCATCAAATCCGGGACGAACCAGTTTCACGGCGTTGGCTATGAATTTCTGCGCAACGAAGCGATAGACGCCAAGAATCTTTTCGCGACCTATAAATCGCCCTTCAAGAGGAATCAGTTCGGGGGAGCTATCGGTGGGCCAATCGTAAAAGACAAGACTTTCTTCTTCTTCGACTACGAAGCTGGAATTATCCGGCAAAGCACCACGGTTGTCAGCACCGTGCCTACCCTGGCGGAGCGGCAGGGCATCTTTCCTGTCACCATATACGACCCCGCCACTTACCAGTCCGGCTCCCGCACGCCATTTCTCGGCAATCAGATCCCGCTGTCTCGCATGGACCCGGCGGCTCTCCGGATTTTGAATTACTATCCACTGCCGCAAACCTCGGCCGCCACCAGCAACTATGTCTACGCCAGCCCTCTGAATCAGGACCCGCGCCGGTGGGATGCTCGTGCCGATCAGATTCTGGATAGCAAGCGAAATCTCTATTTCCGCTATAGTTCGCAAACCCAAAATGACCAGGTCTCTTCGCCGTTCCCGCCCACGTCCCAAGGGTATTACTCCAGCGCTACGGTTTCTGAAGCTGGGGCGCAGCACACCAACAGCCAAAGCTTCGTTTTAGGGCTGAACCAGGTTGTATCGTCCAACGTGGTCGGCTCCATTCGCGCTGGTTGGAACAACCTGTTCTGGTACAACTTTTTCCCCAACCAGCCGCTCACCGGCGTCGGTATTCCCGGAGTGAACCAAAGCTATCCGGGATTTACCAGCATCGCAATTACCGGCTATCAAGGATTGGGAGTAACCAATGTTCCGAACACGGATGATTCGCAGAACAGGCAATTAACCGGCGACCTGACCTGGAACAAAGGAAAACATAATCTTAAGTTCGGAGTACAGGCATACTGGCTGCAGACTAATTTCCTCAGCTCCCAGCAGATCAGCGGCATATTCAACTTCAATGGCCAGTACACACGAAATGCTACGACTCTGGCCGGCGGCAGCCCGTTGGCCGACTTTCTGCTAGGCGATGCATCGTCGGCGAGTCTCTCCAACTGGGCGTACCTAGAATTCCGCACTCCGTATACGCACTTTTTCGTCCAGGACGATTGGAAAGTGAGCCGGAGACTGACTCTCAGCCTGGGCTTAAGGTATGAGCTGAGCCCGCCGGCGGTGGAGAAGAACAATAGGATCGCCAATTTCGATCTCGATTCCGATCCCGGCCATCCGCAACTGATTCTGGCAGGCGCGGGAGGCTCGAGCCGCGCGGATGAGGCGCTGCAGGGCGTTAACTATCATCAACTCGCGCCGCGCTTCGGATTCGCCTATAGCTTGCCCGGCGACAAGACCGTTATTCGTGGAGGTTACGGCTGGTTCTACTCGAACATGATCACTCTGGGCGGCATGCAGTCCATGGAAATCAATCCGCCGAATCACCTGCGCGTGAACCTTTCGACTAACCCTTCGGTGCCGTCTATTTTTGTCGATCAAGGCTTTCCGGCCACTACTCTGTCTCCCGCCAACGCGCAGAATGTGGAACTCGTTTCTTATGACCGTCGCGCTGTCACGCCACTCGCGCAGGAATGGAACATTAATATCCAACGGCAGTTACCCGGTGGGGTTCTGGTGGAAATCGGCTACTACGGCAACAAACTTGACCATATGTGGCGGCAGATCGACGGGAATCCGGCGCCTCCCGGACCAGGCAACATTAATTCCCGCCGGCTCTACACGTCTACCGCTGTTCCGGGCACGCCGTATTCCATCACGCTGGCGGACGTGGTGCGCATTCAGAAGGATGGCTACAGCGATTACAACGGCCTGCAGGCGAAGGCGGAGAAGCGCTACTCGAACGGACTCACCTTTCTAGCTGCCTATTCGTGGTCGAAGACTATCGCACTGGGCGATACTTCGGGCGTACAGAATCCACTCGACTGGGCGGCCGACCGGGCGGTCTCCAGCCAGGATATGACTCAACATTTCGTGGGCAGCGCAGTTTATGAGCTGCCGTTCGGGCGCGGAAAGCCGCTTGGAAGCCACTGGAGCCACCTTACCAACGCGGTGCTCGGCGGCTGGAGCCTCGGCCCAATTGTCACTGTCGACACGGGAATGCCACTGAACCTGACTGTGGCCGGAACCCCATCGAATTCCGGCCAGCAGGATCGGCCCAACGTGGTTGGCAATTGGCGCCTTTCCGATCCGACCGTGCGGGAATGGTTCAATACCGCGGCATTCGTTCCGAACGCGCCCTACACCTACGGCAATGCCGGAAGGAACGTGCTGCGCGGACCGGGAGTTTTCAATCTGGACCTGGCGGCTCACAAGAGTTTCCGGATTACCGAGCGCGTCACGGCGCAACTTCGCCTGGAGTCGTTCAATCTAACCAATACTCCCGCGCTGGGCGCTCCGAATACCCAGGTGGGAAACGTCGCGTTTGGCCAGATCTCATCCGCGGGAACGCCGCGGGACAATCAAGCCGCCCTGAAAATCTACTTCTAACTACAAAAAAAAGAGAGGAACATATGCGGAAACTACTTTTCATCGGTCTGTTTGTAGCGATCGCCGGATTTGCGCAGCAACCCGGCGGTGCGCCAAAGCAGGCGCCGTTCAAGGCGAAAAAGCTATCTAGAGCCGAACTGGATGAACTCCTCGCCGAACCGGGTAAGGTTCTGCTCATCGACGTGCGCCGCCCTGACGAAATCTCATCAAACGGAGGTTTCCCGGTCTATCTGAGCATCCAGGCCGGAGAACTCGAAAAACACTTGGCCGAAATCCCGAAAGACCGGCTGATTGTCACCGTTTCCAATCATGCGGCCAGAGGAGGCAGGGCCGCGGATTTGCTTGAGAGCAAGGGTTTTCAGGTAGCCGGAACGGTTGGCGTGGAGGACTACGCGGCCGATGGCGGAAACATTGTAAGAATCGAGATTCCGAAACAGGCCGCGCGCAAGCAATAGGAGTGACGAATGGGACTAAGAACGACCCTGAAGCCCGCTATCGCCGCGGCCGCCATCATTGCCGCGCTTTCCACCGGCACCGCCTACGCTCATCACGCGTTCGCGGCGGAATACGACGCCCTTAAGCCGGTCACTCTGAAAGGCACTTTAACAAAGCTGGATTGGATCAATCCGCACGCCTGGTTATTCATTGACGTGAAGGACGACTCCGGCAAGGTAACCAATTGGGCAATCGAGTTCGGTAGCCCGAACGCCCTCCTCCGGCGGGGTCTGCGGAGGACCGATTTTCCAAACGGGATCGAAGTCGTTGTGAACGGTTACCGGGCCAAAAACGGCACCCCCACGGTAAATGCCAGGTCAGTGAAGCTTCCCGATGGTCGCGACCTGTTTGCGGGTTCATCGGGCACGGGCGCGCCGGGAGCGCCGCTGGAGTAAAGCATGCGATGGCATTGGCTCGTCGCCATCACGTTGGCGCCGGTAGCACTGGGCCAATCGTCCGGCACGATACCGCGCACGCCGGAGGGCAAGCCGGACCTTTCGGGAATCTGGCAGGCGTTCGGCACGGCTAATTTCGACATTCAGGACCATCAGGCCCGTAATGGGGTTCCTGCAGGGCAAGGCATAGTGGAAGGGGATGAGATTCCTTATCAACCATGGGCGCTCGCTCAGAAGGTGAAGAATTTCGCGAACCGCGCCACGGCCGATCCGGAAACGAAATGCGATTTGCCGGGCGTCCCCCGCATCACTTATTCCGGCTTGCCATTCCAAATATTTCAGGCCGCGGATAAGCTCACTCTACTCTACGAGTACGCCCACGCGAACCGGTATATTTACACCAACGGCACACCGCATCCGCGGGGACCGATTGACTGGTGGCTGGGAGACTCTCGCGGCAAGTGGGAGGGTGACACGCTGGTGGTCGATGTCGTTCACTTCAACGACCAGACGTGGTTTGACCAGGCCGGGGACTTTCATAGCGATCAGCTGCACTTAGTGGAGCGATATTCGCTGCTGGACGCCGATCACTTGAAATACCGGGTGACTGTCGAAGACCCGAAGGTATTCACCCGGCCATGGAATATGAGCCTCATTCTCTACCGCCGGCGAGAGAAGAATTTTCAACTACTGGAGTACGAATGCTATGGGTTCGATTTGGAAAAATATTATCCGTAACTGGCAGGTCCAACCGCCGGCCCTGGCGGCAATCGCGGGTCTTGCGATAGCCGCGGTTCCGGCTCACGCGGCCGACACGCCGCCTCACATTGAAGGCTTCTGGCAAGCGGTAGTTGAAGGGACTTACTCGCTCACCGAGCCTTCCCGCGGCGGTATTGGGCTGCAGGATGCGTTGGGAATACCAAGGAAGCACAACGCCAGCCGGATTGTAGACCCGGCCGATGGCCAGATTCCATACCAGCCGTGGGCACGCGAAAAACAAAGGTATATCGAGGCTCACATCAATGAGCCAACCAAACCCGAGTTCATCGATCCACAGGCTCGCTGCCTTCCCGATGGGCCGGTTCGGGCTACGTTCTGGTCGGCATTTCAGATCTTGCAGTTTCCGCAATACGTAGTGATCGAATACGAGTCCAATCATCCCTATCGCATCATTCCGCTCGATGGACGGCCCCACCTGGGCCAAAACATCAAGCTCTGGATGGGTGACTCGCGCGGCCACTGGGAAGGCAATACTTTAGTCGTCGATGTCAGCAATAACAATTCGAAGTCCCGGCTGAGCAACGTGGGCGACTTCGCCAGCGACAAGCTGCACATCGTGGAGCGATACACATTCTCGGATGCCAACCATATGAAGTACGAGGCGGTACTAGACGATCCCGCCGTGTATACGCGGCCTTGGAAGATCGCCGCCGATATGGTGCGCAAGCATGTGAAGGATCCCGGTTACGAGCAGTGGGAGGAGGCGTGCCATGAAGGCGAGCGGAACGTAGCGGATTCACTAAACACTGCGGCTAAACAGGAGAGTTCGGAGAAATAGCTTATGGACGATGCCGGACAAGCAACCAGCTTGGCGCCTCTGGCGCTCTTGGCGATGCGGGAAACCGGGGCGGCGGGCTACGGATTGTATGCATATGAAAGCGGAGGCGCGGTCCCGGTGCGGCTGTATGGGTGCGGCCTGCCGATCCCGGCCGGTCCGCAGGAAGGCCTTGCGGTCGCGCGATTCGGATTGCATGTGGAGAACCGGAAGCTGGGCTTCGTAGCCTTTGTATTCCGCGCCTTGGCGGTACCGGAGGAGGCCAATCGTACGCTCGAGCGGTTGGCGCGCACGCTGGAATCGGTCTGGTCGCTGTTTGTCACTCCTCAGACCGTGATTGAACTCGCGAAACGGATCAGCCGGCGCCAGGCGGAGCTGGCCGATTTGAAGGTTGCCGAACGCGCCCAGGGCTTCCTGCACCATGGCGAACCCGGCGCGTCCGAAATCATGGCTACCCACGTCGAATGCGTGCTGAGGGCCCGCCGCCTGGAAGCGTTTTTGGAGCAATGCGCGCGCGATTTGGAAGGCCAGATCGAAGAGCGCAAGGTGATTGCACAGGCGAAAAACCTGCTGCAGGCGGCCCACGGTGTATCGGAAGAAGAGGCATACGCGCAACTGCGCCTCAGCAGCCGGAGGAGCCGAAGGCGGATTTTCGAGGTTGCGCACCAACTCATCCGGCAGGCATCCATATGACACCAAATCGACGCGAACTCTTCACCACGTTTATAGCCGGGGCGGCCGCGCGTTTCCTGCGGGCGCAGGACACCGTAACGGTTGCCGGAAAGCGGCCGTTGATCCTGCACAACGACCGTCCGGAAGATCTGGAAACGCCCGTGCGCTACTTCGACTCGTGGATCACACCCGCGGATGTTTTGTATGTCCGCCAGCACATTCCACGGCCTGCGCCCATTGACGCAAACGCCTACCGCCTCGCCGTAAACGGATTGGTGTCGAAGCCGTTGAGTCTGACTTTGGCCGATTTAGAGCGCCTGCCGCAGCAAACGGTGCCAGCGACGCTTGAGTGCACCGGCAATGGCCGCGCCTTTTTTCGCCCGAAAGTTCCGGGCATTCAATGGAGCCGCGGCGCCATCGGCAATCTCGAATGGTCGGGGCCGCGGGTGGCCGATGTGCTCGCCCTGGCCGGCGCGGATTCGGCCGCGGCCTTCCTGGAAATCGATGGCGCCGATTCGGGCGTCGCAGCGACTCCGGATTTCATTCGCGCCATCCCAATCCGGAAAGCCATGGACCCATCGACGCTGCTCGCCTTGCGGATGAACGGCAAGCCGATTCCGGACATTCACGGCTTCCCGGCCCGCCTGGTGGTGCCCGGCTGGAACGGCACTAACTTTGTGAAGTGGGTTACCCGGCTCTCGCTCACCGCCTCGCAAAATAACGGCTTCTTTATGAATCCCGGTTACCGTTTTCCGAAAACTCCGGTGCCGCCCGGGGGCTCGGCCTCCGCGGCAGACCTGGAACCCATTCAAGGCATGCCCGTGAAGTCGACCATTACC
Source organism: Bryobacteraceae bacterium (assembly GCA_035294665.1). Classification (GTDB taxonomy): domain Bacteria; phylum Acidobacteriota; class Terriglobia; order Bryobacterales; family Bryobacteraceae; genus PSRJ01. The sequence continues at coordinate 13,863 of DATGKM010000109.1, read as the reverse complement.
TCACCCGAGGATCAAGCCTCGCTTGCCGTGGGGCCGCAGACAGTTCGCGGGTTTGCCTGGGCCGGCGAAGAGATGATCGAGCGGGTGGAGGTCTCAACGGATGGCGGCAGCCGTTGGTCCGATGCCGAACTATCACCCGAGAAGTTTCGCTATGCCTGGCGCTTGTTTGAGTATCGCTGGCAGGCGGAGAAGCCGGGTTACTACACGATTCTCTCCCGCGCTAGCGATTCGGCCGGAAGGGTGCAGCCGATTGTGGCAACCTGGAACCCCTCCGGCTATCTCTGGAATGCGATCGACCGGGTCGGCGTGAAAGTGGAGAAAAAAGCATGAGCTGCAAGTGCGTTTCGTTTGCGGTGCTGTGGGCAGCGGTCGCGCTGGCGGCCGGCCCGGAACAACTTGCGCGTGGCGAAAAGGAAGAAGCGCGGAACTGCGTGGCCTGCCACAGTCTCAGGATTATCCATATCCAAAGGCTTTCGAGGGCCGCATGGAACCGGGAGCTGGACAAAATGGCCGGCTGGGGCGCGAAAATCGAAGCTCGCGAGCCGCTCGTCGACTATCTCGTAGCGAATTTCGGAGACGACAAGCCTGAGCCTCCGCCCGTCTTCACCGAGGACGGTTCAACGAAGTAAGCCTCGCTCACTTCTTCTCAGAATTCAGTTTGGCGGCGCCTTCGATGAGCGCCGGGGTTTCCGCCGGGGAGCAGTCCAAATTTAAGATTTGATCGAAGGGCGCAAGGACAAGAGTCTGTTTCGGGACAACCCACGGCTTGGTCAGCACCTTCGGATCTTCGACGGTGGCTTCCACCTCCAGCGACTTGGCGTCCACGCGGCGGTAGCGCTCCACAATGTGCAACGCATCGGAATGGAAGGAGACGCGGCCTTCCGCGGACATCCAGTTCCCATCGGTGAAGTTGGTCTTGTCGACTACAAAGGTATCGCCTTCCCAGCGGCCAACGGCATCGCCGCGATACGACGGCGGGGCGTCTTCGCGGTGCGGCCGGCCATCGAACGGAACGATCTGGAAGCCGTGATAGGTCTCCGTCAGCAGGATGACGAATTTCGGCGTCTGCACGATCTGGCCCACCGCGCCCACGTCGAACAAACTGACGTTCAACGTGCCAAAGGAGGTGGGAGCGCAGCCGAGCGAGGGATCGTCCTTATCCGACAAGGTTTTCGCTTTGGCTTGGGCCGCAGGCGTATACAAGCTGGAGAACGGTGGGACCTGCGGCCCGCGGAGGGCCGCGCCGCCGCGCTGGCCGACATCGCCGCCGCGCCACCAGACGCCGGAGAGGTCGGGATGGCCGTCCGGCATGCGGGGAACGCTTCCAGCCGCCGGAGCCGCGTTTTGCCCCAGCGCCGCGCCGCACCACACCAGCGCACCCATGGATACGACGAGTAGGAAACGCTTCATATTATTTCGATTCCTGCGGCCCGAACAGGCCATAGACCTTGCCATCGGACGTGATCAGTTCGCGCAGCATGCCGCGCTTCTGGGAAGCGTCGCGCGCGCGGAATCCCTTGATGGTAACCTCGGTTCCCGCCTTGATGATGTTTGGCTTATAGCCATTGCGAATCATGCCGCTGGGCGTTCCGGCTTCGAACATCCACTCGTCGGTTTTGCCGGTGGCGGCATCCTTCACATCGAGCACGAACCAGGAATGCGGATTGCGCAGCAGCACCTGGGTGATTGTGCCCTGTACCGTGATGGGCTGCTTCAAATCATAAGCGGCCGCAAACGAATGATGCGCCCACGCCGGCACTGCCGCGCATAGCCCGGCGAGACTCAAGGCCCAAATGAAAGCTGTTCGTTTCATGCCACCTCCGCTTCAGTTTCTTTGGAGTTGAGTATACACCCGGCGGGGGGCGGTTGCGACCATCCTGCACCGCTCAACTGTAGCGGTGAAAAAAATAGGCTTTTGTTGAATCTAAAGGGGGAAACGCCTCAGCCGACCGCTTACATATAATTGGTGGCGGTCGCGAGCGCCCGGCTATTCCCCCCGGAACTCAACTGAGCGCGCGAAGCGCACCGCGGGATTTTCGCGCAGTTGTGCAAGGACCGGTTCGGGCACTGGTTCATCGGTGGTGACCAGGGCGATGGCTTCGCGCGGCTCGCCGGCTTTCAGCGGGGCGTCGCGGCGGCCGAGAGAGAAATTGGCGATATTGATGCGATTGCGGCCTAGCACCGTGCCCACATACCCGATGACGCCGGGCACGTCCTGGTTCTTCATCACAGTCAGAGAACCATCCAGCGTGGCGTCGCATTGGATGCCATCCAGGTGGAGCAAACGGGGCTTGTCGAAAACTACGGCGCCTTCGGCCGAGGTGATCCCGGAATCGGTCTCGATTTCGATGCGAATGGTGTCCGTATGTCCGGACCGCTTCTCGTGCCGCTCGGCAACGTTCCAGCCGCGGTGCTCGGCGATTTGCAGGGCGTTCACCAGATTAGCGCGCGAAGCGGAGCGCATCAGCACGCCCGCCAGTCCCGCATTCCGCAGCAGGTTGGTATTGCCCTCCGCCAGTTTGCCCAGGTAAACGAAGCGCACCACGGCGGGATTGCCGCTCGCCACCTGCGAGACGAACTGGCCCAGCCGTCCGGCCAGCGTGAGGTATGGTCTTAGCGTCCGATATTGTTCGCGGCTGACGGCGGGCATGTTGACCGCGTTGATCGCAACCCCGGTTTTGAGATACTCGACTACCTGCCCGGCGATGCGCACCCCGACAATTTCCTGGGCCTCTTCGGTGGAGCCGCCGATGTGAGGCGTGGCCACCACGCCTTCCGCTTGAAACAGGGGGAACCCCGCGGGCGGCGGCTCGACGGAGAAGACATCGATGGCCGCGCCGGCGACTTTACCGGACGCAAGCGCGGCCGCGAGCGCCGTCTCATCGACCAATTCGCCGCGCGCGCAATTGACAATCCGGACTCCCGGCTTCATGGCCTCGAACGCCGGAGCGGAAAGCATGCCCTGGGTTTCCGGGGTGGCGGCGACGTGCAGCGTGATGTAATCGCTTTCCGCGTAGAGGCGGTCCAGGTCCACCAGTTCCGCCCCGCAGTCCTGCGCGATTTTCGAAGTCACGTACGGATCGTGGGCCAGAACGCGCATCTCGAAGGCGCGGGCCCGCTTGACCACTTCGCGCCCGATGCTACCCAGCCCAACCACGCCCACGGTCTTGCCGCGCAGTTCGTTGCCCATGAGCTTTTTCTTTTCCCATTGGCCGGCGCGCGTGGATTGATCGGCGCGCGGAATGTGGCGCGCCATGGCCAGCATGAGAGCGAATGTGTGCTCGGCCACCGAGACAGCGTTTCCCCCGGGCGTGTTCATCACCAGCACCCCGGCTTCCGTCGCGGCGTCCAGATCGACGTTGTCCACGCCGACTCCGGCGCGGCCGATGACTCGCAGGCGCGGCGCCTTGGCGAGAACGGACTGGTTTACCTGTACGGCGCTGCGCACCAGCAGGGCGTCCGCAACGGAGAGGTGCTCCTGGTATTCGTTGGGGTTCGAAACGGTCGTGTTCCACCCGGCCTCGTGCCGGAACAGTTCGATAGCGGCCGGCGCCAGAGGCTCGGCAATCAGTATGTTCATATCGGAATCGGATCGAGGCCGCCTACACCGCCACCGGCCGGCGCACGGCCGCGTTCTCGTAAATCTCCTGCACCGCGGCCACTCCGGATCCATATTTGACGGGAAAGCCGTTCACATTCAGGATGACTTCCAGGCCGGCAATCACCGCGAAGAGGTCGGCGAAATCGAAGTAGCCGAGGTGGGCGATGCGGAAAATTTTCCCCTTCATCGTGCCTTGCCCGTTGGCAATGATCGCCCCAAAGCGATTGCGGAATTCCTTCACAATGACGCCGGAATCCATGCCCTCGGGCGCTTTGATGGCAGTGGCGGAAGCGGCCGGCGAATCCGGCGCGAACAGTTCCAGGCCCATGCGGAGAGCGGCGGCGCGCGTTGCTTGCGCCAGCAATTGGGCATTCTCGATCAGCTTCGGCATGCCGAGTTGCTTGATGTAGCGGAGCGATTCGCCCAGCGCGAGAATTAACGATGTCGCCGGAGTCCAACTCGATTCGCCCGCATCCCCGCTCTTCTTTTCCTTCTTGAGGTTGAAATAGTAGCGCGGCAGCGTGGAGCTTTCGGCGAACTTCCAGGCTTTCGGGCTGATCGACAAGAATGCCAAGCCCGGCGGAATCATGAACGCCTTTTGCGAGCCGCCGATGAGAACATCCAGGCCCCAGCCATCGATGTCCAGTGGCATCGTGCCAAGGCCCGTGACGGCATCCACTACCAGAATGGCGTCCGTCTTCGCCACGGCGCGGCCCATGGCGCGCACATCGTGCGCGGCGCCGGTGGAAGTTTCCGAAGCCTGTACGAACACGCCCCGAGTGGCGGGTTCGGCCGCCAGCGCGCGCTTCACTTCCTCTGGCGAAATCACTTTTCCGTAAGGGGCGGAAAGTACAGTGGCATCCAAACCATACGCTTTGGCAATCTCCACCCAGCGCTCGCCGAATTTGCCGGCGGAACACACAATCACTTTGTCCCCGCGGGAGAAGAGATTGGAGACAGAGGCATCCATCGCCCCTGTGCCGGACGATGCGAACATCAGAACGTCGTTCGAAGTGCCCAGGACTTCTTTGAGATCCGCCAGACAAGACCGGTACGCCTTGCGGAAATCTTCCGTGCGGTGATGGATATCCGATGCCATCATGGCATGTAGGGCGGGAGGATACAACGGCGTCGGACCGGGGGTCAGCAGACGCTGCTTGCGAATATGCATGGTGGTACTTTGTCCTTTAGAATAACAGACGTTATGGCCTTAATCGATCAAGTGCAGCAGGATATGGTGGCCGCGATGAAGGGTCGCGACGAGGCGCGGCTGAGCGCTCTCCGCATGATCAAGGCGGCGCTGATGAAGCAGAAGGTGGATTCGCCGAAGCCGCTCGATGAAGCGGCGGAGATGCAGGTCCTAAAATCTCTCATCAAACAGCGCACCGACGCCGCGGAAATGTTCCGCAAAGGCGGCCGCGAAGAGCAGGCGCGGAAAGAGGAGGCCGAGCGCACGCTGATCGAGGCGTATTTGCCGGCGGCCGCGAGCGACGCGGAGATCGATTCGGCCATCGCAGAAGCAGTGGCGGAAACCGGCGTCACTTCCCAGAAGCAGATGGGTGTGGTGATGAAGGCGGCACAGGCTAAGCTCAAAGGCAAAACCGTAGACGGCAAGGCGCTCAGCGAAAAAGTGCGCGCGCGGTTGGCGTAACGTGGCTGGTGCTTCCGCGCGCCGGGGGACAATGGTAGTAATGCCGCGCACGCCCTTGGTTTGTTTTGTTGTATTCTGCGCCTTGGCCCAGGCAGCCTCCCCTACTTCCGCCCGGTTCACAATCGAACAGGCGCTAAGCTCCGCCTTTCCCACTCATCTGGTAGCAGCGCCCGCCGGCGGGCGCGTAGCCTGGGTTTCGAATGCGCGCGGAGTCATCAACATCATGGTTGCCGGCCCGCCCGATTTCCGCGCCCGGCCAGTCACGCAGTACCGCAACGACGATGGCCAGGACATCACCGAATTGCGCTGGACTCCCGATGCTTCCTCACTCGTCTACGTTCGCGGCGAAGGCCCCAACCGCGCCGGCGAAATCCCCAACCCGGCGCTCGACCCGAAGGGCGCGGAGCAGGAAATCTGGGTCGTTGGTCTGGAGGGAGGCGGCGCGCGCAAACTCGGCGACGGCAGTTCCATCGCGATCTCTCCGCGCGGCGATCGCATCGCCTATGTGCGCAAAGGCCAGGTCTGGTGGGCTTCGCTCGATGGAAGCCACGCCCCCGAGCAGGCGTTCGTTACCCGCGGGGAGTTAGAGTCCCCTGTGTGGTCGCCCGATGGCGCCCGCCTCGCCTTCGTCAGCCAGCGCGGCGATCACAGCTTTGCCGGCGTCTACGACATTTCGGCGCGCCGTCTGGTCTATCTCGATCCCAGCACCGATTTCGATAGCGATCCAGTCTGGTCTCCCGACGCACAGAGCGTCGCGTTTCGTCGTGAGCCGAGCCACGGCAAAGGGCGAATCTATGGTGCGCGGCGCAGCGATGAGCCATGGTCTATCCGGATTGCCGATGCCCTCACTGGCGCCGGCCGCCAACTGTGGAAGGCCGATGCCGGACCAGGCAGCGTCTATCGCGGAGTGAACGCGGATTCGCAATTGCTTTGGGCCGCGGACGGCCGCCTCGTTTTTCCTTGGGAACGCGACGGCTGGACACACCTTTATAGCATTCCGGTAAACGGCGGCTTTCCCACGCTGCTCACGCCCGGAGATTTCGAAGTGGAAGATGTGGCGCTGGCGCCGGGCGGCAAAGAAGTGCTCTTCAATTCCAACCAGGGCGATACCGACCGCCGCCATTTGTGGCGAGTGTCCGCAAGCGGCGGTACGCCGGAAGCGCTGACCACCGGCTCCGGAATTGAGTGGTCGCCCGCCATGACCAGCGACGGTCACGTGGCGTTTCTCGGTTCCGATGCGCAGCATCCCGCGCATCCCGTTCTGTTGAAGGGCAAAGCCATCCACGAACTGGATCCGGCCGCCATTCCGGTGGACTTTCCTCTCCAGAATTTGGTGACGCCGCAAGCGGTAACGTTCACCGCGGCCGATGGATTATTGATTCACGCCCAGCTTTTCCTCCCGCCCGATCGCAACGGCTCCCGTTCGCCCGCGGTAGTCTTTTTCCATGGTGGCCCGCGCCGCCAGATGCTGCTTGGCTGGAACTATCGCTCCTACTATCACAATGCCTACGCGATGAATCAGTACTTGGCCAATTCCGGGTACGTTGTACTCTCAGTCAACTTCCGCGGCGGCATCGGCTACGGGCTGAATTTCCGGGAAGCGCCGCAATACGGCGCCACCGGCGCGAGCGAATTTCAGGACGTGGAGGCCGCGGGCCGCTACCTGCAGCAACGCCCGGATGTCGATCCGGCGCGCATCGGAGTCTGGGGCGGCTCCTACGGCGGCTATCTCACCGCTATGGCCCTTGCCCGTTTGCCGGAAGTATTTCGCGCGGGTGTCGACCTGCATGGTGTCCATGACTGGGCCGTCGAGTACGATCTCGCTCCCACCGACCCCCTCGCCAAAACCGCCTTCGACTCTTCCCCGCTCGCGTTCGTAAACAGTTGGCGCGCGCCCGTTCTTCTCATTCAGGGCGATGACGATCGCAATGTCAAATTCAACCAGACCGTTCTGCTGGCCGATGCGCTGCGGCAACGCAATGTGCCAATGGAAGAACTCATCTTTCCCGACGAGGTGCATGAGTTCCTGCTCTGGCGTCACTGGTGCGAGGCTTACGAAGCCGCCGCCCGCTTCTTTGAGAAGTATCTGTCAGTAGCTGGTACAGCCCGCTAACTTCAAACTACGGCCGTTCGCACAGGTCAGTCCATAAACCACCACGGAACCGGAACCGGTTCCCACGTATACCTTGCCATTGGCCACAGTCGGGTTGGCAAACTTCATAAACGAGCCCAAAGTGTCGCCTGGGCTCATATCGCTGTTCCACAATTCGTTGCTTAGGTTCGCGGCATCAAACGCGTGCAGCGTGCCTGGGTTGGAGTCGCCGGTAGTTTCCCAAAGAATGCCGTTTCGCACTCCATTCGCCGAAATCGTCAGACCCACCCGTGGTGACGCCACCTGCGCCGTGCCGGCGGAAACCGGAGTTTCCTCGAATGCGCCGGCCGTTATGCGATAGCACTTGATCGCGTCCTGTTCTCCCTGAACGTAAAGGTAAGCCTCGCTCGATTGATTCCACAGCGCGAAATTAAACATGCCGCCGATCACGGCCCCCGGCAGGATCACCGCGCCTGGCGAATTCTCCGTCCCGAGCTTACCCATCCAATCGCCGTTGACTAAATAAAGTTGTCCAAATTTATCGCCCCCGACCAGAGTGTGTGTTCCGGGGATCACGATAGGACCCGTTGAAAGGTCTGCATCGACGTCAGTGAGAGCCTGCCAGTTTGCCGGAGTAAACCAGTCGGCCAGAGTAGCCGCCGCGCCGGATAGCTTCAGAAAGCTTTCGGCGAAATTGGTTGAGCCATCGAAGTCCCCATTCCCGGTCATGGCGTAAATGTTTCCGGCGTCATCCGCGGCCAACCCGCGCCCCGAATGCCAGATGGCGCCGCCCTCTCCATTAGCGGTGGTCAGAAACGCGCCTTGCTCGACGCGCAGATCCGCCGCGCGATAGCTGATCACCCAGCCGTGCCACGGACTCTGGTCCATGTGCGATCCGAAAGCGACATAAACAGATTGATTCGTCAAAAGCAGGCCCGGGCGCTGCAGATGCTGAACCGGATTGAACACTAACTGCCCGCCGACCGATCCCGCGCCCGAACCACTCGCGCCGGCGTGAATCGTCACCGGCCCGTTCATTGCTTCCGAACCATCCAGCAGGTTTAATGCATGCAGCGTAAACGCCGCGGTTCCATTCTGCAGAATCTCGGCAACTACGTATAAAACGTTTGTTTGTGGATCGATCGCTCCCGTGCCGAGAATGCCGACTTCGGGAGAGATATCCGTATAACTGGAATTCCATAATGAAACCGGCACCGAGGGACCGAGATTGATTTTCCAGAGCGGCGCCGCCCCGCTTACCTGGTCCGCATCGTATGCGTACACCGAATTGTGCATCGTGGCGAGGAACACCACGTTATGCCTCTTGCCATCCGCAAGGAGCAAGTTACTGACATACAACGGTTGGGCATATACCTGGCCGTCAGTAGCGAACGATCCCAGCTTGCCGAAACTACCCGGCCGGACATTCGCCGGAGTCAGTTGCGCCTCTTCCAGGTTGGAATTGGTCCTGTAGTTGTCTCCGTTGGCCGTAAGGATATTTGCCGGCCCAAGCGGCCGGTTCACCATCGCACCCAGCAGGACGAAAGCCAAAAACCAGTTCCCGATAACCGTCAACAAACTATAGATTACGTGCCGGCTAGGCAAACTCCCGCCACCAAAGCTCATCCACCCTCCTCTATAAATTTCAAAGCGTAAAAAAAAGAGTTCCAGTGACTCTAAAACGAAAAGTCGCGGGATGTCGCGCTATCGAGACTAGTTCGATTTAGTCATTGAATAAGGGAACTCGCCGGATTACGCGTCAGAACCGATTAGGATGTAACCGGGAGCATGCCGGACGCATCTTCAAAAGTAAACCGCGAGCCAGATCAGAGCCGCGATTGTAAGGAAGCGGCCGGGCCTTGGGACCGGATGCGGCACTCAGCGCAGCCGCGGACGGTTACTACGCGGCGGGCGGGTAACCTGCTCCGATCTTGTAGCCTTCCCAGCGCGCCACTACCGCGCCGGCCGCGCAGTTACCCAATACGTTCACCGCGGTGCGCGCCATATCGAGCACGGCATCGACGCCTAACAGAATGGAAATCCCTTCGGCCGGCAGGCGGAAAGTAGAAATCGTTCCCGCCAGAATCACCAGCGCCGCGCGCGGCACGCCGGCCACGCCTTTGCTGGTGAGCATCAATGTGAGCATCATCGCCATTTGCTCGCCGGCCGTCAGGTGAATTCCGGCAGCCTGGGCGATGAAGAGGGAAGCCAGCGAGAGATACAAAGCCGTGCCGGTCAGATTGAAGCTATACCCCAGCGGCAACACAAAACCGGCGATATGTTTTGGAACGCCGAACTGCTCCATGTTTTCTAAAGCCAGCGGCAGCGCTGCCTCGCTCGAAGCCGTCGAGAACGCGATCGCGAACGGCTCCCGCACCGCCCGGTAGAAGGGCCCGAAGGGAATGCGAAACAACACCAGGGTTCCCCCCAGCACGGCAATCACGAATAGCGCGAGGGCGGCATACATAGCCGCCACCAGTTTCCCCAGGCCGAACAACACCCTCGCTCCGTTGCCACCCACCGTCACCGCAATTGCCGCCGCCACGCCAACCGGCGCAAGGTACATCACGTAGCGCGTGTAGCGGAACATCACCTCGGCCAGCGCGCCCGCAAACGAAACCACCGGCGCGGCCTTGGCGCCGATCGCCGCGCACGCCGCCCCGAAGAGAAACGAAAACACCACCACTTGAAGCACATCGTTCCGCGCCATCGCATCCACAATGCTGGCTGGGAAAATATATTCCAGCAGGCTTTTCCCCGTGGATTGTGGTATCGATTGCGCCAGGGGCAACCCGGCCGCGGCGCTCGAGGTTCCAATCGGCACGCCCGCTCCCGGGCGCGTCAGGTTTACGGCCGCCAGCCCCACGAACAGCGCAATCGTGGTCGCCACCTCGAAGTACACCAGCGCCTTCACCCCGATGCGCCCCATGCGCTTCAGGTCTCCCGCGCCCGCTATGCCCGCCACCAGCGTCCCGAACAGCAGCGGCGCCACAATCGAACGGATCAGCCGTAGGAAAACCGCCGAAATCGGGTCCAGGCGCCGGGCGAATCCCGGAGCCGCCATGCCAAGGGCCACCCCCGCGGCCATTCCGAAGAAGATCCACGCGGTGAGCGACGGCCGCTTCACCTCTCGCCCCACTTCAGCTTCTGCCGCAACACGTCGAAGAACATCGCGTGCGGCGGGCGCACCAGGTGCAGCGCGAAACGCGAACTGCGGCATACGATCGTATCGCCCTCTTCCACCGGGCTCCCCGTCTGGCCGTCGATGGTCAGGAACACGCTGCCGTTCGGAGCGCTGGAAATCACCCGCACCACGCTGGTCTCCGGAACCACCACCGGCCGGTTCGTCAGCATGTGCGGGCAGATCGGCGTCAGGCAAATCGCCGGAACGGAAGGGAAGATGATCGGTCCGCCCGCTGCCAGCGAATAGGCTGTCGAACCCGTCGGCGTCGAAATAATCAACCCATCGGCTTTGTAGTTGGCCACAAACTGCTCGTCTACATAAGCCTTCAAATCGATCATGCGCGCGATTTCCGATTTCGTCAGAACGGCGTCGTTTAAAGCGTCGTAACTGCTGACGATGCTGCCGTTGCGCAGCAGTTCCGTGCTCAGGAACTTCCGTTTGGCAATCCGGTGCTCCCCGCGCAGCGCCCGCTCCAGTTCGGGGAAGACGTCATCCAGCGTGATTGCCGTGAGGAACCCCAGACCGCCCAGGTTCACCGGGAACAGCGGGATCTCCCGTTTTCCAATCGCACGCGCCGCCGAAAGCAGCGTGCCATCGCCTCCCAGCACAATCACCAGGTCGCAGTTTTCCGGCACCTCCGCCCGCGGCACGCCACTCTCGGCGGGAGCATACGCCGCGGTCTCGGCATCGCACCGCACCTCAATACATCGCTCTCGCAGCCACTGGATCACGCGCGGCACCAGTTTTGCGCCCGCCGCCACCGATGGCTTTGAGATAATTCCCACCCGCCTAATCTCGGGCATAAAGCGCGCGCGCTGCCCGTGGCATTTCCGGATCTCGCACAGTCCCCCCTGGCCCGCGGGTGTTTCCCACCGTACCCGCAGTTTGCCTAGTATAGCGACTTACCTTCTGGCGTACAGCAAAAATTCCCGGTTCCCTTCCGCTCCGAGTATCGGACTGTCTATGACTTCGGTGGTGAAGCCCAGTTGCCGCACTGCTCCGATCACTCGCTCGCATGCCGCCCGATGCAGTACGGGATCCCGCACAATCCCTCCCCTGCCTACCTTTCCTTTGCCCACTTCGAACTGCGGTTTCACCAGAATGACCATCCGGCCATCCGGCCGAAGCAGCCGCACCGCGGCGGGCAAAATCAGGGTCACCGAAATGAAGCTCACATCGCAAGTCACCAGATCGACCGCTTCGCCAATCAGCCCCGGCTCCATTTCCCGCGCATTCACGCTTTCGTGCACCACCACGCGCGCATCCGTGCGCAGCTTCCACGCAAGCTGTCCCGCGCCCACATCCACCGCATGCACCCGCGCCGCGCCCGCTTGGAGAAGCGCGTCGGTGAATCCGCCCGTGGAGGCCCCTATATCGGCGCAGATCAGGCCCGTCACATCGATCGCGAAATGCGCCAGGGCGGCGGCCAGCTTGATCCCCCCGCGGCTGACGAATTGCGGCCTGGCCAGCACCTCAATCGCGGAATCGGCCGCCGTCATCTGCCCGGCCTTGGCCGCCTTCTGGCCGTTGACCAGCACTTCGCCCGCCATGATCATCGCCTGGGCTTTCTCGCGCGATTCCGCCAAGCCGCGTTCCACCAGCAGCCGGTCCAGGCGTACCTTCACGATTTCCGGTGTACGATCAGATCGGCCAATTGGTGCAGCCCCGCGGCCTGCTCTCCGAACGATTCCAGAACCAGGTGCGCGTGCGCGCATTCGGCCTCCGCCATGCGGCGCGATTCTTCCAATCCATAAACCGCCGGAAAAGTGATCTTCTGCTGCCGCGCATCCTTTCCCGAGGTCTTGCCCAAAGCGGCCGACGACTCTTCCACGTCCAGAATATCGTCCACAATCTGGAACGCCAGCCCGATGTGCTCGCCATAGCAGGAAAGCGCTTCGTAATGGGCCCGGTTCGCGCCCGCGGCGATCGCGCCAATCCGCAGGCTGGCGCGCAGCAGAGCTCCGGTTTTGGCGCGGTGAATGGAATCGAGCAGGGCCGCCTCCGGCGGCTTACCTTCGCCTTCCAGGTCCGCCACCTGGCCGCCGATCATGCCCCCTACCGTGCCCGCCGCCCCCGCCAGCTCCGCCAGCATCGCGGCTTTCCGTTCGGCCGGCGCCTCCAGCTTCGCCAGCACCTCGAAAGCCAGCGTCAACAGCGCGTCGCCGGCCAGGATTGCCATGGCCTCCCCGAAAACTTTGTGATTCGTCGGCTTACCGCGGCGGTAATCGTCGTTGTCCAGGGCGGGCAGATCGTCGTGGATCAGAGAATACGTATGCACCAGCTCGAGCGAACACGCCGCCGGCAGCGCCCCGCAAAACGAGCCGCACACCGCGCGCGCCGCTTCCAGGCAGAGAATCGGGCGGATGCGTTTCCCGCCCGCGAACAGGCTGTAGCGCATCGCCCGGTGAATGGTTTCCGGCGCCGCCGTCTCCGGAGGCACCAGACGGTCCAGTTCCGAATCCACCAGTCGCTGGTACTCGTTCAGGTTCATGATTTATCGGAATTAGGCGGGCGGAACGGTTCCGGCTGAAGCTTGCCATCCTTGCGGATCAGCGTTTCCACGCGCGTTTCGGCTTCTTCCAGTTGTTTGCGGCAGCTCTCGCTAAGGCCCATGCCCCGCTCGAACAGTTCGATGGCGCGCTCCAGCGGCAGATCCCCGGCTTCGAGCTGCTTCACCACCTGCTCCAGCTCGTCCAGGCAGCTTTCGAACGATTCCACGGACTTCCCCGCTGGGCTCTCGTCGACCTCACCTTCAGCCATTGGGTGTATTGTAGCTTGAGGAGTAGCGCCGCAATCACCCACAGATGATCTCGCGCAGACGCTGCCTTCTCACAATCGCGGGTAGCCTTTACGCCGCCCCAAACAACCGCGGCTCGACCAAACCGTTGCGGTGGAAGCCCGGGCGCGTGGAGCGTAACTGGCGTCCGTGTCGATCGCGGCGAACGTCAATGCGATCTGGATCGCAACGGCGCCGCAGGCCAGCATGCCCGGCCGCGGCTCCACGTTCGCACTGCTATTCCCGGTTGCGAACGAAAAGGCAGAACGCAAATACGCCATAGCCCATTAGAGCCATTCCCGGCACCCCGGTGGTTCGCCCAAGAATTCGCGAGTAGAATGGATACACCGCGCGGCAAAGGTGGTTCGAGCGGGGGTTTGCGTTCGAGCGGGTTTTCTTCCTGAGCTTTGGGGGCGATGAGTATTACCGACATTTTTATCCGCCGTCCGGTGATGACCACACTCGTCATGCTGGGCATCCTGCTGTTCGGCATCATGGGGTACCGCGCGCTGCCGGTGAGCGACCTGCCGAACGTCGATTTTCCTACCATCCAGGTGCA
>DATGKM010000108.1:0-11129 GCA_035294665.1 Bryobacteraceae bacterium | reverse complement strand
GCCACCGCCTCAGTCAGTTCACGTCTGGTTGCCACACTCAGTTGCCTCCTCAATCTGCCACCCGTCCCTTTCATTGGGACCGGTAACATGTTTCATGAGGCAACGAGTCGCGCTGGGTAACATTTTTGGCGAGTCAACGCGAGCGGGAATTTTAATTGTCGTCAGCCGGGAATTTTAATTGTCGCCGAACACAATCAAGTGGATGTTAGCCGAAGTCATCGAGAGTGATATCGCTTTGCTTCGTCTGGGACAGGCGGTTGAAGTTAAGGTAATGGCCTACCCCAACCGCGTGTTTAGAGGCAGGGTAACAAAGATCTACCCGAGCGTAGATTCAAATACGCACCGTGAAACGGTTCGTTCAGAGGTCGAGGACCCCAAGGACGAGCTACGCCCTGGAATGCTCGCGAACTTCGTTATCGCTGTCGATGGTCCGAAGGTTGGGATCGCAGTCCTCGCCAACAGTGTGGTGCGCGAACCAGATGGCACGATGACTGTCTGGGTGACGACTGACCGCCATCATTTTGAGCAAAGGGTCGTTACAACGGGCTTGCGGAGGGACGACCGCGTTCAGATTCTCAGTGGTTTGCGCCGGGGGGAGTTGGTCGTGACAGATGGCGCCGTGTTCTTGAGCAACATGGTGGCGGACCAACAAGCGGAGTAAAACCACCATGTTCAAATCTCTTCTTGCCTTTTGCTTGAGCCGGCGCGCGATTGTGATTGTCGGTTTGCTGCTTTTTGCCGGCGCCGGAATCGTCGCATTCAAGTTACTGAATATCGAGGCCTATCCAAACCCGACTCCAGTAATCCTGGAAATCACGGCGCAGGCGCCCGGCCTTTCGGCGGAGGAGATGGAGCGCTACTACACGATTCCGATGGAAATCGGCCTCTATGCCACCCCCGGCATTGACGTGATCCGCTCGACTTCTTTCTACGGTTTGTCATTTGTCCGCGTCAGCTTCAAGTACGGGATCGATTATTTCTTCGCCTACAGCCAGGCATCGGTGGCTATGCAGCAGAACGTCAGTCTGCCAGGGAATTTGACGCCAACCATCCAGGCGAACAGCTCGACCGGGGAAATTTATCGCTATCAGGTTGTGGGCCCGCCGCATTTCGGAATCACCAATCTACGTACCGTTCAAGACTGGATCGTTGCGCGCAGGCTGCTCACGATTCCAGGCATCGCGGCCGTCAATAGCTGGGGAGGTCCCACTAAGGAATTCGAGGTCGAGGTCGATCCTCACAAACTGGAAGCCTACAGCGTTACGGTTCCCCAAATTCTAACTGCGCTCGGTAATGCAAACATCAACGTCGGCGGGCGCGAAATCCGCGTGGGCCAACAGTCCATCAACATTCGCGGTGTCGGCCTGATTAACGACGGCGGCAATGACGATTTGACCGAGGGTTATAAAGTAGGCGATATCGAAAACGTCGTCCTGAGCCAGCAGAACGGCGTACCGATTCTGATCAAGGACGTCGGCAAAGTTTCGGTCGGATACCGGCCAAGGCTCGGGATTTTGGGCCGGGATAACCAGGACGACGTAGTGGGCGCGATCGTCGTGCAGCGGCGAACGGAAAAAACCGCCGAAATGATCCCCAAAGTCAAGGAGGTGATCGCCACTCTGAATCACGACGGGAGTCTGCCGCCGGGAGTCCGCGTTCTTCCCTACTATGACCGGTCGAGCCTGATCGCGATCACTACGCACACGGTTCTGCACAACCTGGTTTACGGATGCCTATTGGTTTTCCTGATCCAGTGGATCTTTTTGGGAAACCTTCGCAGCGCGATCATTGTTGGGATCAACATACCCTTCGCATTGTTTTTCGCCACCATCATTCTCGTGATTATGGGAGAAAGCGCGAATCTGCTTTCCGTCGGCGCTGTTGATTTCGGGATCATTGTCGATTCGGCGGTAATTCTGGTCGAGAACGTCTTCAAGAACTTCCAGCGAGGACCCGAAGAAAGACAGGGGCTGCTGCAGCGTTTGGCGCGGGGTGCGTGGGGTCCGGACCCGACCACGGGCGAGCACGTGGAAGAGAGAACCACGTTCCGGTGGACCGACCGCCTGCGGATGATCCTGGTCAGCGCGCTCCAGGTGGATAAAGCAGTAATGTTCTCAGCGCTGATCACGGTGGCCGGTTTCGTGCCTCTGTTCACCATGCAGGGGGTGGAAGGGCAGATATTCGGCCCGATGGCGCGCACCTACGGTTATGCTCTGGCGGGAGCATTGATTGCAACCTTCACAATCACTCCCGCGATCGCCTCGATCGTGCTCCCGCAGCACGTGAAGGAGACGGAAACCATCGTAGTGCGAACCTTACACCACCTGTATAACCCGGCTCTGCGTTTCACTTTGAAACACCGCTTCCTGACAGCGGGTTCGGTGACGGTGACCAGGTTGCCGTAGGCGTCCTTCGTGTAGGTCTTCCATTGCCGGCCGGATCGGTCACGGTTGTGTTGTTTCCCTGATACGAATATTGTGTCACGCTGCCATCGGGCGCGGTGGAGGTGAGCATACGGCCGCTGCCGTCATAGGTATAGGTGGTCCACACGGGCGTGCCGCCGGGCGCGTACGGTTCGGAAACGGCTGAGACTTTGCCGAGCGGCGAGCAGCCACAGGGGGCGTATTGCGTATCGACCTCGGAAACCGTGGTGCTGCCGTAGCCCTTGAGCACCCTAATGGTGCGGCCGAAGCCCAGGTGGTTGTAAACGACATCGAGCAGAACGCCGAGTCCGGCGCGGTGCGCATCGTTCACGAAGCGGCGGAAATCGTCGGGGCGGCCGTAGAGAGCCACAGGCGCGAACAGCCCGACGCCATCGTAGCCCCAGCCAAACCGCCCCGGAAAATCGGCACCGGCATCAGCTCCACCGCGGTGATGCCGATGCGCTCCAGTTCCGGCAGTTCGCGCCGCACGGCTTCAAACGTGCCTTCGCGCGTGAACGTGCCGATGTGCATTTCGTAGATTACCTGGCCGGGCAGCTCGAGACCGCGCCAGGCCTGATGGGTCCACGCGAAGGCCGCCGGATCGACAATCTCGGACGGGCCGTGAGGCCCTTGAGGCTGAAAGCGCGATGTGGGATCGGGAAGGCGCTCGCCCTCATCCACTCGGAAGCGGTAGAGCGCGCCTGCGGCGATGCCGAGGAGAAACCCGGAGAAATAGCCACCGGGTTCGGGTTCGAGAGGTACCGCTCCGTCGGAGACGGCCGCGCTTCGCGCGGTTGACAGGCTGTAGCCTGTCCCGCCGTTTGAGACGATATCTACGGACTTGCGCCGCGGAGCCCAAACGCGGAAATGGACGCCGCCGTCGAGTACTTCAGCGCCGATAGGATATCGCCGGAATCCGCTCAATCCGCCCGTTCCTGCAACACCGCACCAGTATGCGGGCCCAGCTCGTAATATTCTCCGGGGCCGATCACCGGCCGCTCCGTCGTTTGCGTATCCGTGTAGAAGAGCACCTGCCACGCCACTCCAGGTTCGCGCGGCATGTAGAACTGGATCGGCTCGTGGTGTGGGTTGAACATGATCAAATAGGTTTCATCGCGGATCGGCTCCCCCACGCCGTTCACATCTTCCAGCGTGCGCCCGCTTAGTTTGAAGCCGATGCAGCGCACCCACCCGGCGTGCCATTCCTCCTCCGTCATTTCGCCGCCGTCCGGACGGAGCCACGTGAGGTCTTTCTCGGTCTTCCCGTTCACCCGGCGCTCCGGCGTGGCCGGACTGATAGGGCGGTCCTGGAAAAACTTGCGGCGATGCAGGTTGGGATGATCGAGGCGGAGCTTTACGAGCTGCTGCGTGAACTCCAGCAGCGATTTCGCACGGTCGTTCAAATTCCAATCGAACCAACTGGTTTCGTTGTCCTGCGCGTAGGCGTTGTTATTGCCCTTTTGTGTGCGGCCGATTTCGTCGCCCCCGCAGATCATGGGAACTCCCTGTGAAACCAGCAGAGTCAACAGGAAGTTGCGCACCTGTTTTTCGCGCAGGGCAAGAATCTTCGGGTCCTCAGTAACTCCTTCTGCGCCGCAATTCCAGGAGTGGTTGTCGTTGGTGCCGTCGCGGTTTTCCTCGCCGTTCGCCTCGTTGTGTTTCTGGCTATAGCTCACCAGGTCGTGGAGCGTGAACCCATCGTGCGCGGTGACGAAGTTGATGCTGGCGCCGGGGTGGCGGCCGTCATGCTGGTACAAGTCGCTCGAACCGGTGAGGCGATAACCCAACTCGGCCAACTGGCCATCGTCTCCCTTCCAATAGCGCCGCACCACGTCGCGGTAGCGGCCGTTCCACTCGGCCCACAACGGCGGGAACTCGCCCACCTGGTAACCGCCTTCGCCCACATCCCATGGTTCGGCGATCAGCTTCACCTGCGAAATCACCGGGTCCTGGTTGATGATGTCGAAAAAGGCGGAAAGCCGGTCCACGGCATGCAGTTCGCGCGCCAGCGCGGCGGCCAGATCGAACCGGAACCCATCCACGTGCATTTCCTGCACCCAGTAGCGCAGGCTGTCCATAATCAGCTTGAGCACCTGCGGATGGCGCACGTTCAGTGTGTTGCCCGTGCCGGTGAAATCCGTGTAGTAGCGCGGGTTGTCTTGCTGCAGGCGATAGTACGTGGCGTTATCGATTCCCCGGAAACTGAGAGTGGGGCCGAGCTGGTTGCCTTCGGCCGTGTGATTGTAGACGACGTCGAGGATCACTTCGATGCCGGCGCGGTGCAGCATCTTCACCATGTGCTTGAATTCGCCGATCTGTTCTCCCTGGTATCCATTGGCGCTGTAGCGCGCCTCCGGAGAAAAGAAATTGATCGAGTTGTAGCCCCAGTAGTTCCGCAGCCCTTTGTCCAGCAGAACCTTGTCGTCAATGAACTCATGCACCGGCATCAGCTCGACGGCGGTGATGCCGAGCTTCTTCAGATATTCGATCGCGGCCGGATGCGCCAGTCCCGCATAAGTGCCGCGGAGCTCCTCGGGAATATCCGGATGCCGGGCGGTGAAGCCCTTCACGTGAACTTCGTAGATGATACTTTCGTGCAGGGTTCTGCCGGGAGGGCGGTCGTTCTCCCAATCGAAATGCGAAGTGGTCACGACGCACTTGGGCACGCCCCAGGCGTCATCGGAATCGTCACGGGAGAGGTCGCCGGCTGGGTCGCCGAGTTTGTATCCGAAAACCGGCGCATCCCAGTTCAAAGGACCGGCCAGAGCTTTGGCATAAGGATCGATCAACAATTTCGCCGGATTCGAGCGATGGCCCCGTTCCGGCTCGTACGGGCCGTGCACGCGATATCCGTAAAGCTGGCCCAGCCTGACACCGGGAACGTAGCAGTGCCACACGAAACCGGTGCATTCCCGCATGGCGACGTTTTCCGAACGGGGCGAATCGAGATCGGCAAAGAGACACAGATCTACGGCCGTGGCGCGTTCCGAATAGACCGCGAAGTTAACTCCAGTGCCATCCCAGGTGGCGCCCTGCGGGTATGGTTTACCAGGCAGAATTGTTCGCGGCATGTGCTTGGGGAAGCAAGCGGCCTTCCAAGAGCGCGCGCCAAAGGAACCCAGGAGTTAGTGGTTTAACAAAGATGGAACGGGCCGACTCGCCCCCATTTCGTGGCACTTGAGGCAACTGAACTCATTTCGGCTCGTGCCGCCGGCTTTTCGCCGGCTCGCACCCACCGTCGTTTCCGTATCTTCTAGCCGCGATGGTCACCAGCCGGTCGAGGATGGAATTGACAGTGTCATCCACACTGTACATCCGGGAGCCGCGGCGTACCGAGTTCTCATGCGGCAGAAGGCGAAAACTCCAGCGCGCCTTCGGCGACGTTCCGAAGGTGCAACACAAGCGCGCGCGGGCGGCGTCGAAGAGCAGTTCCAGGCGGGCCAGCGGGCGGGTTGTGGATCGGATTTCCACCCGCTGGGACTCCGTGGAGATGGTCCACATGGTCTCGCCGGCAGTGCAGTTGCAGTCGCGCACGGCCGAGAGCAGCCGTTTGCAAAACAACTCCCACAAGGCATCGGCGGCACAGTCCGGCATCTCCCGATCGTTCACTTTGGCTCGAGCTGTAGCTGCTTGCATGATTCACCTCACTCTTTGGGCTGTTTCCGCGAGAACCGAAAAGAATTGCAAAACGTCCGTTTCCGCCATCCAGTACCGAGCCGCGCTATCGGCCGTTGCGCCGACGCGGATGGTGATTCCGCGGCTCAGCTCACGAAACATATCTTCGTCCGAAATATCGTCCCCGAGGCAGATGGCATCCTCTTCGCGGCCGCGCATTTGGCGCAAAATCCAGCGGACCGCGTGGCCCTTGTTCCAGGGAATATCCGGGCAGATCTCGAAGATCTCCTTTCCGCCGCGAAGGTGCAGTTCGGGATAATTCGCCATCGCCGTCCCCAGCAAATCCTCCAGTTCCGGAAGCCGGAACCGGGCCACGTGGCGCACATGCAGCGTGGCGGTCCGCTGCTTATGCTCAATCCAGGCTCCGGGGAAGCGGTCCAGCCGGGCGCGCAGCAGTTCGCAGCAATCGAAAAGTTGGAGCAACGCCTGAGGAGGAACTTGCGCGGCGTATTCGAGCCCTAAGCCGCGGATTTCGAGACCGTGATTACCGGCGTAAATTACGGGCAAACCGACCCGCGCCGCTACATCGCCCAAGGCCCGGCCGCTGATTACGGCGGCGGCCACAACATCTCGCCTCGCGCACAGAGTGCCGAGAATCGAGGCGAGGCCCCGAGGCATCTGGGCCTTCGAAGGGGTCGGAACTATCGGCGCCAGAGTGCCGTCGAAATCGAGGAAAAGGAAAAACCGTTCGGCCGCGGCAATTCGCCTCCGCAGCGAGGCAAGCGCGGGCCAGATTTCGATTGGGGCGGCGAGGGTAGAACTTACGGAAGTCATCAGTAAGCGATCTCCGCCGCGGCCGCCGGTTGCGCCAGCGTTTCGAGTGCGGGCGCTGCCGCGCCGGTTTCGGCCGTACCGGCAACAGCAGAAAAGATGTTTGCCGCCCATTGGCCAATGTGATTGGCCCTAACCGCGGAACGCATGCGCAGCATGCGCCTCATCCGCTCGCCGCGCGGCATGGCCAGCGCGGTATGGATGCCATCGGCGATTTCCTCTTCGGAAAACGGATTCACCAGCACGGCAGAGTTCAGCTCTTCGGCGGCCCCGGCGAATCTGCTGAGCACCAGCACGCCATCCAGGTCCTTGCGGCTGGCTGCGAATTCTTTCGCCACCAGGTTCATTCCATCATGCAGAGGCGTCACCAGGCAGAAATCGGCCAGCCGGTGCAGCGCCATCATCTGTTCCGCCGGCAGGTTCCGATTCACAAAGTGAACCGGCTGCCAATCGCTCCTCCCCCAACGCTGGTTTAGTGCAGTAATGGCGGCCTGGATCTCATCCGAGAGCGCCTGATACTCGGGGACATCGCGCCGGCTGGGCACGCCCACCTGAACAAACACCAGCTTGCCCCGCCAGCACGGGTGACGCTCGAAAAACAGCTCCAGCCCGCGGAGGCGTTCGGGAATGCCTTTGGTGTAATCGATCCGGTCGATTCCAATGCCGAGACGCAGATTCGGGCCGACGCGGGCTCGCCATTCTTCCATAGCGGCCAGCGTTTCCGTGCTGGCCGCCATTTTCTCATGGCTATCGAAGTCGATTCCAATGGGGAAATCCTGCACAGTGGTATCGTTCGCCTCGCCAAAAACGCGCCCTGCTCCGCCATCGATGGGGGAATCGACGAGACTTTCGCCCGCCCGCTCGACCGAGCGGAGAAAATTCGCGGCGTGCCGCCTCAGTTGAAAGCCGATGAGATTGTTTCCGAGCATTCCATCCAGCAATTCGCCGCTCCAGGGGAACGTAAAAAATGTTTCCGGATCGGGCCACGGGATGTGCCAAAAGTGAGCAATCACCAGATCGGGATTGCGCTTCCGCAGCAGCCGGGGCACGAGCGCCAAATGGTAGTCCTGCACGAAAACCAGCGCGGGCTCGCCGGCGGCTTCCTCGAGAATGGCCGCGGCGAAGATTTCATTGGCGCGGCGATAGCTTTCCCACTCCGCCGCCGAAAAGTGTGGTCTTTGATACGCATTGTGGCATAGCGGCCAGAGAGCCCGATTCGACAGGCCGCAGTAGTATTCGCGCCGTAAGCGCTCTGGGAGCCATACGCGCCGCAGTTTGTAAGAAGGCTTGCCGCCCGGCGCCGATACACAGGAGTGGCCGTCTACCACGTCCCTATCCGCCGAGCCACTACCCTCCGCCACCCAAACTCCGCCGCAGCTCTTTAACACCGGTACCAAAGCCGAAGTCAAACCGCCTGCCGGCTGCCTGCAAATAATACGCCCCTCGTGATGCTCGTGAACGAACGGTTCCCGATTCGATGCCACAATGAATCGGCCCATACCGCCGAGCGTCTTTGTAAGCAATCCCCGCAATTCCGATTTGGACGCCATCGTGGATATAAGTGGCCAATTCGCCGATTTCAAGATAAAAACTACGACGGCGCCGGCGCATCCCATCGATCCACCAAATCGGTCCCGAAAAGGCACCACCCAGGTTCTCTCCGTGCCATCCCTCCGAAACAAGAGATATCCTGGCGTTTGGGGGGATCAACTATGATCTGGGGCCGCGTCTGGGTGAGGCTGAGTTTGGGCTTCGCGCTGCTGCTGGCGCTCATCACCATATTCACGCTGACCACGATCGGCGAGACCTTCCGCAGCCGCAAGCAGTTGTCCGACGCCTACGAGCGACACTACAAAATTGCCGACGCCCTGATGCGAATACGGTCCGATCTGTACTTGGCCGGCATTCTGAAGCGCGACTTTCTGCTCGATCCCGCACAATCGCATGCGCCGCAATATGGGGAACAATTCGAGGAGATCAAAGATTCCACCGCGCAGCACCTCAAGACTCTGGAAAACCTGCTGACGCCGGGTGAAGCGCCTTCGCTTACGCGTTTGCGAGCCGAAGTGGAAAATTACATGCGGCCGCTGAATCAGGCCTCCGATTGGGAACCGATCCTTTCCGGCAGCACACAATGGGAACTGCTGAAGCTGCAATTGAAACAGCGCGGCTCCGCCTTGCAGATGGCCAGCGACCTGGAAAACCTGAATGCGCGCGACCTGGCGATCCAGCAGGAAAAAACACGGCTTTCCGAGAACAATTTCCGGCGCTTCCTTTGGGCGATGGCGGGCACATCGCTTCTGATGGGGCTGCTGATTGCGGGCTTGACGGTTTGGCATATGCGTCGGCTGGAGCGCCATTCCGATTCCGTGCAGTCGGAATTGCGCGAACTTTCACATCAATTGGTGAAAGTGCAGGAGCAGGAAAGGCGCACCATTTCGCGCGAGCTTCACGATGAAGTGGGACAGATGCTCACGGGATTGCGCATGGAACTCGGCAACCTGGACGGCCCTCACGCCCGCCAGGATCCGGCCTTCCACCAGCGCCTGCTGGCCACCAAGCGGATTGCCGAGCAGAGCCTGCGCACGGTGCGGAACCTGGCGATGTTTTTGCGGCCTTCGATGCTCGACGATTTGGGTCTTTCTCCGGCACTGCGCTGGCAAGCCAAGGAATTCACGCTGCGCAACGATGTTCCGGTGGAACTTTCGATCGAAGGCGATGTGGATTCGGTTTCCGACGACGTGCGCACCTGCATTTACCGTATTGTGCAGGAAGCGCTCACCAACGCCAGCCGCCACTCCAACGCGAAGCAGATCAAGGTTACCATCGAGCGGCGTACGCGCGACGTGCGCGCGGTGATCGAAGACGACGGAATCGGGTTCGATCGCCGGCAAGCGCGGCGCCGCGGCCTGGGCCTGCTCGGCATGGAAGAACGTGTGCGGGAAATTCGCGGGATGCTGGACATCAAGTCTCAACCGGGCCGCGGGACGCGCATTTTTATTCAATTGCCGATCCAAGCGTTACCAAGTCAAGCCTCATCAACCCAGGCCTTATCAGCCCAGGCGGGGCCGCCGGAAATGCGGAATGAACTTTCGAGTGTTAATAGCGGATGACCACGGCATAGTCCGCCAGGGCCTCCGGGCGTTACTGGAAAAATCCCCGGAAATTGCGGTTGTCGGAGAGGCGTCCGACGGGCGCGAAGCTGTCCGCTTGGCCGCGGAGTTGCACCCGAACATAGTCGTTATGGACATCGCGATGCCGATGCTGAACGGGGTCGATGCCACGTCCCAAATCCTCGGCCGCGACCCCGAAATCAAAGTGATTATCCTCAGCATGCACTCCGACGAAAGCTACATTTTGCGGGCACTCTCCGCGGGCGCCAAAGGTTACCTGCTGAAAGACTCCGCCGAAGGCGATATCCTTCCCGCCGTGCAGACAGTGGCGAAGGGACGGCCCTACTTCAGCCCGGTGATCGCCTCCACCTTGCTCGACGAATATCTTCAGACAATGAAGAAGAACAAGGTGCGGGATTCGTACGACCTTCTGACCGAGCGCGAAAAGGAAGTGCTGCAACTTTTGGCGGAAGGAAAATCGAATAAAGAGGTAGCGGGGCTGTTGAACCTGAGCCCTTATACGATCGAGTCCCACCGCACGAGCCTGATGCAGAAACTGAATCTGCATAACACGGCGGAAATTGTGCTGTACGCGGTGCGGAAGAATATCATTGTGCCGTGAGGGGAGGGTGGGTCCGGCAGATCGTTTTCGAGCACTTCGAGCAGATCGTCGCGGCGTGGCCGGAACATCTTCGAGGATATAGTGGAGACTAAGACAAAGCCCCTTTTGGCAAAAGCTATCGAGACTACGCCCGACTCTCTGATTGTGATTCTCGAAAGCGGACAGGTCTCGATCCGGTGGGGCCGCTGGTTCGATCGGCCGGTTAGGAATCCGTTACACGCAACTCCACCCACCCGGGCAAAGTCGCCGGCTTGTTATTCAAGAACACGATGCGGCGTGTCTTGGGGAATGGCAGGTTGGTCGAAAGCGCGCGGTTGTAGAGCGAGAATTGCTGCAGGATCTGGCGGTAATCGGGGTTCGTGGCATCGAGCCACGAGCTCTTGGTGAGCAGGCCGCCGCCCCAGCCGATGGCTAACAGGCATGCGCCCTCCTCGCGGGCGCGCGCCAGTTTCTGTTCCAGTTCCTCAAGGCTTTTGTCGAGCAGGGCGAGGCCGGCCATGGCTGCGTATTGGCGTTGCAAAGCCA
>DATGKM010000107.1:0-10741 GCA_035294665.1 Bryobacteraceae bacterium | reverse complement strand
ATGAAATTTCAGCGAACGGCCAACAGTGTCTTAACCGTTTGTCTCAGCCCAGGGGACAACCCCAGACGCCATCTCTAGTTACAACGCCTTCCAGGCGAATCTCACCGAGCGTCTGGCTCACGGCGCGCAGTTGATGATCTCCTACACATGGGCGCATTCGCTCGACGATGCTTCGACCCCCACGGGTACATCCATCAACTCCTCCTACACCGGATCAAACCCTTACGATTTCCATGCCGAATATGCGTCGAGTGATTTCGATGTTCGCCACAACGTGGCAGCCGCGTTCACCTATGAACTGCCGGGGAAGTCCGCGCGCCTGCCGAAGGGGGCGGCAACAGTTCTGGCTGGCTGGTCGCTCGACGGCGTTCTGACCGTGCAATCGGCCCTGCCGTACACGCCTTTGCTCGGAAGAGATAATGCCGGCGACGGTGACCAGTTCGCCGCGAACAATCAGCGCCCCGACGTGGCGCCCGGTCAGCCTCTATATGTATCCTCTTCGTTGCCGCCGTATCGGATTGCAAATCCGGCTGCCTTCCTCACTCCTGCGCCCGGCACTTTCGGCAATGCGGGACGCAACATCCTGCGAGCCTCTGGTCTCCAGCAACTCGACCTAGGCGTGCACAAGAGGTTCAAAATAAGCGACCGAACCTCTTTCGAGTTCCGCTCAGAGTTTTTCAACATCTTCAATCACCCCAATTTCGCGTCGCCCGCGGCATCCGGGAATAACCTGCTGACGGCCGGCAGTTTGTTCGGTGTCTCGCAGGAAATGGCCAACATGTCGAGCGGCGGGTTGCTGCCGCCTCTTTTCAATAGTGGCGGCCCACGGAGTATCCAGTTCGCTCTGAAGGTGTTGTTCTAAATATAGGGCGACCTTGTCAAGCTCAGCTCGATCCTGGCTGTGTTCTGCATCAGTCCTTGTTGTTGTTTCGCCGGCCAGCCGCCGAGATTACCTCGGAAGCTACGCCCATCTCCTTTCTTCCCCGACCAACCTTTGCCAGATGTGAAAGAACGCCTGCGTTCTCGATGACGGCGCCCAGGGAAGTCAGATTGCGGCGGTCCGCCAAAGCTTTGAAGGCGGCTATAGGGCGCCCGTTTCGTAGTTCGTGGAGTGCATCGCCGAGAGACACTGCGAAGTGCAGCATTGCGCTCGAATCGCGATAGCAATCGGCTATACACGCCCTCGCAAGCTGGCCGTCCGTGAAGTTCACCAGCGAGGAATCCTCGGACCAGGCCATCGTGGTCGATCCCAGCCGGGCCCGTTGCGGATACGAGAACGCGACGGCGGCGAAGCCGAGATCGCGCAGAGCAGGCACGAGAGCGTGGTCATCGCGGATCAACTTATTCATCGTGACTTGCGCGAACGAGGTCATTCCGAGGCTCGGCATACGAGCATTCGCCGACCGGATGCGCTCTCCCAGACCCTTTAGTCCGCGGTTCCTCTCACCTTCCGGTTTTCTAAACGGCGCCATTCTTGTGCCGCCAGCTACGCCGTCGCTCACTCAAACGCGATTTTGGTCCGCTCTAAAACACCAGAGCCAGTCTGCAGCCGGGCCGCTCCGGCCACAACCGCCGGTTCCGGACATAATGCAGCGGCGGATTCCACGTCCTGCCGAATCGGCCGCACTGCCGATCAAGCACGGAGCGAAGCAGTTACCAGGCCCATTCCAGCTTGACACGGCTCCGGTTACCTGACACGATCACGGAATGAAGAGCGTCCTGCCGCCAGGCTTCATGTTCCTCGCAGCGGCCGTGGCCACAATCGCGGCCGCCCAGACCAGCACCACGCGCCGAACCGTTTGGGATGGGGTGTACACGGAGGCTCAAGCCGGCCGGGGTACAATCGCTTTCGGCCAGAAATGCGCCGGTTGCCACGCGCTCGCCGCCGAAGGCAAGGCGCCACTGGTGGGCGAATCGTTTTGGAAGAGTTTCGCGCAGAAGTCCGTCGGCGATCTGCTTGAGTTTGTCAGCAAAAACATGCCGAACGGCGCGCCCGGTTCCCTCAGCGCGTCCGCCTATCAGGATATCGTCGCGCTCATGCTGAAATCCAACGGTTTTCCCGCGGGCCCAACCGAGCTCGGGCCGGATAACATCGGCAACGTGCAGATTATCCCCAAGGACGGAAGCACCGAACTGCCGGCGAATGCCTTGGTTCGCGTGGTCGGTTGCCTGGCGCGCAGCGGAGCGGACTGGGTAGTGACGAGAGCGACAACGCCCGAGCGTGCGGAACGCGTTCCTCCGGCCGGAGAAGACGCCACGCGGCCGCTCGGCAGCCGTACAATGCCGCTCAAATACGTGGTGACGCACCTGGATTCCATGGCAGGTTCCCGCGTTGTGGTGAACGGTCTGCTGATTGGCGCCGGAGGCGCGGACGGCATCAATGTGACCGCGGTGAGCCGGGTTGCCGCGAAGTGTCCTTAGAGATCGATTCTGCCGGTGCTCCCCGGAAGGCTGTCGATCTCCGCGCCGCCCGCGTGCGCCAGCGCCAGCAGCAGGTTCGCGGTTGGCGTATCCTTCGCGACAATGTGCCGGTTGCCCTTGATCCTGCCGCAGCCGCCGCCCACGATCACCGCCGGCGGATTGTACCGGTCATGCGCGTTGCCGTTGCTCATTCCGCTGCCCCAATACAAAACGGCATGATCGAGTAGCGTCCCATCCCCTTCCTTCGTCGCCTTCAGCTTGTCGCAGAAATCGGCGAATTTCTGGATCTGGTACGTGGCGATCTTGGCGTATTTCGCGAGCTTCTCCGGATCGTTGCCATGGTGCGAAATGGTATGGTGCTGCTCCGGGATGCCGATGTGGGTGTATGCGCGATCGCTGGCTTCATGACCCGTCATGAAAGTAAATACGCGGCTGATATCGCCTTGATATGCCAGGTGCATCAGGTTGTAGGTGATGGTCATGTGATCGTCGAACGCATCGGGCAAACCGACGGGCGCTTCCGGATTCCCGGTAATCGTCGCCAGGCGGCTTTCCATCCGGTCCAGTTGCTGCTCCACTTCGCGGATGTTGCCGAGATACTCGTCGAGGATGGCCCGGTCAGGGGCTCCCAGCGAGCGCCTCAGTTTCGCGGTTTCCTCGGTCACCGAATCGAGCAGGCTTTCCTTCTCCTTGAGGCGGGCAAAGCGCCGTTCTTTCGAATCGGTCTCCCCGAACATGCGCTCGAATGTGACACGGGGGTTGATCCCCACCGGCAGCGGGCTGATGTCGTCGCGCCACGCCAAGGTGTTGAAGAACGTGCAGGCGAAGCCGTCGCAGGCGCCCACCGCCGTGCCCATGTCCTCCGTTCCGACTTCAATCGACCGTAGAGGCGTATCCGCGGCAACCCGATCCGCGATGAACTGGTCGATGGTTTTCTTCGATTGGATTCGTCCGAAAGCATCCCCTCTGCCATCGCGGTTGACCGCCGGCCCAAGGCCATTTAGAAAAGCCGAGCTCGCGCCGAGATGGACCGACTCGCCCCATGGCGCCTTCATTTTGCTGATCGTGATGAGTTGGTTGCGGAAGGGTTCGAGCGGCTGCATCACCGGTTTGAAAGCGAAGTCGCTGCCCTCCTTGTCGGGATGCCAGGTATCGGGCCACACGCCGCACGGAAAATAAACCGCTCCGAACCGGAAGGGCGCGCTGGGAGCCGCGGAGAGCGCCGGGACCATGGCTTCGAGAAACGGCAGCGCGACGGTAGCGCCCATGGCGCCCCGCAGGAACGTGCGCCGGGAAATGTGCTTCTTCGTAATGATCATGGCTTCTCCTTAATTGTTAGATCTTATCGCTTTCGCGCTATCCGTATGGACGCTCGCGCTTTCCACCGGCTCCAGTTTCGTGCGCATCTGGAATGGCGCGCTCTCCACGATTCCCAGTACAACGGTGGAGAGCCGGTAATCGTTCTGCGCGGCCTTTCGCACGATCTTGCGGACCACCGGCATATCGTAAGGCTCCAGCCCGCGGCCCAGCGCGTAGGTCAGCATTTTTTCGGTAATGACGGTGACGAAAGCGTTGGGCCTGCCCGCAATCGCCTCGCGCAGCTCCGCCGGGCCATTGATCTGCTTGCCATCGGCGAGCGTGCCCGCCACATCGAGCGGAGCGCCATCGGGGCCTTTGTCGCGCCACTTTCCCACCGGATCGAAATTTTCGAGCGCGAATCCCGCCGGATCGATCACTTTGTGGCAGGAGGCACAGACCGGATTGCTGCGGTGCAATTCCAACTGCGCGCGCACCGTCTTTGCGGCTGTCGGCTTGCCCTTGTTGCTTTCTTCAAGCGATGGGACATTCGGCGGAGGCTGCGGGGGCGGAGTGTTGAGGAACGTGCTCAGCACGTACTTCCCGCGGTAAACCGGCGAGGTCCTCGTAGCGACGGAAGTCAGGGAGAGAATGCTTCCTTGCCCCAGCAGGCCGCGCCGGTTGGGATCGGGAATCTTCACCTTCCGGAACTGCGGGCCGTAAACGCCCGGAATTCCGTAATGCCTGGCCAGCCGCTCGTCCACGAAGGTGTAATCTGCGTTCAATAGATCGAGGGCGCTCCGGTCGTCGCGTAGAATGTAGCCGAAGAACATCTCGGTTTCCTTGCGGAATCCCTTGCGCATGTTGTCGTCGAAATCCGGGAACATCAGGATGTCCGGAACGGCCTTCGCTTCCAGGTTGCGCAACTGCAGCCACTGCCCGGTGAAATTCTCCACCAGGGCGTCGGAGCGCTCGTCGGCGAGCATGCGGCGCACCTGCGCGGTAAGCACGTCGGGCTGCCGCAGCCGGCCCGCTTCGGCCAGGTCCAGCAGCTTTTCATCGGGGATGCTGCTCCACAGGAAGAACGACAGGCGGGAGGCCAGCTCGATATCGCTCACCGGATGCGCGACGCCCGGGCGGGCATCCGCCGGATCTTTCTCAATTCGATACAAGAAGTAGGGGCTGGAAAGGACGCGCGCGACCCCGGCGCGAATTCCGTCGTCGAAATTGCCCCCGCTCTGCCGTGCCCGCTTATAGAACGAGAGCGGCGCCTCAACATCTCCGGCGGTAACCGGACGGCGATAGGCGCGCCGCGCCAGATTCGTCAGAATCCTGGTCGCGCACGCGGTTTCATCCAGGTTCGGGCCCGGATGACAAACAAACAGCCGCCGCCGGCTCGCGCTCTCGCTAACCCCGCGCACATTGTACGGACCATCGATGAACACAGACCGCAGCTTCGGCATGCCGCCCACAAAATGGATTTCCTGGCTGTCGCGCCGCGCGGGTTCCCAAACGTCCTGCAACTGCTGGGGCCGCTCTCTCCACGTGAAGCCCACATCGTGCGGACCGGCCGTGATCCGCGCGAGCCCCGTCATTCTCTTATCGATAATGGGTTGCGCCGCCGCCAGATCGGCCGCCTGGATCTCGTCGTCCTTGGGGCCGCCAATGGGAGCCGAATACACTTCTTTGCCATCCACCGTAATTACGAAGGTATACGGCGTGTCATTCCCTTCGACCCCGGCGTAGCCTTCCTGTACACCGCGGACCAGCCGGCCCGACAATTTATACTCCGCGTCGGCCGGAAAAACGTAGTGAACGACGGTGCCGCCAACCGTGCCGAGCGGCAGGCCTTCGATGTATCCGTTCTGGCTGAATTCCCGGCTGATCGAATACTCGGAGGTCCCCGGCCGGACTTTCGGATCGCCCACGGCCTCCGCGCTCACCCGCTCGGCGGCGTTTACATAACCCTCCAGCAGCAATGGCGACGTTTTGAGCGAGGCCGCGATATTGTCGAAGCCGAACTCTGCGCCGTCGGTCGGCAGCAGCTCGCTCACATCGAGATCGAGCCCAAACAAATCGCGGATCGCGTTGGCGTATTCGGCGCGATTCAGCCGATGCACGACGTATCGCCCCGGGTTGCTGTGGCCTTCCCAGGCACGATCGAGCGATGTGGCGAGCCAATTCGTGAATGCCGCGTATTCGGCCTCGGTGGGACGGGGCATGCCCGGAGGCGGCATCGCGCGCACACTCAGTTTCCGGAGCACTCTTTCCAAAGTCCCCGCGTGGCCCAATAGATCGTCGAAAACCGCCGGCTCCAGGTTGACCGGGTCGTCCGCCGGATTCGAGGCGCGTTTGTTGTGGCAGCCAACGCAATATTTCTGCACTAACGCACGGGATTTGACTGCGTCGGGGGTGAAAGACTGCGCCAGTTGCTCACGCTCGTGGCCCTGCTCCGAGCCGCGACCGTCAGGGAGCGG
Source organism: Bryobacteraceae bacterium (assembly GCA_035294665.1). Taxonomy (GTDB): domain Bacteria; phylum Acidobacteriota; class Terriglobia; order Bryobacterales; family Bryobacteraceae; genus PSRJ01. The sequence continues at coordinate 4,547 of DATGKM010000107.1, read as the reverse complement.
TCCTGCCGCGAAGAGCGGCGCGCCCGCACCGAAAAAGAGCAATGCCGCCGTGATTCCGAAGCTCTCTATGGGGATTCTCATGGCGCGCTCGTCACCGCCGTTTTTTCGGAAGTCTTTTTATCTCCGCCCGCCTTCTTGTCTGCTTGCGCCGGCAGGGGTGGAGGCTGCGGCGCCGGATCGTTCGGACCCAGGTGCATGAGCTCGCGCAGCGCCGCGACGACTTGCTCTTTCGAATCCTTGGGATAATGCCACACGTCCTGGTCGCCCATGTCGGCATTGCTCGGTTTTTTCGGTTTTTCGGCCAGAAGCAAGGGTGTGAGGTTGTCCTTATTGACGGCGTCCAGCTTCGCGCCAGCCGCGACGAGCGCCCGAATGATTCCCACTTGCTGTTCGTCTACCGCCTGGTGAAGCGGGGTCGAACCGTCGGGAGCCTTGGCATTCGGATTTGCTCCGGCCGCCAGGAGCAGTTTGACCGCTTCCAGCCGGTCGCGGCTGCCAGGTTCGCGGAAGGGTGGAGGTATCGTGCGGGTGAAGCCGGGCCCCCCCGCGATCGGCGCTCCCATCCCGCCATTCTTGATGGCTGCCATCAATGGCGTCCGGCCGGCGTTCGGATCCGGGCGGCCAGGCTTCTTGCCGTCCTTCGGTTTCACCTCGCTCGGGCTCCATTCGATCTGCGCGCCGTGGGCCAGCATCAGCTTCAAAACCTCCACATCGGCCGCCGTAGCGGCTCGATAGAACGCTGAGCTATTGATGTTGGCGCCGCAGCACAGCGTGGTCGAATGCAGTGCGCCGATGAAAGGCTTGTTCACGTCCGCCCCCAGGTCCAGCAATGCTTTAACCAAGTCCAAAGATGTCAGCTTGTTCGGATGACTGGGTTGCAGCCGCGAGCCGTCATGCGCGCGCATGTCTTTAGTGGCGTCGTGCATATCCACTGCGAAGTACAACGATCCGTCGTTGGGGTCGGCGCCCAAGTCCAGCAGTTCCTTGGCGAAATCGAACCGGTCGTTGACAATGGCTATGATGGTCGCGGTCGCGCCATCGGCATTCGTCGCCTTCACATCCGCGCCGCCGGCGATCAGCGCTTTCGCGACTTCCTCGTGACCGTTGCGGACCGCGAACATCAGCGCGGTAAAGCCGCCGGAGGGGTGGTCGGCGTCTTTGCGTTCCGCGATCGTGGAGACGTGCGCCTTGAGATTAGGATCCGCGCCGGCCGCCAGCAACGCCTTCACCACTTCGAGATGGCCCTCGGCCGCGGCCCACATCAGCGCGGTCTCTTCCTGAAAGGGGTCCTGTGCATTGACGAAGGAGCCATGAGATAGCAGTAATTGGACGGCGTCCACGCGGCCGGTGCGCGCCGCGGCCATTAGCGGCGTCTCGCCTTCAGGGTGCCAACGCGTAGCGTCCGCTCCCGCGTCGAGCAGCACCCGCATCGTTTCTACGTCGCCATTGCGGCTCGCCTGGAGAAGCGGCGTCACGCCATAATGGTTCGCGGCGTCAACCGTGGCTCCCGCCGTAACGAGCGCCTTCGCCATTTCGGTGTTCCTGTGGTAGGCCGCCCACAGAAGCGCGGTGGAGCCGTCGTTGGCCGGTCCATTCACGTCCGCGTGTTCCTGGATCAGCTTGCGCACGCCGGCCAGATCGTCTGCCCGCGCCGCATCGCAGACGGCGGTGGGATTGGAAGCGGCTTGGAGAAGGGTGTTGGGGCATACCAACACGAACGCGAGCATGAGCGGTAGGCGCCACCACTGGTTTCGCCCGGGCATTGCGGGCGCTCTTCTCCCCGATTGCATCGATTACTCCTCCGAATGCACTTGGATCACTAAGATACACGGCGAAGGAGCCCAGCGCAAGCCCCCCAGGGCTAACGCTACTCTATGCGGATCAGCGCAGTCATCTTGTGGGATTCGCCGGGCAAAAGCTCGACGGCGTTATCCGCGGCATTGGCGGTTTCGATGCAGACCATTTTCTTCCAGTCATCCTCGGCCATATCGGACATGCCTTTTGTCTTTTCGACCCACGGATTCCAGACCACCGTGCTTTCCGAGCCGCTCTTCTCGACAACAATCCGCCGGTTTCCGGCGGGGTCCTGAAAGACACAAGTGGCCGTCGTGCTCAAGTGAGCCTGGTCGGTTTCCTTGCCGATGCGCAGCGGGTCGTTGCCCATTTGCTTACGCCGGAATCCATCCGCCGTATCGATGAAAGTCGTGCCTTCCAGACCCGAAATTGAGATTTGAGAAACATCAGCAACGCTGAAATAAGTGTGCAGCGCCTCTTCGTACCTGAGCTTCTGGTTGGCGTCGTTGTGGATCTCAAGTTCCATTTGCAGTTCGGCGCCTATGGTCACACGAAAATGCGCCTGGAATTCATCGAAGCCCAGAGCGGGGGTGGTGTCATCCGGCGTGCACCCTGCAGATACAAGCGCGCTTCCGCCGTCGGCGTGGAGATCAGAAAATGTGGTAAACCGCTGGCCGGGTTTTCGAACCGAAGCACGTCGGGAATTTCAAACCGCTTGAGCGATTCGGCGAGGCGCGCCGGTTGGCTGGCGTCCATGGTTAAGATCCCGTTGGCGCGAAGTCCCGATTCCAACGCCGACCCCGAATGGCCATGGCCCGGAGCGTGGTTAAGAGCCAACCGAGAGAAAGAATCGCAAAGGATATGATAGCCGCCTGGCTTCCAATTCCGCGCAGATTGCCGAACCATCCGCCCGCAGCCAGCACCAGGGCCGCGCTCACGAAAAGCCGGCCGCCCTCAATCATGCAGAAGACGCGCCGGTTTTCCAACAGGCCGCCCAGAATCGCCAGACTCACCACCAGAAAGAGAAAATACAATGCGCTCCCTGCGGCCGACTGCTTCGGCAGCACCGCCAGAAAGTGGCTGTGAGCCAGCAGAATCGCCGCGAACTGCGCCAGCACGTACAAGCTCAAGGATAGCGGCCGGGGAGGATCGAATCGCGCAAAATCGCGATGCAATTCATAGGCTGGTTTGGGAAAGCGCCTCGCGACATCTGCCGGACGCCATCCCGGCGCGGCGTACCAGACTCGCAGCGTGTCCCGCCACGAGCGCGCATGCCAGGAGTCCTGAAGCATAATCCAGTAATAATGCAAATTCGCCCAAACGGGATTCCAACTCTTGAGCTGGCCGCGAACGCCGTAAATGCACGGTTCCTCGTCGCGTTCCTCCTGAAAGGTACCGAACAGATGGTCCCAGAGTAGGAAGACGCCAACATAGTTGCGGTCCAGGTAGAGGTCGTTCTGCGCATGATGAACGCGGTGGTTCGACGGAGTCTGAATCCAGCGGTCGAGCATACCCAAGCGGCCAATGTGGCGTGTGTGAGGCCAGAACTGGTAAAAGAGCTGGATCACGCCGACTAACAGAAAAACCTCTAGAGGGATGCCGCAAAGAGCCATGGGAATGTAGAACAGCCAGTTGGTGAACGCGCCCGTGCCGGGCTGGCGCAGGGCCGTGGTGAGATTGAACTCTTCGCTCTGATGATGGACGGAATGCGAAGCCCAGAACAGGCCCACCGCGTGCCCCAGCCGATGCTGCCAGTAGTAGCAGAAATCGTAAAACACGAAGGCAAACACCCAGGTGAGCCACTCGGAGGGTGGCAAAGCGGCGATCCGCGCCTGTCAAACGGATCGGCGATTACGGGCTTGCGTAAATCAAGATGGAGAAATGTTCGGAATTCCATTTACATCCTCCACTCCAATCCCTTCCTTGCAGCCAGGTCGATTCATTGATGCTCCGGTCCTGGCGATGTATGTAGCCGAACGTATACCAGATGCTCAGCTAGCTTCGGCCCATGTCAGTCGTACACAGTTCAGGGATGGCGAAGCGCAGAGAACAGGGCCCTCCGCGAATTCCTTATCAAGGAAACGAGAGACAGCGAACTTGTCACAATTACCGCTCCCGGCTTCGTCCATGCGTCCTTTATGGACCCCCGTCTCCTTGGTGACAACGTTTCCACGGACGACAAGAGGAACCACCAGACCGGACTGGAGATTACCATCAACTTTCTCGATTGGAAGTTGCACAGAGGTGATCAGAAGGCCTGGTCGAGGTTTGTTCTTTCGCCCGGAGCTGGGGTCGCAGTTGAACGGCTTAGCGGATCGGGTAAGAGGTAGAACCCGATCTGCGAAATGAGACCGTCCGGGGAGCCAACGCAGCCCGGCCGCTCTGTATACAATTACCTCTGGTGCCCGCGACGCCAGCGGATCTGCGCGGGCCGAAGACGAAAGGAGATGGTATGAATGAGTAGGCTCGGGCGGGATAAGCTCCGAGAAGAGAGGTTTTCTCAGAGTAGACAGGTCACAGGCTGGATAGTGTTTTTGGGGCAGTGCGACCCCGTAAAGGAGATTGGTCAGACCTGTGACTGGAGCGCCACCGTAAGGCCGGCATGCCGGACTTTGAATAGGAGAATGGTGACCGCCGCAGAGCCCGTCTACTCCACCTGCAGTACATCGAGACAGGAGGAGTATGCAAACGCCACGACACATTGGAATCGACCTGCACCGCAACCGGTTTACCTGTTGCGTGCGTTTAGAGAA
>DATGKM010000106.1:0-3460 GCA_035294665.1 Bryobacteraceae bacterium | reverse complement strand
CGGAGCAGTTGATCTCACTCGACCGCTGGGGCGCCGTCCTGCGCTTCATTTATCGTGACTGGCTCCGTAATTCCCGAAATTCCCAACCGGACTTCACCCTTCTAACGTCCTGACGCGCGCCCCTCAACTGCCGAATTTAGGTTGAAAGAGCACCTTCCGGCGCTGACGGGTTTGCGTTTCCTGTTGGCATTCTGGGTCATCCTGCACCATCTCACGGGTCCAGGCGGCGCCCTCGATCCGTGGGCCAGTTCGCTGCCGCATCCTCTCTACGCCGTGATTCGCGGCGGCTATCTGGCCGTGGCCACTTTTTTCGTGCTCTCCGGCTTCGTGCTGGCGCACGGTTACGGTTGCGGAGACTGGCCGCAGGAACGCCTGCGCCGCTATGCCGTGGCCCGCTTTGCCCGTATCTATCCGGTCTACGCCCTAAGCCTCCTCATGGTGGCGCCGTTCATTCTGGCGTACCATGGTCCCGGCAAGGCCGGGCTGATTGCCAACTATGGGTTGTTGCTGCAGGGTTGGACCGGTCATCAGCCGGTCGGCTGGAATACGCCCGCCTGGTCGCTCTCCTGCGAGGTCTTTTTCTATTGCTCGTTCCCCTTGATCGGCTGGTTGATCCGCTCGCTGGCCCGGCCCGGCGCCTTAGCGGCCGTGGCCGGCACTGCCTGTCTGCTGCCGCGCCTGCTCACCGCCTGCGGCCTCCACCAGGACTGGAAACCGTTGGTCCACTTTGCCGATTTTCTGATGGGCATCGCCGCCTGGGTGCTCTACTCCCGTCTGCGGGAAAGCGGCCGGCCCCGCCTCATCGCGCCTTGGCTGTACATCGGCGCCGCTTTGACCGGCGCGGCCGTGATCGCTTGGCCGGAGGTGCTACCTTCAGTGGTGGACCTGAATAGCGCCTTGCGGCCCCTAAACGCCCTGCTGGTGGCTGGCCTTGCCGCCGGATCGGGATACATCGCACGCCTTCTGGCTTCCCCCATTGCGGTCTATTTGGGAAGGTCTAGCTACGCTATGTACATCCTTCATATCCCCTTAGTTTGGTGGGTGAAACGCTGGTCATCCACTTACTCGGCCGGCGCCTATCTCGCCTTTGTGGTGGTATTCGCAGTGGTCGTTCATCGGTTCTTGGAGGAACCGGCGAATCGCTATATCCGCTCCAAAGCACTAGCCATAATTAGCTGATAAACGCCTAAAGTCCCTCCCGATTTACGCCGATAAGCTCAACAGTTTCCGAGGAGGTGCCATGAAGATTACTTTGACGATGCTGTTGGGTTTGACGGTCGCCGCCGGGCTCAGCTTCGGCGAGGACGTTCATAGAGTTTCGCATGCGATGGCCTTACAATCCGCCACTACGAAGGTGGTGCCGGAATACAGCCCCATTGCCAAGCAGTTGAAGATCCAGGGTTCCGTGCAGTTGGACGCGGTAATTGCGGAAGACGGATCGGTGGAACGGGTGGACATCGTGAGCGGGAATCCGGTGCTCACCAAGCCGGCTTCGGACGCTCTGAAAAAGTGGCGTTTCAAGCCGTTTATGGAAGGCGATAAACCGATTAAGGTGATAGCCACTTTCGACTTCGATTTCAAGATGTAACACCAATGAGCGACCGGGTTAGAGGAACGAGAATGAGTTTCAGCAAGAAACTATACGCCGGATTCGGCGTAATGCTGGGCTTGGTGCTGCTGTTGGGCATTGTAGCATCGGTAGTAGTGCGAGGGCTGAATACCGATTTAGACCGCGCGGCCAATGTGACCGCGCGGCAACAGTATCTCGCGGGAGAAATCAACTCTGCCGCCAAGGGCCTCGCCAATGCGGCGCGTGGCAGCGTTTTATCAGCGGTGCTGGGCAATCAGCCGCAATCTCAGGAAAACCTTGCCCGGTTCCGGTCCCTTTATGCGGAACTGGACCAGGCCGTCGCGGAGTTGACCAAGTTGAAGGATGGTGGGCCGGAGTCTTCCATGCTGGATCGTTTGAAACAGCAGTCGACGGCCGTCCGTGAAGCAGGCGATGCGATGAGCGCTGATCTGGCCTCCCAGCATATGGATCAGGCCTTAAAAACCTTTGGCGAAAAACTGGATCCCCGATTAGAAGAAATCGGCGATCAAGCCTCTTCGCTGGTCAAACAGCAGAGCGCGGCTTTGGCAAAGGCCTCGCAAGCCGCCCACGACAAATCTTCACGCACCAACGGCATGACTATTGGCTTGCTGATTCTGGCGATCTGTGCCGGCGCCATGGTGTTATGGATCGTGCGCCAAGCCAGCGCCGCCTTCCAAAACGCGGCGGCGCGTCTGGCGAAAAATGCGCAACTGGTTTCGACAGCCGCCGCCGAGGTCTCTGGTTCCAGCCAGTCGCTGGCCCGAGAGGCGTCCGAACAGGCCGCTTCTCTGGAGGAAACTTCCGCCTCTACCGAGGAAATCACCAGTATCACCCGCCAGAATGCCGAGCACGCCGCTCAGGTGGCCCAACTCATGTTGGAGAACGAGCAAGGTATCGGGCGCGTGGAAGAGTCCTTGGAGCGGATGGTATCCCAAATGCGCGAGATCCACGCTTCCAGCAATAAAGTCGCCAGCATTATCAAAGTCATCGATGCGATTGCCTTCCAGACCAATATCCTGGCTCTGAACGCCGCCGTAGAAGCGGCTCGGGCGGGTGAAGCCGGACTGGGATTTGCGGTCGTGGCGGATGAAGTCCGCAGCCTGGCCCAGCGTTGCACCCAGGCAGCCAAAGATACCGCCGACCTGATCGACGAATCCATGCGGAATACCAATGACGGCAGCGAGCGCTTAGACCAGATGGCCGGCGCCATTCGCGGATTGACCGAGAATGCCATGCGTGTCAAAACTTTGGTGGATGCCGTCAGCTCGGGAAGCCAGCAGCAGGCCTCCGGCGTAGAGCAGATTGCGCACGCCATTGTGCAAATGCAGAGCCTGACGCAAAGAACCGCCGCCAACGCCGATCGTGGCGCCGGCGCCGGTGTCCAGCTTACCGGCTACTCAGATAGCCTCAAGCAACTTGTCCACGAAATCCGGGAAATGGTAGGCGCCGAAGCCTGATCCCCTCTGGGGTCAGGCTGCCGCCTACGGTCATCCGGAATCGCTCGCCTCCCAGCGGCCCGCCTCTTGGCATTTACAGGCACCCTCGTTTCCAGGGGCTATCGCTTCCAGCCCCTGCCGCTTCCAGCCCCTGTCAAGGCAAAGTAGTTGCTCATGGTCTATCGACCACAGGCGCCAATGAAAATGTCGGCGGCGGGGTGTTCGGCGACAATTAAAATTCCCGGCTGACGACAATTAAAATTCCCGCTCGGCGACAACTAATGTGACCATCCGCGTTGACTCGCCAAAAATGTTACCCAGCGCGACTCGTTGCCTCATGAAACATGTTACCGGTCCCAATGAAAGGGACGGGTGGCAGATTGAGGAGGCAACTGAGTGTGGCAACCAGACGTGAACTGACTGAGGCGGTGGC
>DATGKM010000105.1:0-6052 GCA_035294665.1 Bryobacteraceae bacterium | reverse complement strand
AACGCTTTGTTCGGGCGCATCCCAAACCACCGGCCCGGCCTACCGCCGTATGGATCAACCCGCCGCCCTTCCCGGCGGCGAGCGACCAGGAGCAACACTAATTTATGCGGGCAGGTGTCTCAAAGTCATTGACAAATTCCGCTCGGGTCACCCAATCGCCGGAATTAGGGTGGATGGTCCAACGATCTCTGCGGACGCGGATATTGATACGCACGCGCCTGTTTGTTAGGGCCGGTTTAAAAAGAGCAGCATTTTCGCCGGTTTTGACGCCCGCGGAGACACCGATTTCGACGCCGGCGCACACCGGTTCCCTGATCGGCGGGGGAAGTGTCGATAGCTAAAGCCGTTTTCAGAAGCGAGCTTTGGGATTAGCGCATGGCGGAACCTCCCTCGCCATCAGCAGGAACATGTTTTGTGGAATCCCGGTGGTGTTTCGTGTCCGGGCGGACCGATTCGACGACGAGATAGAGTTTATCGGCGCTGTTGACCTTGCCCGCTACACAGTAGGCCAGGCCGTGTCGGATGAGCTGGGCTTTGGAGAACTCATAGAGCCGGTAAACCCGCTGCGTGTCGTTGTCTCGCATGAGGAGCACGGCGTACGAGGGGTATTCCGTCCGTGAAATCAGAAGGAGATGGTTGGCGCTGAAGTTGAACATGCAAGAAGAAGAAAGGGCGGGAGATAGGAACTCCCGCCCGCCTCGGCAGCGCCGTTGTGGAGTTAGCCGGCGGACTCCTCCGGCCGGGTTATCATCACAGCGCGGCGCGTCATTGGAGCCGGCCTATGCTTGCTCAGCCGGTGGATCGGGAGTCTTGCTGGGTTTGCGCAAACTGTCGCCACCGAGGAGCAGGATCTCGGAGTTCTCCACCAGCCGGTCAGCGATGGCAGTGGCAATGGTGGTGTTGAAGAGGATGTTGCCCCAGTCAGAGGGCGGTGTGTTGGTGGTGATGATGGTAGATCGTTTCTGGCTATGACGCGTCGAGATGACCTGATAAAAGAGGTTGGAAGTTTGCTGATCGAGGGCGAGGTAGCCCAGCTCATCACATACCAACAGAGTTGGCTCTGTATAAGTCTTGAGCTTGCGCACGAGGGAGTGACCAACCTCGGAAGCGACCAAGTGATTGAGCATGTCCATAGCGGTGGTGAACAGGACACGCTGATTGGCCTGAAAGGCACGCCAGGCGAGATTTTCGCCAGGAAGGTTTTGCCCACGCCGGGATTACCGATAAAAACCAGGTTAGTGCCCTTGGCGAGGCACTCCAGATCCAGCAGGCGGAAAATGCGCGGCTTAGCTTGTTGGCGGCTCTTGTGATGCAGGAAGTGGAATGAGTCAATACTGGGGCGGGCTTGCAGGCGCGAACATTTGAAGCGGCGGTCAATGGCACGTTGTTTACGAGCTTCCAACTCCATGTCAGCCAGCCATTCCAGCGTGGCAGCCATACTGAGATTCTTGGCGGCGGCCTCAGTGAGAGTGGCCTCCAGTTGGCGGCTCATGGTCGATAGAGTGAGATGATTCAGTTTCTCTTGAAGGGGAGTCATGGGATTCCTTTCCGGGATCAAGGATGAAAGCGTCATATTGCAGCAGGGACAACGGATCGGTAACCAGCTCATTCAAGTGCGGATCGCGGAGCCGAATCGGTGGCTGTACCTGTCGTGGGGACTGCTGCTGGCGCAGGATGCCGGCGACGTAATCGGCGCCGAATGCGCGGGCAGCGGAAGCTTTGGTGATTGCGTCGGCCACCGGCTCGGGACCGTACTGGCGGACCAGATCCAACAGTTCCGTTAATTGCCGGGAGAGTGCGCGATCGGTGTCGGCGATATCGCGCAGATAGCTTCCAGCATGGCTTGCGAACAGAGGCCGTCCAGCAAGGCGAAGAGGCGCTGCTGGGCTCCCGAGCGTTTAGCCGCCGGGCGGGTCTCGGACAGTTCTCTTTCGAATCGTTCGGCGCCCAGAGTTTGGCCACGGCGCCAGCAGCGGGGATACGATACGATTTCGTGGACGCGATCGTAGAAGGTGACCGAACTGGAGTCCGCCTTGAGGGTGAGGCGCCGGCCGACATAGCGGTGCGGAACACAATAACGGTTGCCATCGAAGTGCACCCGGAGATCTTTATGCATCAAGGCCTCGACGGTGTCACGATGGTCATACGGGATAACCGGCAAGGGCCGCAGAGAGTAAGGTTGAAACCGGTCGATGGGCCGCTCGCGAGTTTCCCGGTGCTGCCGCTGGTTGGCCACTTCTCAGAGCCATTGCCGCGCCTGGCGATTTACGTCGTGCAGATCGGTAAACTCGCGCAAAGGCCAGAAACTCTGGCGGGCTTCAGCCCAAAATCCTGCGTACCGAGGTACGGCCGATCTTTAAACGCCGGGCGATTTCGGATTTGCTGACGGCGTCGCCCTGCAGTTTCCGGATTTCCGCCGCATGTATGGCCGCGGTTGCTGGCCGGCCCAGCGGTTTCCCTTTCGCCCGGGCATGCGCCAAGCCCGCTCGGGTCCGTTCCCGCAGTATCTCCCGTTCGAACTCGGCGGAGATAGAGAGCAGGCCGGCCATCGCGCGACCGGCAGGCGTGGTGAGGTCCAACGCTTCGATCAGGGAAACGAATCCAACGCCGAGATGCTCGAGTTCCTGCAGGGTTGCCAGGAGATCCGTGACCGACCGGCCCCACCGGGCCTCCCGCTTTACCGCGCCTGAACCGATCTCACGAACTTGCAGGGCGATGACCCAGCCGCGACGAGCCGCATACTCGCGCATGGCTCGGTTCTGCATCGCGAGAGTCTGCTGATCATTGGTGGAAACCCGCGCATAGAGGCCTGCGCGAAACACTTTCGGCGGTTTTTGTGGCTGGCCAAAAACGTCGGCCGATTTTGCTTTCTCAGAGGCCCGTTTTATGGGCATTGCAAGAGCGCCGCAGGACCATGATATTACGCGGCTGACGGCGTGACCAGTTGTGCCAGGGTGGCGCGATAGTTCCAGGGCATCCATTCCGACGGACGCTCCTTCAGTTCCGCGGAGTGCCGTGGCAGTTCGGTGAGATAGTCGAAGGGGTTGGCGCCGTTTAGCTCGCAGGTATGGATCAGAGTCATGAACAGATCGCCTACTCTGGTGCGACATACAATGGGCCAGCAGACGTTCCACCCCTTCCGGCAGATGGGAGGTGTGCCACGACAGCGCATCACACATCTGGATCAAGGGCGCCAGCCCCGAGGGGCGCTGTTTAAGCAACTCGGCCAGATTTTCTCCCGCATGTTCGGCGCCGCTGAAGTACAGGGCGATTTTCCAGCCCGGCCCAAGCGAGACGATGCCGCTGGTGAAGATCCCTGTGCGTGAGTCAGCCGGCTCTGGCGCCAATCTCAGAATCCGCATGCCCGTGTCGTCGTTGTGCATCACCTCGCCCAGCGCCGCCTGCCGAATATACTCGTCATACACCGGCCGGAGGCCCAATGCCGCTTTCTCGGCTACTCCCCATTGCGTAGCTGCTGGCAGCGGAATATCCGTGGGCGCGGCGCTTTCATTGGCTGAGTAACTGGCGGAAACGGGGCGCCCAGCGGCAGGCCGAGGATTTCCTTGATGGGGCGATTGGGCTTATTGGTCTGGTCGTTTTTGCCACGCCCGGTGGTGAGCCCGAGCAGTTGCCAGTTCGCCGCCCGGTAACAGGTTCCGCGAAAACGGCCGGGATCGATAAAGGTTTCGGCAAAATAGACGGGATGACCGTACATCCGTTGCCAGTCGCTGGACAGTCCCTTGGTCGCCTTTCCCAGAATGTGCGACGCCAGGTGCGGGACCCGCACCCACGGGGAGTTCATCGCATAATGCCCATCGTTTCGAGACCGTCACGGTTTACTATCGCTGGCACCCATTGTTTGGGCAGTCTTTGCCAGTTCGCCAGCGCAAAAGAGGGACAGATGGCGAATGCGTAGTGTGTCAGCTCGCTGACGGCCCGACCCTCTCGATTTCCGCGTGGATGCTGAATCCGGATTGTGCGCAGCTTACGCTCGGCCCTCGTCAGATTGCCGTTGCGGCGCTACTGGAACTTCGGGATTTGCTCTCTGCCTTAAAACTTGCCTCTGGTCTCCGTACTTGGCTGCCATCATTTCGGGAGGAGGCAGCAGCCGATGAGGCAACCGGTAGAACCATCCCTGCAGTTGAATCTATCGTTACCGACCGTGACAGCGTGCGTGATTCCCGATGACAAGCAAAAGGAACTGATGCTCGCCCTGGTCGAACTTCTGAGCGGCGCGGCGGCCGAAGGCGTCCAGCCGCAAGCTAACGGAGGCGGCGATGAATCCGAAACTCACGCCTGATCGTCTTCGGCGACGCGCCGTTGTGTACGTTCGGCAATCCTCGCCTGGCCAAGTCCTCCATCACCAGGAGAGCCAGCGCCGCCAGTACGGGCTGCTGGATCGGGCTCGCGACCTTGGTTTCCCGGATGTTGTCGCGATCGATGACGATCTGGGCCGCACCGCATCTGGTTTGGTGGAGCGCCCCGGGTTTGAACGCCTGGTGGGTGCCGTCTGCACGGGAGAAGTGGGAGCCGTGTTCTGTATCGAAGCATCGCGCCTGGCGCGCAATGGCCGTGACTGACATCATCTGATCGAACTGTGTGGCATGGTGGGGGCTGTCCTAGTGGAGTCTATAATCCGAATCTCGTGAATGATCGCTTGCTCCTCGGCATGAAGGGCACTATGTCGGAGTTTGAGCTGAACCTGCTCTGGCAGCGATCGCGGGAAGCAATCCTTCAGAAGGCCCGGCGCGGCGAACTGCAGTTGCTCCTGCCCGTGGGTTTTTGTTGGAACGCGAGCGGCAAGATCGAAAAGGACCCTGATCAGCGCGTGCAGCAAGCGATTCAGTTGGTCTTTAGCAAGGTAGTCGAGTTGGGGAGTGTTCGCCAGACGCTGCTCTGGTTTCGCCAACAGAACGTTTACATTCCTGTCTTGCCTCGCGACCCGAGCGAACCCCCGATCGTTTGGAAGCTGCCCGTTTATCGCAACGTCTGTGCGATTCTCACCAATCCTATCTACAATCCTATCTACGCGGGCGCCTATGCCTTCGGCCGAAGAGAAGTACGCATCAAAATCGTGGATGGCCGGGCCAGGAAAAGCAAAGGACATTTAAAACCGCGGCCTGCGTGGACGGTCTTGATTCCGAACCACCATACCGGGTACGTTAACTGGGAGCAGTATGAACGCAATCAAGCTATGCTGGCTGCCAATACGCATATGAAATCCCACGGAAACGCCAGAGCGGCGGCCGCGCGTTGCTCTCCGGTATTCTTCGCTGTAGGCGGTGTGAACGAATGCTTCACGTCTCTTACACCGGGAAGGAACATATCGCGCCTCGCTATGACTGCAATGATGCGCATCTGCATCACGGCGAGTCCCGCTGCCTTTCCTTTGGCGGCTTGTGGGTTGACGAAGCCGTGGCGAACGAGATGCTCCGTGCAATCGAGGGGAATGCCGTGGAAGCGGCGGTCGTGGCGGCAGAGCAGATGGAGCAACAAAGGCGGGAACTGCGAAAGTCGCTTGAACTGGAGCTGGAGCAGGCTCGCTACGAAGCGCGATTGGCCGCGCGACGCTACGAAGCGGTCGCCCCCGAGCAGCGATTGGTGGCCGCGGAACTGGAGTCTCGGTGGAACTCTGCCCTGCAAAAAAACGCGAGACCTGGAATATAGATTCACGGACTTCGACCGTGGGATCAACCAAGCGCCAGTACCAAGCAAAGAACTACTTCTGAGCTTGGCTCAGGACCTGCCGGCAATCTGGAACTCACCCTCCACGGACATGCGGTTGAAGCAGCGAATCGTACACATCCTGATCGAGGAGATCGTGGCGGATGTGGATGAGAGTGCCCGAGAGATCGTCCTGCTGATTCACTGGGCTGGCGGCCGTCATTCGGAACTGCGCGTCAAGAAGAGGGCTAGTGTCCTGAGTTAGAAATCCGTTGACAAAGTCGCTCCACCTTCCCCAAGATCAAATCGGCATCCGCGGTCCAGACAAACGGCTTGGGATTGCGATTCCGCTCTTTCAAGTATGTGAGCATCGCCTTCTCCAGTTCGC
>DATGKM010000104.1:0-25731 GCA_035294665.1 Bryobacteraceae bacterium | reverse complement strand
GGCCGCTTTAAACCATTTCCGCTGCTCCATGTTCCTCCCGTTTGGAAATCCGCCTGGCCTTGGGCGGGCGCAAGTTGGCGGGCGAAACCCTTCGCCCCGCCGAAGCCCTCTTGGCGCGTTTTGGCGTCGATTTACCGTATGCTTGGATGCCGTACATCAGCAAGTCGATGCTGAAATCCACTTCATTGGCGGCGCGAAACTCTTTCCAGCCAAGCAGACGGCGCTCCATCAGGCCGCGCGCGATATCGAACAGCGCCGCCGCCGCGGCTCCCGCCGGCACCGGGCCGATTTCTTTTTTCAAGGAGGCCTGCTCGAACACCTTGGCCACATACCGCATGTTCTCGCGGACCAGTTGCATCAGCTCGGTGCTGTGAACGCTTTTGATGAAAGTGTTGCCGTATTCGGCCAGGTAAATCCGCAGGAAATCCTCGCGCAGCTTGCTGAATTCCACGCGCATGCGCAGAAAGGCGCGCAGCTTTTCCCGCAAGCCGCTGGCGCGCTCCATTTCCTTGCGGGCTTCGGCGGTCATGGCGCGGACGTCGCTGACCAGCGCCGCCAGATACAGTTCCTCCTTCGATTTGAAGTACAGATACAAAGTTCCCTTGGCGACGCCCGCTTCTTCGGCAACGTCGTCCACCGCCGTCTCCGCATAGCCCTTGCGCGAGAAGATGGTCCGCGCGGCGTCGAGAATGGCGAAGCGCTTCCGCTCTGTGACTGACTGGTCAGTCATATTTGCAGCGTAGCACGAAACCGGGGCGGGGGTCGAGGGCCGGAAGGGCCGGAAGGGGCGCCTGGCTCTAGACGGGCTACGCTGGGGTCTATGTTCTCTTCGCGTTTGCCTTGGAACCTGGAGCCGAACCGGATCGCGCGCGCGCTCGCGGAAAAGCGGCGGCTCGGGGCGCGGCTCCTCGATCTGACCGAATCGAACCCAACCCGCGCCGGATTCGATTATCCCCCGGAAATCCCGGAGGCGTTCGCCGACCCGCGCATGCTGCGTTACGAGCCCGCGCCCGCCGGCTTGCGGGAATCGAGAGAAGCCGTCGCGCGGTATTACGCGGCGCGCGGCGTGGCCGTGGAGCCGGAACGGATTCTGCTCACGGCCAGCACCAGCGAGGCGTACGCATATGTCTTTAAGCTGCTCGCCGATCCGGGCGACGAAGTGCTCGTGCCGCGGCCCTCCTATCCGCTGTTCGAATATCTGGCCGCCATGGAATCCGTGAAGGTGCGCTCGTATCCGCTGGTTTTTTACGGAAACTGGCAGATCGATTGGGACGAGTTGTTGGCGGCGGTCACCGGACGCACGCGCGCGGTGATCGTGGTGAACCCGAATAATCCTACCGGGTCGTTTTTGAAGCGCGCGGAGCTGGAACGGCTGACGCGGCTTGCCAGCGAACGGCGGATCGCGCTCGTCTCCGACGAAGTGTTCTCCGATTACGCATTCGCGCCGGATACCCAGCGCGTGGAGACGGTGGCCGCCGTCGAATCCGGGCTCGCCTTTGCCCTCAGCGGGCTTTCGAAAATTGCCGGGCTGCCCCAGGTGAAACTGGGGTGGATCGTGGTTTCCGGCGCGATCGAGGAGCGCCGCGGCGCAAGCGAGCGCCTGGAGTGGATCGCCGACACATACCTTTCCGTGGGAACTCCCGTGCAGTGCGCCGCCGCCCGGTTGCTGCGCGCCGGGGAAAGCGTTCGCCGGCAGATTCGCGAGCGGACTCAAAATAATTTGGCGCTCGCGCGGGAGATGGTGAAGGGGACCGGGGCCGGTTTTTTACCGGTCGAAGGGGGCTGGTATGCGATTCTGCAGGTTCCGCGAGTGCGCACCGAAGAGGAACGCGTATTGGAACTGTTAGAACGCGCGGATACTCTCGTGCAGCCCGGTTACTTCTTCGATTTCCCGTCGGAGGCTTACCTGGTGATAAGTCTTCTCGTCCCAGGCTCGATTTTCCGGGAGGGGCTGGGAAGAGTGTTGGAATTTTTGTAACTGTCATTGCTTTGTAATTAGCTGGAAGAGTCAGCGGTGATACTATCGGCTGCTTCGGCAAGCTGCCGAAATTTCCAGTGGAGGATAGTTCCCGATGACAACACGCGTACCACGTCTGGCTGCTCTCGCGGTGACGAGCGCCATGGCGGTTCTTCCGGCGCTAGCGCAAAACGTCTTCTTCACGCCCGGCAACCTGGTGGTGAGCCGCAGCGTTTACTTCGATAACCCTTTCAACGTAACCGTCGGCCAGGTTCTGCCGCCGAACTGCGCCAACTCGTGCGTGAATGCCACCAATAACGGGCTGTATCCGTGGGTGTTCAACAACGCGTTGGCGGACGCCAGTTTCGGCATCACTTCGGGAATCTTTCTGCATCACATCACTCCAGCGGGAAAGCTCATCGCCTCGCAGGCGATCGCGAATGATCCTGTCTTCTCGAAGAACATACTGGTGACCAGCTTCTCGTCTAAGTCGGAACTGGCGCTGAATCTCTCGCTCGATCATCAGTACATCACGTTTATGGGCTACGTGGCCCCGGTGGGCTTGATCGACGTGTCCAACTCGAATACTCCGGGAGTTGTGGACCCGACCAATCCAGTAGGCGAGAATTTTTACCGGGCCGTGGCGCAGGTGAATCAATTCGGCCAGGTACAGATTACCGAAACCAATGCCTATAGCGGCAATAACGGCCGGGCGGCGATTCTGAATAACTTCAATAATGTCTATTACACCGCTGGGAACGCCGGGAACGGAAGCAATCCCCAACCGAACGGAGTCATCCTCGGCGCCGGCGCGCAGATCGTGACTCCTATCGTGGAGCCGGAATCGGCGCAGAACCCGGGACTTCCCACTCCGGTGGGCAGCTTCGCTGTCACGCAGTTAGGAGACAAGCCGGATAAGATCGGCAAGGACACGAATTTCCGCGGGCTGACCATCTTCAACGATGTGCTCTACTACACCAAGGGCAGCGGCGGTAATGGTGTGAACACGGTGTACTTCGTCGATACTACCGGAACTGCCTGCGCCGGTACGAACGGCGTGGGTCTTCCTGTAGCGGGGGCCGCTTTGCCATCGGCGCCGATTCCGTACAACCCCGCGGTTCTTCAGACAGAGGGCGTTGTGCCGTACAACATGTGCATCCTGAAAGGTTTCCCCACGGCGCTCAAATCCACTACATCGTTCCCGTTCGGCATCTGGTTCGCCAACGCCAATACGTTATACGTGGCCGACGAAGGCGATGGCGTGAATACCTATGCCAATGGCACGTACACGGCCGCGGCCGCTTCCACGACGGCCGGCCTGCAGAAGTGGGTGTTCAGCAACGGCACGTGGTCTTTGGCTTACACTCTGCAAGCCGGGTTGAACCTGGGCGTGCCCTACACTATTAAGAATTACCCCACCGGCAACAATTGGGCCACCGGTCTGCCGTGGGCTCCGGCGACAGACGGCCTGCGCAACATTACCGGCAAGGTGAATGGCGATGGCACGGTCACCATCTATGCGATCACTTCCACGGTCAGCGGGAACGGCGACCAGGGGGCGGACCCGAACATGCTGGTGGCGATCGCGGACGATCTCTCCGCGACTACTCTGCCTGCCGGCGAAAGCTTCACCACGATTCGCAGCGCCGGCTTCGGAGAGGTGCTGCGCGGAGTGTCGTTCACGCCGGGGACGAACTGAGTTAGCATCTGCGCGCCGGCTTGTTACCGCCAGCGCTACCCCATAATTGTCAGGTACGCGTAGACAACAGGCAAAGCGAATAAGGTGCTGTCTACGCGGTCCAGCATGCCGCCGTGACCGGGGAGGAGCGAGCCGCTGTCTTTCGCCCCGGCGCCGCGTTTGATGACGCTTTCGCATAAATCGCCTAACTGGCCGGCCGCATTGGTGGCGAGCGTCGGCAGGACGATTTGCAATATAGGCACGCCGGGGAGGAACCGCGGCAGGTAGGCGCCGGCCACCAGAACCGACGCCACCAGAGATCCGGCCGTGCCTTCCCATGTCTTCCCCGGACTGACCCGCTCCGCCAGGCGGCGCTTTCCGATCGAGCGCCCGACGTAGTAGGCGCCGATATCGCCCGCCCAATTCACCACCAGCGCAAACATCAGCCAGTGGGGGCTGCGGCCGCGAATCAGCCAGGCGCATCTCCAGCAGCCAAAGATATAGACCACGCCGAGAGCCAGAAACGCGGCGCGCGGCAGGGCGTGCGCCAGATTGCGCGCCTTCATGGCCAGCGCGAGGGCCGCGAGAGAGGCGGCTACGATGAGCAGCCCGGCCCAGGGTTCGCGCGCGACAAACAGCAGCGGCACTCCGGCGATATACCCCAGCCAGTGCGGCGCCCCGAAACCATAGGCTGAAGCGAGATGCCGGTACTCGTGGAAGCACAGGCAGGCTACCGCCGCCAGCACTCCCCCAAACAGCCACACGTTCGCAAAAAACACCAGGTAGACGACAATGGGGATGAGAACGAGGGCGGTAAGGACCCGCCTCATGACGGGCGGAGGGCCCCGACGAGCGCTTCATCCGGGCCTGCGGGCACTCCCGAAACCACGCCTTCGCGCGCGGCCGGTCCGGCTGCCATGCCGGCGCTCAAACCGCCGTAGCGGCGGTCCCGTTTCTGGTAGTCCAGAATCGCCCGCAGCAGGTCGCGCCGCCCGAAATCGGGCCACAGCGTTCCGGT
This sequence comes from Bryobacteraceae bacterium, assembly GCA_035294665.1. GTDB lineage: Bacteria > Acidobacteriota > Terriglobia > Bryobacterales > Bryobacteraceae > PSRJ01. The sequence goes on along the minus strand of DATGKM010000104.1, from coordinate 21,078 downwards.
CACGTATAGTTCGGCGTAGGCGATTTGCCACAGCAGGAAATTGCTGATGCGCATTTCGCCCGAGGTGCGGATGAGCAAATCCGGATCGGGGCACGCCGCCGTATAGAGGTTGGCGGCGAGGGATTCTTCATCCAGCTTTAAGGAATCGATGCTGCCGTTCAGGCGGGCCATCTCCAGAACGGAGTTTACCGCATCCACGATTTCCGCGCGGCCGCCGTAATTGATCGCCAGGTTGACCAGCAGGCCGCGGTTGGCGGCAGTGGCTTCGACGGCCGATTCCAGCTCGCGCCGCACCGCGGCGGGAAGGGCTTCCAGACGCCCGATAGCCTGCAGGCGTATGTCGTTTTTTTGCAGCTCCGGAAGCTCCTGGCGGAGATAATAGCGGAGCAGGCGCCAGAGGGTTTCCACTTCCGCCCGCGGGCGCTTCCAGTTCTCCACCGAAAATGCGTACAGCGTGAGGACCTTCACCCCCATGCGCGCGCAGGTTTCCACGGTGACGCGCACGGGCGTAATGCCCGCCTGATGCCCCGCCACGCGCGGCAGCCGGCGGCGTCCGGCCCAGCGCCCGTTGCCATCCATAATGATGGCGATGTGCGCGGGTAACCGCCCGGGGTCGATAACGCGCGCCAGCTCCCGGTCGGGGTCGCCGGGCGGAAGGACATCGAGTAAGGCCTTCATGCAAAGCCTTATGATATCACCCGGCGGCCCCGAGCGCTTTAAGATATCGTGAGCTTTGCTTTAGTACGCGATGGCGCTTGGGAAGCCGGTGAGCAACCGCGCTCCGGCTCGTGATTACCCCTTAGAGATCGCGGCGGCCAACCTTATTCGGATCTCGGTAGAACTGCCGGTGAAGCCGGCTGCCCGTCTGCCGATATGAATCACTTAACGGCAGTTTCCCAATGAATTGCATGTTGACGATCCTGGGCATCGCTCTGGTATTAGCCGCGGTTTTTGGCGGCTATATCGCGGAAAAAGGCAACCCCTATGTGCTGCTGCAGCCGGCCGAACTGTGGATTGTCGGCGGGGCGGCGGCGGGCATCGTGCTCATCGCCAATCCTCCGGCTACGATTGCCAAAATGCTGCGCGGGGTGAGGATCATCCTGTTTCCGCGGGAAGCGGGCCGCGTGGCTTATTTGCGCGCGCTGCGCATGTTATACGAAATTCTCAGCTATCTGCAGCGGGCCGGGCAGCTTGCGCTCGAACGCCACATTGAAGACCCCGCATCCAGCTCCATCTTCTCCCAGTATCCGGAGCTGTTGCGGGACAACTCCACCATGAATTTCCTGTGCGATTCGCTGCGGCTGCTGGTGATCGGCGCGACCACGGCGGGGGAAATCGATCGCCTGATGGAAACGGATATCGAGGTGCAGCGGCGCGGCCATCACCAGCCGGTGAGCGCGCTCAACGCGATCGCCGATGCGCTGCCCGGCCTGGGTATCGTGGCGGCGGTGTTGGGCGTGGTGATTACCATGCAAAGTATCGGGGCGGCCCCGCAGACGGTGGGAGAAAAAGTGGCCGCCGCGCTGGTGGGAACGTTCCTCGGAATCCTGCTCTGCTACGGAGTGGTGGGCCCCCTGGCCGCCCGCCTGGAGTCTCTGGCAGAGGCCCACGCGCAATATCTGCAAGTGCTGCGAACCGCGATTGTGGCCTTCGTCCGCGGGGCCTCGCCTTTGATGTCGCTCGAATTTGCGCGCCGCTCGATTCCGCCGGAGTCGCGGCCTGGCTTCGAGGAAATGGAGATCGTGATCCGGCGCGAAGCCCGCGTTCCGCCGGCGACTCCCCCGCCGGGCGCTACCGAGGAAAATGCCAAGGCTGCTGCTTCCGCCTGATGAAGTGGCGCTGGTCAGCGCCCCGCCTCCGCGCCTGCCGGAAAAGCACCGCGGCGGGGCCTGGAAGGTGGCCTACGCCGACTTCGTCACCGCGCTGATGGCCTTATTTATCGTGCTCTGGATGATGAACGCCACCGAGGCGGTCAAGCACTCCGTCGAAGGTTATTTTCGCGATCCCCGCGGCTACACCCGCACCTTAGGCGCGGGCGCGGCCAGCCAGGGTGAAGGGCTGCGCATCGACAAAGCCAGTGTCAGCAGCGTCCAGCGGCGCATCGAGGACGCTCTGCGCAGCCTGCCGAATTTCCAGAAAATCAGCAAGAATATTCTGATGAGCGTGACCGGCGAGGGCCTGCGCATCGACCTGATGGAATCCGAGCAAGGCACCTTCTTTATTTCCGGTAGCCCCACCCCCACGCCCGCGGGCACCCGCTTGCTCTCCGCCCTGGCCGCTGAACTGGGCAGAATGCCCAATCAACTCGTGATCGAGGGCCACACGGACGCGCGCCCCTTCCGCAGCCAGCCGGACGGCCAGTGGGACAATTGGGACCTTTCCACCACGCGCGCCAACGCCGCGCGCCGCCTGCTCGAAAAGTCGGGAATTCGCGCGGGACAGATTGTCGAGTTGCGCGGTTTCTCCGACCGCCGCCTGCTCAACACCGCCGACCCCAACGATCCGCGGAACCGGCGCATTTCGGTGGTGGTGCGGTTTCAGGAGCCCTAGCCCTCGCATCACTGCTTCCGCGCGAAGCGGTAATCGCCGGAAACGTGCTTCACCAGCAGTTGCGCCGGCTGGCCCGGTTCGGTTTTGAGGAACTCCACTCCCAGCCCGTACAGCCCGGAAAAAGAAGTTTCCGATTGCGCGGTCAGCTCCACCTTGCCCCGTCCATCCATATTTCCATACAAGACACCGCCGGAAACCGAAATTTCGAGCACCCTCGGAACCAGCCGCCACAGCTTCGGCCCTTCCACGTACACACCCGCGTATCGCGCCAGAACTTGCGGGGGCACCTTTACCTCCGCCCGTTTTTCGTCCGAGGCTGTGCCCACCCAATGCCGCAGGTTGGCGCTGGCTTTTTCGTTGCAAACAAATTCGATCATTTCCGTATCGGGGGCCAGTTCCGCCGCCACCTTAACTGTGAAGGGGTGCGCGTATGCGGCGGGATCGGAATAGGTCGCTTCCACGTCCATATGGCCGAAATCGCGGCGGCGATACCGTTCGGTCATGCGGAGCTGCTCCGTGTGCGGATGGCCGTCGTGGTCGAGCCAGGTGCGATCGTTGAAGCCGAAACTGTCCACCACCAGGGTGTCGCCGTCCCAGCGGCCGGTCGAGTAGCCCATCCAGCTTGGGTTGGGGTTGGTTTCGAGCGAGCGCCCGTCCATGTAGATCTGGCGGTAGGTAAGGTCGGGATTCAGAATGACGATCAGGCCGGGTGTCTGGATAATCTTCATCATCTCCGCGCCGGTGCTGTCGGCGTCGGTGGTGTAACCGGGACCCAGGGGCAGGCAGAGGACGTTCATGTAATCTTTGCCGAGATTCTCCTTGCGCTCGGCCACCAGCTTTTCCGCCCAGGGCTGCACTTCTCCCGGCTTCAGATCGGCCGCGATATTGCGCGCGTATTTGGGCGAAATCTTATTCCAGAGGCCGGAAAGATCGGGCGTGCCATCCGCCGTGCGGGGCGCGGGCGCGGTCAGATCCGGTTTGCCGTCCGCCGTGCGCGGAATGCCCGGCGTGGGATGATTGAGCCATTGGGCGGAAAGGGGCACGCCCAAAATCAGGGTAAGAATCGCCGGCGGCGTCTTGCTCAGGATTCCCATGCCGGAAATTTTATCCGGCCGGAATGCCGGCGGGAAGCAAACCGCCCGGCTCCGCCGGTATTACAAAGCTTCGTTCGCTTGGCGGCGATACAACGGGCTGAACGAGTAAGTCTCGCTCCTCGACGCAAGCTTTCTCAGTTTCCCCAGCGCTGCAAACAGCACGTTGCGGTTGCGCAGCATGTCTTGCGCCATGTGGACCAGCCGCGTCGGGCGAGAGTAGAAGCGGAGAAACGCTTCGCGCTGCAACTCCATCAGCCGCTTCCCCGATACGTGATTCCGGCGGAAAGCTACCTGATCGTTGGTCAGCGTATCCCAGTTGATCTCCTCCACCTTCAACCGGCCGCCTTCAATCAACTCCCTGAAAATTTCGGTTCCGGGAATGGGAATCACTACGTTGAACGCCGCCCGCACCAGCGGCAGGCTGCAGGCGAAATTGATGGTGTCGCGGATCTCTTCTTCCGTCTCATCGAGGAAGCCGATCATGAAATAACCCGTAATCCGGATCTTGCTGCAATCGGCGATCATCGCCGCCCGTTCCCGAATCGTATCCAGAGTGACTTTTTTCTTGATCAGCTTCTGCACCCGCTCGTTGCCCGATTCGATCCCCACGCACAGCGCGTCGCATCCGGCGGCTTCCATCAACTGGAGTAACTCCGGATAGAGCGTGTCCATGCGGACGCCGTTGGGGCAATCCCAATTCATATTCACCTTGGCGTCGATCAGCCCTTCGCAGAAACTCTTGGCGTACTTTTTGCTCAGCGTGAATTCATCGTCGATGATGCTGAAGCGCTTCGCGTTATAGCGCTTCTTCAGGAAGAGTAACTCCTCGATCACTCGCTCTACGCTGCGGTGGCGCAGTTTCTTGCCGGAGAGATTGGGCGCGTTGCAGTACGTGCAGGGATAGGGACATCCCCGGGTAGTGGACACATGGAAGAAGCCGTCCCAGATGCGTGTCGCGTAAGTCTTGCGATGTTCGAAGCCGGGGTAGGTTTCCGGCTTCAGCAGTTCCCATGCCGGAGTGAAGCTATTCAGGTCCACGCCGAACCCGTTCTTGTTGATCAGCACCCGCTCTTCCTGCTTGCTCTCCCAAACCAGACCGGGAACCGTGGCCAGCAGTTGCTCGGGAATCGCCAGCCCGTACTCGCCGAAGTAATCGAGCAGCCGCGGCAGCCCCTCTTCCGCCTCCGCCTGCCACGCGAAGTCGATGTGAGGCATGTTCCGCAGCACATACTCGGGCAGCGCGGAAGGATGCGGCCCGCCCACCAGGGTCAGCGCCCCCGGCTTCAGCCGTTTCACGATGGCGGCGTGGTGATTCACGTAGTTATGGTCGCGGCTGTAGCAGCGGAAGCCCACTACGTCGAAATCGCCCTCGCGCACGAAGTTCTTGAAATCGGTAAAGGTGAAACCGTCCTTCGGACAGTCCAGCAGCGTCACCTGAAAGCCGGCATTCTGCAACACCGTGCCCAGGTACAGAATTCCCACGTCCGCTGTAATTTGAAAATTACCTTCCCGGATCGGCAGTACGAGAAGTGCCTTCAATGATCGCTTCTTCACTGAGCTTCGAAAAGGATCGGGCAGAAACACGGATTCCACTGGATACTACCCCTCCGGCTGGCAATCAAACGATATCTCACGCGGGCGCGCAAGTGCAAGAAAAATGAAGCGAGCGGAAAAGAACCGGTACTATGCAAACTACCTGCTCTTTTCCAAAACCGGAATCTGCTCCTCAATCACTTTCAAAGCTGGCTTCGGCTGGCCATTCTGGTCGAAAAGCCCGAGAGTTTGCAGGGCGCCCCGGAACGCCGGCGACTTCAGCCCGTACACTGACGTGTATTGTTCGGTCTCCCGCTCTCCCAGGTCGGCCAGAGTCATCACATTCACTGCGGCAAAAGCCGCGGGGTCCCGTTCCAAGTCCTGGAAAAACTCGGTATAGAACTGAGCTTGCCTGGCATTGTTGCTATGGTTATCCGCCGAAGTAGGGTACCCCACCTCCTGCAGCACGATCTTGCGGCCGGCCGCCACCCTCCTGATTTCCGCCAGGTCGGAATGGACCACTGCGGGATCCTTGGCGGTGAAATCGGGATTCAACGGTGAGTAAGTGAACGCCACGAAATCGAGCTGCCGGTTCAGCCCGCTTAGCGAGCTTTCCAGTTGCGCAATCCCCCCGAACTCCAGCGTGGCGCTGACTCGCATTTCCGGCGCCAGTTGCTTCACCCGGCTGGCGGCAGCCTGGTACAGCTCCAGGAAGTCCCGGATCTCCGCCGGGTGATCCCTGAAGTACGCATCCAGCTCATAACCCACCATGAGCCACCGGGCTCGCGGACGCAGCACCGGCACAATCCTGTCGAGCAATGCGAGCAGGCGGGCGCGCAGCGCGGGGTCGTGCCAGCTCTTGTGGCTCAAATCGGCGGGAACAACCTTGCGGCGGGTATCGATGATGCGCAGCGTGTAGGAGAGCGCCAGGTTCTCGGAGCCGGCCGTGGAGACCAGGGTATTGACGCTCGCCAGCTCGTATCGATCGGGCTTCGGCTCCAGTTCCGTCCAGGTGCCATTCCCTACCATGAAGCCGGCCCCCAGTTCGACCGTTTGGCGGAAGCGGCGCAGCATTACGTCCAACGTCATCGGTTCGTTGGCGAACCGGTTCGGAGTGATGCCCACCAGAACGCCGCCATGCTCGTGGATCGCCGGTGGAGTTGCTGGAACCGTGCTCAGCGCCGCCCCCGTCGCCGCGGCCGCCCCGGTCCCCGGATGGCTCGCGCCCGGCAACACCGACGCTGCTTCGTCGATCACAAATGCCGAGCCGCCCTCGCCGAACTGCACGTAACCCACATCCCTGGCAAACGTGTACAGCAGGTCGGTTTTCCCCGCCCGGTGGCGGATCTGAATGCAATCCCGGTACGTGCGCGTTTTCGATTGCACCACTGCATCCCGTGCCACCACTGTAATCGTCCCCAGCGGGTTGGTCCAGCGGGTCCCCGCCGGGCGGGTGAAATCCAGATAGACCGGCCGGTTCGGCAGCGCCGCTCCGCCGTACTGAGTCATCAGGTACTGCCCATCGCGCGCGCTCAGAGTCCACTCGCTCGATCCCCAGGGAGTAGTAGAGCGGAAAGTAGAGCCATTCTCTCCCTGCCGCGCCACCTCGAACGTCACCGGCTGCGCCATGGCGCGGTTCCGCAGCACCCAGCGCGTGCCTTGCGCCAGTGGAAGATAGCTCTGAGCCGGCAAACTGCCGGCTGCCACCAGCACCCAGGCGCCCCAGCCCATCCAACGTCCGGCGCGCGGCATCATGGGAATACCTCCAGTACTCTCTTGTGGTTTCCTTACTTGTTGTCTATCGGTAACCAGCTTACAATGAAAACTCTTTACTCGAGCAGTCTTTACTCGGGAAGGTTCGCCTCACTGACATGCCGCAGGATTCCGCGTCCGATAGTGACACCGGCTCATCGGTTCTTGTATGGGGCGCGATGGGCTTCCTCGGCCGGCACGTGGTGGAGCGGCTGCTCGCCGGAGGCCGCCGCGTTTCGGTCTTGTGCCGCCGGCGGACTCTCTATCCTCCCGCCCCGTGGGCGGCCGAGGTTCGCTGGTTTGAGCTCGATCGCCCCGAAGCCGAAAAGGAAATCTTCCAGGCGGCGGTAAAATCCGCCTCCGTCATTTATGACTTCGCCGGTTCCTCCGGGGCTGTCGCCAGCAACCGCGAACCGCGGCAGTCACTCGAAGAAAACTGCCGCGTCCACCTGGATTTCCTCGAAGCTTGCGCGCAGGCCGGCAGCCGCCCGCATATCGTATTTCCCAGCTCGTGGCTCGTCTACCGCCCGGCCGAAGACGGCTCCGCCGCCACCGAGGATCATCCGGTTTCCCCGCGCAGCATGTACGCCGTTCACAAACTGGCCATCGAACAGTACTTACAAATCTACGCCCGGCGCGAGCGCATCACGTACACCATCTGCCGCATCGCCAATCCCTATGGTTTCGACCCGGCGCCGCGCCCCAACTATAAAATACTGAACTCGTTCGTGCAAAAAGCGCTCGCTTGCGCGCCCATTACCATCTTCGGCGATGGCCGCCAACTGCGCGACTTCCTCTACATTTCCGACCTCACGGACGCGCTCGAAGCCTGCGGCTTCCGCCCCGAAGCGCGCAATGAGACTTTTAATATCGCCAGCGGAACCAGCCATCGCCTGGCTCATGCCGTAACCCTGATTCAGCAACTCACCGGCGGTCCGCAAGTCATCTACAAACCGTGGCCCGAGGAGTACCTGGCAGCCGAGCCCGGTGATTCCCACATCGATATTTCCAAGGCCCGCCGCCATTTGCGGTTCCACCCGCGGTACGAATTGCAAACCGGCCTCGCGGAGACCATTGCGCTCTACCGGCATTCAATGCACGCTGTCGCCCGGGCCGCGGCCCGCTAGCAGGTTGCGGAAAAAGGGTTCTGAACCGCCGAAAATGACCCTCCCTCGAACGGAGAATCAACAACTTACCACCGCTGAAAGGCACCGGAAATGCGTTTTTCCGCAACCTGCTAGCGTGGCGCAGGCGCTTCCGCCTGCCAACCGTTCACTCCACCGGCTACGCAAACATCGCCGCGCGCGCGTGCCGCTCCCCGGCCACTTCCTCGTATAGCTCCAGCAAGCTGCGCGCGCTCCGCTGCAAACTGAACAGCGGCGCGCGGTTCAAACCGTGCACCCGCAGTTCCGCCCGGAGCGCGCCGTCGGTCGCCATCCGGTGCATGGCCGCGGCGATGCTTTCCGTGGAATACGGGTCGATCAGCAGCGCGGCTCCTCCCGCGGTTTCGGGCATGGCGGCCACATTCGAAGTGATTACCGGCACGCCGCACGCTTGCGCCTCCGAAATCGGCATCCCGTGGCCTTCCCAAAGAGACGCGTAGATGAGCGCCGTCGCGCCGTTATAAAGATAGGGCAGTTCGTCCAAAGGCGTCTTTCCCAAGTCCACCACCGATTCCGCCACGCCCAGCCGCGCCATCGCCTCCTCGGCTTCCTTGGCCGCCCAGGTGCGCCCGCCGCTGAGCACCAGCCGGAATTCCGCGCGGTATTCGCGTTTGAACTGCGCGAACGCTTCGATAATCCTCACAATGTTTTTGCGCCGCTCCCAGCGGCCCGAAAACAGAAAATACGGATAGCGTATGCCGTAGCGCTCCTCTAAAAACCGCCGCGTTTCCGCCCGGTCGAGCGGTTGAAACAGCGGGTTCACTCCCGGATAGATCACCGGCAGCCGTTCCGCCGGCACGCCAAACCTTTCCCGCACCGCCTCCCGCACATGCGCCGAAACACAGATGACGCGTTGGGCGCGCCGCACGGCGCGATGAAACAGAAACAGCAGGCGCCAGCGAATCAGCGGCGGATAGAATTCCGGATGGTAAATGCTGGAGGTGCACGGCATGCACATCAGGAAAGGCATCGGGGAATACGGCGCCGGCAGCACCGGAAAGTGCAGCACGTCCGGGCGCACACGCCGGATCGCCAGCGGCAGGCTGGCCGTCAGGCTGATGGCTCGAATCGCGGGTTGGAGCACGTGATACACCAGATTGCCCCGGCCCTCGCCAATCGTTTCCCGGGCGCGCTTGTCCAGGCAGAACAGGTGGTATTCATGCTCCGGCGCTATCGCCGAAAGCTCCCGCGCGATGTTGCGCTCATATACTTCCGGTCCCCCGCACGCCCGCCCCGCAAACGCGATCAACAGGCCGATTTTCATCCGCGCCTGGCCCCCGTAAGCATCATCTCGCGGTACAAATCCTCCACCCGCCGCACCGCCGCTTCGGTCGAATGTTCGTTCTCGACCGATCGCCGCGCCGCCGCGCCCAGCGCCCGCGCCTTCGCCGGATTGTCAATCAGCTCGATCGCCGCCTGCGCGAAACCCGCCACGTCGTTCTCCGCCACCAGCATGCCCGTCGCCCCGTGCCGGATCGCCTCCGGAATCCCTCCCACATCCGACGCCACAATCGGCAGCCCCGCCGCCATCCCGCCCATTACCGATTGCGGAATGCCCTCGGTGTGCGACGGATGCACCATCATATCGGCCACGTCCAAAAGCGACCAGAAATCCTGGTGGAATCCCACGAAATCCACGCTCGCCTCGAGCCCCAGCTCTCGCCGCAGCTTGTGCAGCTTGCGCTCAATCCAGTCCAGTCCCACGCCGCCGATCCACAGCCGCGTCTGCGGATGCCGGTCATGAATCGCGCGGAAGCTGCGCAAAAGCTGGTCCTGCGCCTTTTCGGGCGCGAGGCGCGCCGCGTTGATCAGCAGGAATTCATCGTCGCGAATGCCCGCCTGGCGGCGCTTCTCGCGGCGCTCCGCTTCCCCCAGCGGCGCGCGCTTATGCGGATATCCCGGCAGCAGCACCGGCACCTTCTTCCGCGGTATCCCCAGCACCAGCGTTTTCCGCGCCGTGTCGGCGCAGTGCGCGGTGACGCGCGTCATGAACTGGATCGAAATCCAGTCGATCGCGTGCATAATCTGCCGGTGCAGTTCATACTTGCCCCAGATGTAAACCGTGCCCACGGTTTTCGTGCCGCTCAGCCTTCCCGCCAGGGCGCCCACGGCGTCTCCGTAATACGCATGCGTGTGGATGATATCGATATTGTGCTCGCGCACGATCCGGTTCACCGCGCGCGCGCACCGCAGGAAGGGCTTGAAACGCGTCCACGGCACCGGCAGCACGTCGATTCCCGCGTTCTTCGCCGCCGTCAGAAACGGCAATTCCCGGTCGCGATCGCCGCAGAAGCAGGCCACGTGAATATCGAATTCCTCGCGGTTGAATGCCTTCCACCAGTTGATCACGATGCTTTCGATGCCCCCGAATCCAGGGCTGTAGATCAGGTGCAGAACGGAGATGCGCCTCGCCGGCGCCGTCTGGTGGATGGCGGCATTTGTCCCACGCTGGTTTTCGCGGTTCGCCAGGCTCATCGCTTCGCCGCCGCGCGCGTCAGCACCGCGCCCAGGGTAGGTATTTTCAGGTTCTCCAATTCCTGTTGGAATGCGGCCACTTCATCCCGGCGGCGAACGCCCCGAGCCAGCGCGAGTACCACCCCATCGGCCAGTGAAGAGAGCAGCATCGCCGCCGCCGATTTGCGCGGCAACCCGGCGGCGATCACCACGTACCGGAAGCGCTCCCGCGCCTCCCGCAGCAATGCCGACCAGGCATCGGTCGCGAGCAGCGAAGCCGGCGTTTGCGAACTCGTCCCCAGCGGCAGAAACGCCAGATTTTCGGGCGTGGCTTCGAGCAGCGCCGCCGCCAGCGTGCTGCGCCCTTCGAGCACGTCCACCAGGCCGGCCGCCGGGTTCAACGTGGAAGTGGCGCTCAGCCCGAAAATCGTCTCCAGCGTGGGCGCGGTCGAGCTGCCATCCACCAGCAGAATCGGGCTCTTTTCGATTTCCGCCAGCGCAAATGCCAGCCGCGCCGCCAGCCGCGCCGGCCCGTCGTTGGCTTCGATCCCGGTCACCGCCGCCACGCGTTGCTCCTCGCCCATCGCCAGCCGCAAACGCGACGCCGATTGCAGCGTCTCGTCCCATTTCGGCCCGCGTTCGAATTTCCACTCGAGCCTCTTGCGCGCCGCCGCCGGGGCCATCGCGGCCGCCGCCGCTTGCCCGCCTTTCATTCCCAGAACTTCGTACATCTAGAACGCACCTTCCTGTGTGATCGCCTTGTAAACGGTCATGACCATAATCTTCAGATCCAGCACCGGCGATCTTCGCTTGACATACTCTACATCCAGCCGCACGGTCTCGTGGAAATCCAGGTGGCCGCGGCCGGCAATCTGCGCCAGGCCGGTCAGTCCCGGCCGGACGGAAAATTTCAGCAGCATTTCGCCCGTGTAATACGGCAACATTTCGGGGATCTCCGGACGCGGCCCCACCAGCGCCATCTCGCCCCGCAGCACGTTCCAGAAGTTGGGCAGTTCATCCAGCGTGCTCTTGCGCATCCACCTGCCTTGCGGAGTTACCCGCGGATCGTTCACCAGCTTGAATTTCAGGTTTCGCAGGTCTTCGCTGCTGTAGCGGTAAGCGTAGAGTTCGGGAAAGCGCTGGCGGGCGTCGTTGTGAAGTGTCCGGAATTTCACGAAGCGGAACGGCTTCCGGCCGATGCCCAGCCGCTCCTGCCAGAAAAGAGCCGGGCCCGGGGTGCCCCGGCGAACGATGATCGCGAGCGCCAGAATAATCGGGCTCGAAACCAGTAGCGCCACCGCCGCCACGCAGATTTCGAACGCTCTCCACGCCACTGAGGGTTGGCTCGCGGGGTGCGCCTCCGGCAGCGGGCGTTCGAACGCCACCGCTGTTCCGGCTCCCGCAAATAAGCCGGCCCCGCCGCTTGCCCCCGCGGCCGCCGCCATCGTTGGTCGCGGCGCCGCTCCCAGCGCCCGCGGCTCCGCCTCTCCCGCCTGCGCGTGCTTCCAGAAGTAAACCGCTAAAACCACCGAGCTCACACCTACCAGTGCAAGCGCCGTCGCCGGCCCGGACGGATTCAGTCCCCGAAATAGCCCTACCATCCCAAACGCCCCGAGCGCGCCCGCCACCAGCCCTCCCTCCTCGCCCCGCAAAACGCGGCCGAGCGCGTATCCCGCGCCCGTCATGAGGGCCGCCAGAAACGCCGCCGTAAGCCCCGCGGAGTGAGCCAGCGGAACCAGGTAAATCTGCAGAACCAGCCCGAGTGTGCACAAAAAGGAAACCAGCGCCAATCCCCCGGGCGCTACTTTGCCGGGCGCGCTGGTGAAAGGCGCGGCCGAAGGAGCCTTCCGCGCCAGCACGCAGAATACGCCAATCGCCGCCACGCAGCCGGCGAGCAACACCGGCTGCGGCTGATACCGGTCCTTGCCGGAATACAGGAAGACCGCCGCGCCCAGTGCGAATATGCCTGCCCATGCCGCCAGTTCACCGCGCCGCAGCCAGCGCGCCTGGCGCGCCGCCGGAAACACCTGGTAAACCAGCAGGATCGGCAAAGCCGTGCTGAATACGGCGTGATACAGAATGGCGTCGCATGTCCAGATCCAGTTCACTCCGAGCGCGCGGCCCTGCCCCGCTATCGGTCCCAGCGACCGCCACGCGGGGTCGAAAAACGCGCGCGTCGCCAGGCCTTCCTGCAGAATGCCGAAGGCCGCGCCCAGCAGCAGAATCGTGGGCCAGCCCTTGCCCCAGCGGATGGCCAGTTCCCGGATCGTAACCGCGCTGCCGCCATAAAACGCCACAAACAGGCAGAAGACCCAGGGCACAAAGAACTCCGCGGGCGGGGCCGAAGTCGAGAGTAACTCCGCAATCGCCGGCGCGGCCAGCGCCAGCAGCAGCGCGCTGCGCATGCGTGGCAGTGGTTTGCCGGCGGCCTGCTCTGTCGCCCGGGCGGAAGCGATCACGCGCCCAGTCTCCTTTCCCGCAGCGAATCCGCCGCAATCAGCAATTGCGCCCGCGCGCGCAGCCCCATCGCCGCCAGCCACCGCGCCGGATTCCACGCCCCCAGCTCGTAGTGTTCGCAGTAAAAGCGGTAAGCGCCCTTGTGGAAATCGCGAATCAGCCAGCGGCGCACCTCCGCGGTTTTGCCGCCCGTGCCGTGGCCCTCGTCGTGTATCAATCTCGCTTCGCTCACCACGTAAATTTCCCAGCCCCGCTTGCGGATGCGATCGCAAAACACCGCGTCGCTCCAGTAGTGCATGTCTTCCGGTACGCCGCCCACCTGCTCGTACGCGGCCCGGCGCACCAGGCTGCACGATCCCGGTACCCAATCCACCGCGAATGGCTGCCCGGCCGCCAGAGCGTCCTTGTACAGATAGGTGTTCAGCGCCCCGGCTTGCGGAAACCAGCGGCTCACCAGCGATCGCCGGCCGAAAATGGCGTTGATCCACGTGGGAAAGCGGCGCGCCGACCACTGATCGCTCAGATCCGGATTCAGCAGCCGGTTTGCCGCCACCCCTGCCGAAGGCGTACGCTCCAGAAATTCCGCCAGCCGCCGCACCGAATCCGGAAACGCGATCGTGTCGTTGTTCAGTAAGTAGATATAGCGGCTCCCGGCCGCTGCCGCCGCGCCTTGATTGCACGCCGCCGAGAAGCCCACGTTGCGGCCGTTGGCGATCGCCTGTACCTCCGGGAATTCGCGGCGCACCATTTCCACGCTGCCGTCCACCGAGGCGTTATCCACGTACACCACCCGGTGCGAAAAGCCGCCCCACGCGGCCGCGGCCAGCGAGCCGAGACATCGCCGCGCGTACTCGCGCGAATTGAAGCCGACAATCACTACCCCGATGTCGATCATGCGAGAGCTTCCTGCCTCGCCCACGCCAGCATCGAGCAGCTCACCGCCGCCGTCAGCCACCAGCCTTTCAGCGGGTAATGAAACGCCTCGCTCTGCACCGCGAACAGCAAAACGCCCACCATCAGGATCTGGCAGGCAACCAGGAACCAATACTGCTCGGCTCGCTGCCTGTCCGTTCGGGCCTGCCGCCGCAGCAGCCGCCCGGCCTGGAAACCGGCGCGGGTTACCGCGGCCACGAAGCCCCAGAAAAGCGCGTATCCGCCCAGGCCCAGTTCCACCATCTCCCAGATGTATTCGTTGTGCGCCGAGGCGCGCAGGCCTTGCGTCGAAAGATAGCCCGTATCTTCGTCGGTTATCCTTTTCTCCAGCGTCGTCAGGTTCCCCACGCCGATTCCGTGTGTCCAGGTCTCTCCAATCAGCTCCCAGCTCTTTGCCCAGAATTTAAAGCGGACACGAATGGAATCGCCGTTCTCGGTGGTATAAAGCGCCGGGTCCAGAGACCGGCGGTAAACATCGGCGGGAATGAACGGCGCCGCCACCGCGGCCAGCACGATCGCCGCCAGGATCAGCCGCAAGTTCAGCCGCGCCAGCCCGCGCAGCACCGCGAACAGCAGCGTGAAGGCCGCCACCAGAAACACCGCCCGCGTGTTGCTCAACACAATGCACGCGATCGCCAGCAGGAAGCCCGCGCCCCACAGCAGCCGCTCCCAGCCGCGCCGCGCGCGCATCGCCCAAATCAGAAACGGCAGCGTGAAGGTGTTGTTCAGGCCGAAAAGCGTCGGGTGAGCCGTGGTTCCGAATAGCCGCCGCACGTTCATTCCCAGGCTGCGCGCTTCGCTGCCGTCGCTCACTACCGCGCTCATGCGCGTGCTCACCAGGCCCATTTCCCGCTCGCTGATCGGATTGTTGCGCGTTAGATAATAGTCCCCGAGCGAATAGCCGGCCGCGGCCATGGAAGCTATCAGCCACACCATCACCGCGCGGCGGCAATCCGCGTACGTGCGAATCAGGTTCCACAGCATGAAGAAAAACAGCAGGTTGCCCACAATGCGGAAGCAGTCGCGGAACGTTTCCTCCGGCGACCACGCCCACGCGTTGCTCGCCAGCGCCAGCGCCGTGTACCCCGCGTACAACCACACCGGAAGGCCGAAACGCAGCTTCTTTTTGCGAAAGGTCGCATCCACCAGCAGGCTCAGAATCCCGATCAGGCCCAGAATCCGGCTCACCGAAACGGCCACCGAGGCATTGTCGTTCGTCAGACGGCCGATGCGCTCGAACGGGATCGAAAGGCACACCATCAGAACCGCCAATTGCGGGTAGCCCACCATCGCGATCGCCACCGCCGCGCCCACCACGCCGATAGCCGCCGTCACCGGCGAAAGCGAGTTAGCCAGCGCCGCCACCAGCATCGAGGCGGCGCAACCCACCCCCGCCCCCAACACCAGAAATCGCGGCGGCACGCGCTCGAAAATCGAGGGGGCGCCCGGCTGTGTGACCGCGGCCGGCATTTCCCCGCTACACCTCTACCGTCCCCAGGTAGGGCAATTCCGGCACCTGCAATATGCTCTGCTCGTCCATCATCCGGTCCTCGGTGGTTTCAAGCAGCGCGGCGATGCCCAGCCCCAGCAGCAGCGAAACCGCCATGGCGATCTCGATTAAAAACAGTTTGCGCGGGTAAACCGGCGCGATGGGCGTCTCCGGCGGTTCGGCCACCGTCACATTGGCCACGCGGTGCGAATCCAGTTCCTCGGACATGCGCGCTTCATCCAGCCGCTTCGTGTACAGCTCATACTCCTGTTCAGCCAGTTGATATTCGCGCTCCGCCTTTTGCAGTGCGTCGATGCCGCGATCCAAATTCTTCAGTTGCGCCGCAAGCGCCGCTTCCGGCTGTTTCAAATAATCGTTGCGCTGTTCTAACCCCGCGATCTGCGCGCCCTGCAATTCCACGCTCGCCGCCAGATCGCGCTTTTCCGGGTTCCGTTCCTCCGTTACCGAACTGCGGATGGTCCCCTGTTCGTTGGCCAGCAGCGATTCCAGGTCGGCGATCTCCTGGTCGATATTCTTCATCGTCTGCGAATCCGGCTGGTAGCGGCTTTCGAGTTTCGCGCGATCGAGGCGCAGCGTCGTGATGCGGTCCTTAATCGACTGGATCGATGGATTGTTGGAATCGGTTTGCTCCTTCTTCACCAGCTCGGGCAGGCTCTCCTCCCGCTGCTGCAGAATCGCCCGCTGGCCGCGCAGCCGGGCGATTTCCGCCTGGTTCTGCACCATTTCCGATTCGATTCCGGAAAGCTCCTTCACGTAGCTCGAGCGCTGCTCTTCGGGCGCCGTCAGGTTCCACCGGGCGCGCACCTCCGCGCGGGCGCGGTCGGCCCCTTCCAGGCGCGCCGCGGCTTCCCGCACCTGCTGCTCAAAAAAGCTGGCGCCGGCCGGCGGGCGCCGGATCGCGGCGCGCCGCCGGAAATACCCGTCCAGTAGCGTATTCGCTACATCCATGCACAGCTTCGCCGAGGGCATCCGCACCTTAAGCTCGAGCACATCGGAATCCCGCACCGGCTCGACCTTGACGCCGTCCGCCACTTTCAGAATCGCGTCCTCGCGCGGCGTCAGCCGCTTTTCGATTCCCGTCGCGATCAGGAATTCCTTGTATGCCGTCTTCACCTGCCGCAGACCCAGGCGCGCATAATACTTCAACAGCGCAAAGCCGCCGTCCGGTTTCACCAGAACGTTCTTGAACGCGTCCGGGCCCAGCCGGTCCACCACTTCTTCCACCAGCGCGCGCTCGGAGAGAATCTGCACTTCCGAATTGATATCGGCCGATTGCACTCCCTGGCTGATCACCTGCCCGCGCTGCACCGTCGGCGGTGTATCCGTGTTTTCCCGCCCCACCTGCACCAGCAGCCCCGCGTCGCTTTCATATAGCTCCGTGAAGAATACCGGCAGCGCCACATACATCGTCAGTGTGCCGGCCAGGCATACGGTCAGCACCAGCAGAAAATAGCGGCGCACCAGTTCGCGGATGCGCGCTTTCGATAGGTTATGTTCGGGCGAGATGGAATTGTTCATATGGCGTCCACCCTCACTGCACCACCGGCACCGCCGCGCCGAGTCCGGTCTGGTGCGTCAGCAGGTAGTTAAAGCCGGTCGTCAGCACCACCGGGATCATCTGCCGGATAGTCTGGTCCACCCAACGGTCCATGCGGCTGATGCGGCTCTCCGGAACCATCACCACGTCGAAGGGCTCGAGCTCCATCACCGCGTCCGGCGTCGGTTTTCCGTCCGCGTAGAGCGTCAGGCGCTGCTCGCTCGGCGTGCCATCCGGTTGCCTGCGTAGCAGCACCACCACTTTGCGGTTCCCCGTGTGCTTCACGCCGCCCGCCTCGCCGATCGCTTCCGAGATCGTGATCGGCGCGGGAATATTGATCATGCCGGGCCGGTTCACCTCGCCGGTCACGTAAATCTTCTGCGCGCCGAAAGACCGGACCTGCAGCGTCAGGCTGGGAACTTTGATCTCCTTCATATAGGCCTTTTCCAGGTAAGCCGTGGCTTCGGAGACGGTCTGGCCGGCAATTTCGACCTCGCCGAGCAGTTGCAGAGAAACCCGGCCATCGGGCCGGATCTGTACCTGTTCGTTGAGTTCCGGATTATAAAAAAGCCGGATCTCAATCACGTCCCCAGGCACCAGCCGGTACAGACCCTGAGGCTGCGGCCCCACGCCGGCGGCCGCTGCTGTGGTGGCCGCCGCTGTGCCGGCCGCCGCGGCCGGCCCTGCCAGTCCCACCGCGCATAACCACCCCACCGCCGCCAAGCCAAACAACTTACGATGCATGTACCAGGCCCTCCTCTTTCGCCGCCAGAAAATCGTCCTTCCCAGGCCCCGCCTCCATCGTCCGGCTCGCCAGAATCTGATACAGAATCGCTTTGGAAACCGCGAAGCCGCTGGTTACCAGCGCCGCGCCGGCGGCGCCGTGCGCCGGGATCAGCAGCCGGTAGAGCACCAGCAGAATCGGAAACGAGGAAGCCTCCAGTAACAGAAGCCACTTTGGATGAGTAAACATGAGGAAGGAAACCGTCCAGGGAAAATTGACCATTGCTGCCAGCGCGGAAGGCAGCAGCAGCAGCAGAATCCCCATGGATGCCTTGTATGCTGCCGGAAGCAGAGGCGCTACCAGGCGCCCCCCGGCCAGCCACGCGATCCCATAAAGCGAAAGCGCCAGGGCAATCAACGCGCCCTGGAAACGCTTATAAATTTTGGCCAGCCGCCCCTTGCGCCAGAGCGGCAGAATTTTAGGCGCGAATACCACGCTCATATACATCGCCAAAAGTTGAAAAGGCAGCGTCAGTACCTGCGCCGCGGAGAACAATCCCGCCTCGACCGTTCCCGCCTGGGCCGAAACCAGCAGGATGTCCATCCGGGAATTGATCGATCCCGAAGCCCCCACGCCCAGCATCCATTTGGTGACTCGCCCCAGGTCCTTCAGCGCTTCGAGTGAGAATGGCTCGCGCAGCACACCCCGGGCAGCCGTCAGCAGCAGGGCCGGCGCAACCAGGCCAGGGCCCGCCACAAAGCACCCCAGTACGCGTCCCGGTGTCGCGGTCCGTAAAGCCAGTAGAATCGCGATCCCGCCGAATTTGATAGAGGAATGCAACACATCGGTCAGGCCGTATAACACAAACCGCTCGCTTACCTGAAAGCAGGTCTGCACCGAGCGTAGAAGCAGCAGTCCGATCAGGGCCGCCACCGACATCGGCAGCAGTACTGGGCTGGCATCGCCATGAAACAGTACCGCCGCCAGCGGCCGGGCTAAGAGTAGTACCGGAAGCCCGATCAGAATGCCTCCGGCAAACTTGGCGGCCAGCGCCGATTTTTGTACGGCCAGCGAGCGCCGCGCGCCACCTTTGCCGGTAGCCAGGCCAATCACTCCCATATCGAGGGCAGCGCCGATGACCGCGTCTCCCAAAACCACAGCCGTGACACAGGAGAAAAGCACTCCGGAATTTGCTGGGCCAAGCTGCCGGATCAGCAGCCAGTTGACCACAAGCTGCAGCGCGCCGGCGGCTATTTTCGGACTAGCGACACAAAAAAAGGAGACCAGACTCGATCGCACCCGCAGCGTGGAGACACTAACTGCATCCTCTCCTCCGAGGTGGTTCTCCATTTTCGGCGACCCTAATTATCCGATTAGGTTCGCCTGTGAGTCAATTCCAAACAGACAAACTGCTTCGCCTCGGGTACTATGTGGGGTCCGGGTTTCTGCCCCGCCGGTGGGCTTCTGTCCCGAAACGCGCACGGTACTAGAAAGGGTGTTTCCCCTGTTGCGGGAGTCGTGCGGTTGTGGTACCTTTCACTCCGGTTGTCCTGTTGCGGTTGGTGTCGCGAAATGAAATGGGGAGTTACCTCCAGGGCTCCATACTAAAAGCGCGCGATAGCTTACTGGAAAAGTCGTTCCTGTTTTTACGCCGGTTCAAGCCGGTGCGGGAGCGAGTCACTCCCGGTCAATACAACGACCATGTGGAGCGGGAACACGTGGCCCGGTATCGCTTCGCCCGCCAGTTTTGCGCCGGCAAGCGCGTGGCCGATATTGCCTGCGGCTCCGGCTATGGATCCGCGATCCTGGCGGAAGTGGCCGCCGGTGTGGACTCGTACGACAAGGAGCCGCTGTGTGGCAACCGCTTGATCGATCTCGAGCGCGAAAGTTGGGATATGGCATACGACGTGGTGGTCAGCTTCGAAACCATCGAACATCTGGCCAATCCTGCCTTCTTTCTCGCCAACGCTTCCCGCACGGCCAACTTACTGATTGTTTCCACTCCAGTCGGCGAGTTTCGCGGCTATAACCCGCATCACAAGCAGGTCTGGACTCTCAGTCAGTTTCGGCGGTTACTCGAAACTTATTTCGAGTGTACCTATTACTATCAGGACGGAGAAGAAATTCGCAGTGATCCAGCCGGTTCCATTCGCTTTGTGATCGGGGTGGGCATGCCGAAACTCGTCAGCCATGTGTAATCGATGATGCGTAATCACTGGAGAACCCAATCGTGGAAGTCTTAATTCTCTGCGGCGGCAAGGGAACCCGATCCTATCCGTTCACCGAGTATTTTCCCAAGGTGATGATGCCCATCGGTGGCACACCGGTGCTCGTCCACCTGATGCGGATCTACGCGGCGCAGGGCTTTACGAACTTTGTGCTGGCCGCCGGGCACCGTAAGGAGATTTTGCTCGATTACTTCGACGGGCGCTTTCAGGATTGGTCGATCCGGGTCGTCGATACGGGCGAAAATGCCGGCACAGGGGAACGCGTTCTGCGCGCGAAAGAGTTTCTGTCGGACCGCTTTTTCGCTACCTACGGAGATGGCTTGGGCAATGTAGACCTGCATGCGTTGCTGGCGCACCACCACTCCTGCGGCGGGCTGGCCACGGTCACTTCCGTTGCCTTGCGCTCGCAATACGGCACCATTGACTATAGCGCCGACTGGCGCGTGCGGCGCTTCCGGGAAAAGCCGGTAATTCCCGATTGCTGGATCAATGCCGGATTCTTTGTATTCGAGAAGAAAGTATTCGACCAGTGTGCCGGTCCCAGCCTCGAGACCGACATCCTGACCGAACTGGCGGCCCGCAACCAGCTCTTTACTTACCAGCACGACGGATTCTGGAAGTCGATGGATACCAGCAAAGACCAGCAGGAGCTCGACAGCCTGCGCAATAACGGCTTCTCTCCCTGGATGCAGCTTCCCAAAAGGGGCGATGCGCAGCGGGCCAGGAGCGCGGGAGCGGGCGCCTAAAATATGCTATCGGTAAACGGCAAACCGCGCGATTTCTGGATAGGCCGGCGGGTACTGCTGACCGGGGCCACCGGGCTAATGGGCAGTTGGCTGCTGGATAGCCTGCTGGAGCAAGGCGCCGATGTAGTTGCGCTGGTCCGGGACTATGTCCCGCAAAGCATAGCTTGGCGAAACGGCCTGCTCGAGCGGGTCACGGTATGCCACGGTTCGCTCGAAGATCTGGGTCTGCTGCGCCGGGCGCTCGCCGAGTATTCCATCGACACGATCTTTCATCTGGCCGCTCAGCCCCTGGTGGGAGTGGCGAAACTCGAGCCGGCGGCAACGTTGGACGTCAATATCCGCGGCTCCTGGCACGTGCTGGAAGCGGCGCGGCTGTGCGGCACCCGGCAGGTGGTCG
>DATGKM010000103.1:0-30546 GCA_035294665.1 Bryobacteraceae bacterium | reverse complement strand
GCGCTCTGACCAGTGCGATCCACGATTACCTCAAGGACTACAACGAGAACCCCAGACCATTTCGATGGATCGCGAGCGCCAGCCGAATCATCCGCAAGGTCAATAAATATAAAGCTATTTCAGAGACGGCAGACTAGGCTTTCTTTGCCGGCTATCGTCTCCGCCTGGCGCAGGCAATCGAGCAGCAGCGATTCCGCCTCCGGATACCGTCCTTCCGCGCGCAAGAGGGTCCCGAGATTTGCTGCGGTCACGATGCGATCCCGCGCCCCGCCGCGCCCATACGTTCCAAACCCTCGAGCGCGTGGTGATAAGCCGTTTCGGCCTCCCGATAGCGGCTGGCGTAAAACAGTGCCAGTGCGAGGTCGTTCCATTCGAGAGGCGCTAACCCTTTCGCCCGATCCAGGATACTTTGGTAAGCGGCGGCGGCTTTCGCGAATTCGCCGGCCGCCTGCAGCCGTTGCGCTTCCGCCAGATCCTTCCTCCGCGACGCCGCTTGCACGCAACCGCACAAAACAAACAGTAGCCATCCCGTTTTCATGTTTCCAGCATGAAAGGAGTCACGGAGCGGGCAGGAGTATGGAGGGGTTAGCTTACGGTCAAGAAGGAGTCAGGAGCAAGGAGTCAGGAGCGGGGGGCCAGAAGGGATCGGGCATAGGCGCTCAGCAACCGGCTCACTTCTTCGAGCATCGTCAGCAGTCCTTCCGTTGAGCCGTATCCGAGATCGCGCGCCAGCAGCTGGTAATAGCGGCTCTCCTCCAAGGAGCCCTCCGCCACATTCATGTACCGGGCCTTGTCCGGCCTCGTGCGCTTCGCGAATCCCTCAGCGATGTTGGCGGCGATGGATACGGCGGCCCTTCGCATCTGCACTGCAAGTCCATACGTCTCCTGCTTGGGAAACGTCGCGGTAAAGGCATACAGGCCCAGCACGAACTGATGGGCTTTGCGCCATACCAGCAAGTCGCAGAACTGGCGCGCTGGACTCTGCAAGCTGTTCAACTCCTTGCTCCTGGCTCTCACCGCTTCCACTGCGCCGTAAATATATTGAACTCGTACGGAGTTTTGGCGTCTTTGTCCGAGGCGAAGACGATCGTCTTGCCGTCCGGGGAAAACTCCGGAAAGGCTGTGAAGCCGCCGAAATTGGTCACCTGCTCGAGGTTCGTGCCGTCGATGTTAATCAGGTACAGTTCGAATTTTCGGGTATCGCAGGCGTGTTTGTTCGAGGAGAATAAAATCCGCTTGCCATCCGGAGTGAAGGTGGGCGCGAAGCTCGCGCAGCCGAAACTGGTGATCTGTTTGGGATTGCTGCCGTCCGCATCGGCCACCATCAGTTCCATCTTCATCGGGGCGGTGAGATTATCGGCCAGCAGCGATTTATAGCGGTCCATCTCGGCCGGAGTTTTCGGGTAATTTGAGCGCCACACCAGTTTCTTGCCATCGCGCGAAAACACCGGGCCGCCATCGTAGCCTGTCCGCTTCGTAAGCTGTTTTTTGCCGGAGCCATCGGGGCGCATGGTCCATAAATCGAGATCGCCTGAAGCCATCGACGTGTAGACAATCTGGCCGCTTTGGAAGTTCACGGTTCCTTCGGCATCGTATCCAGGCGTATCGGTCAGGCGCTTTTCGATCTTTCCTTCGTCGGTGGCGAGAAAGATGTCGTAGCCGGGAAACACACCCCACACATACCCTTTGCTGCGATCCGGATCTTTCGGGCACGCATCGGCCGCCAGGTGGGTGGAGGCGTAGATGATGTGTTTATTGTCGGGCAGAAAATAGCCGCAGGTGGTGCGTCCTTTGCCGGTGGAGACCAGGTGCTGGTTGGAGCCGTCGGCATTCATAATGAACTCCTGGTCGCAGCTATAGGGAGGCCGGGTCGTCTGGAAGATGAGACGCTTGCCATCCGGTGACCAGTAGGCTTCCGCGTTCTCGCCTCCGTGGGTCAATTGGCGGATATCGCTTAAGTAAGCAGGCTGCTGCGCCCACGCCCAAACGGTGAAGGTGAGGACCGCGCCGGCGAACATCGAAAATATTGGGTATTTCATGGCAAGTCGGATTTTATCGTATAGCGGTTGATCTAGGCCGACCCGCGCCGGGGGGAAGGGCTCCACATCTTGAAGGACCCGTAATTCCAGTTCGCAGGGAGGCACACAGGCTAAGCGCGGTGGTTTGCGGAACCGCACCAGGCAGAGTGGCGGAAGCTTCATTGGAGTAACCGATCTCGGCGCCGGCCGCATCGACTGCGGTGAGCACGTAGTAGTAAGTCTGACCGGCCTGCACGTTGGAATCCTTATACGCCGTAGCCAGATCGACGGCAGTTACCGCTGGATAAGGTCCGCCCGGCGTAGTGCCGCGGTACAGATTGTAATGGGTCGGACTAGGCGAGACACTGGCGGCCCAACTTAAGAAGACGGAATGTAGCGCCGTCGCCGTCACTGCCGCTGTCTCATCGCTCAAAAACGCACCCGCGGTCGCCATAAAGGTAGCCGCAGCCGCACCGGCGGGGATGGCCAGCGAAATGGAAGATGGGATAAGTGACTGACTCGTGCTGGTCACTGATACCACAGTTCCTCCTTCCGGTGCAGGTATGCTGAGGGTGACTGTGCAGGTTGCCGTGCCGCCAGGTAGCAGTCGCGAGGGTGAGCAGGTGAGAGCGGCGACATTGGTGGTCTGCGCGGAGACAACACCGGCGAAGGACCAAAAGGCGATTGCGGTGACAACAGCGCGAACAGCCCGCATCAGCTGGCATTCTACCCCAGCTTGCTGTCGCCCATCAGGTACACATCCACTGCCCGCGCCGCTTTCCGTCCTTCGGAAATTGCCCAGACCACGAGTGACTGGCCGCGGCGCATGTCTCCGGCGGCGAAGATGCCAGGAACGGAGGACATGTAGTTATCATCGGTGGCAACGTTGCCGCGCGCATCGAGCTTGAGGGCCAGTTGCTCAATGATGCCGTTTCGAACCGGGCCGAGAAAGCCCATGGCGAGCAGAACCAGGCCAGCATCCATGGTGAACTCGCTGCCGGGGATCGGTTCAAATTTGGGCGGCGGGCCCACGCGCACGGCGTGGAGCTGTTTGACGTTGCCGTGTTCATCGCCGGTGAAGGCGGTGGTGGAGACGCTCCAATCCCGGATGCCGCCTTCTTCATGCGAGCTTTCCGAGCGAAGCTGCATGGGCCAGAGGGGCCAGGGCGTAGAAGGCGAGCGCTCGTCGGGCGGCTTGGGCAGCAGCTCGAATTGCGTAACCGAGCGGGCGCCCTGGCGGTGGCTGGTGCCGAGGCAATCGGCGCCGGTATCGCCGCCGCCAATGATGACTACGTGCTTGCCCGTAGCCAGGATTGCGATGTCATCCGGGACGGTATCGCCTTCGTTGCGGCGGTTCTGCTGCGGCAGAAATTCCATGGCGAAATGGATGCCCTTCAAGTTGCGGCCGGGCACGTTTAAATTGCGCGGCTGTTCGGCGCCACCAGCCAGCAGGATGGCATGGAAATCGCGGCGCAGATCTTCGACAGGCACATTCACGCCCACATGCGCGTTCACTTCGAAGCGGACGCCCTCGGCGCGCATCTGCTCCAGACGGCGGTCGATGAGGTGCTTCTCCATTTTGAAATTGGGAATCCCGTAGCGCAGCAGGCCTCCGATGCGGTCGGCTTTTTCAAAGACAGTGACATCGTGGCCGGCGCGCGCCAGTTGCTGAGCGGCGGCGAGCCCGGCAGGACCGGAACCGACGATCGCCACCCGCTTGCCCGTGCGAACAGCGGGCGGCTCGGGCTTGATATACCCTTCTTCAAAGGCGCGATCGACGATGGTCTTTTCGATCTGTTTGATGGTCACGGGCGACTCATTAATGCCAAGCACGCAGGCGGCTTCGCAAGGCGCGGGACAGATGCGGCCGGTGAATTCGGGGAAATTGTTGGTTGCGTGCAGTTGGCGGATGGCTTCCTGCCAGCGGCCGCGGTACACCAGGTCGTTCCAATCCGGAATGATATTGTTGAGCGGGCAGCCGGTATGGCAAAAAGGCACACCGCAATCCATGCAGCGCGCGCTTTGCGTGCGAATTTTGTCTTCCGGAAATGGAAGATAGACTTCAAACCAGTCTTTGATGCGCTCGGCGGGCGGGCGCCGGGCAGGCGTCTCCCGCGCGTATTCCATGAAACCAGTAAGTTTACCCATAGTTCAGGAGTCAAAAGGTCAGAAGACAGGAGTCAGAATCAATTGCCGGTTCATTCCGACTCCTGACTCCTGTCTCCTAACTTTTCCTTTTCACGCTGTCGCCGCGAGCAGCCGCGGCACCCCCAAGACCCGCTTGTACTCATGCGGGAAGACTTTCACAAAGCGGCCGATCATATTGGGCCAATTTTCCAGGATCCATTTCGCGCGCGGGCTTCCGGTGGCGGCGACGTGGCGCGAGATCAATTCGTAGAGCAGGTCGGTATCGCCGTTGGCAACGGGTTCGAGGTCCACGGCCGCGGTGTTGCAGCGCTTTTCGGCGAAATCGCCTTCTTCATCCAGAACGTATGCGATACCCCCGCTCATGCCCGCGGCAAAATTGCGTCCCGTTTTGCCAAGAACCACGACTGTGCCTTTGGTCATGTACTCGCAGCCATGATCGCCCAATCCTTCCACGACGGCGGTCGCGCCCGAATTGCGCACCGCGAAGCGCTCGCCGGCCATACCGTTGAAGTAGGCTTCGCCACTGGTGGCGCCATAGAGCACTACGTTGCCGATTAGAATGTTTTCTTCCGGCAGGAAGGAGGATTGGCGCGGCGGATAAACGATCAGCTTACCGCCGGAAAGGCCCTTGCCGACATAGTCATTGGCGTCGCCTTCGAGTTCGAGCGTGACCCCTTTGGCCAGGAACGCGCCAAAGCTCTGGCCGGCCGAGCCGGTGAACTTGAAACGGAGGGTATCGTCGGGCAGGCCCGCGGAACCGTAGCGGCGGGCAATTTCGCCCGAGAGCATGGCGCCCACGGTCCGATGCACGTTGCGAATCGGCAGCTCGATTTTGAGCGGCGCGCCGGTTTCGAGAGTCTCCACCGCGTGGCCGATCAGGGTGTAGTCGAGCGCTTGGCTCAACCCGTGGTCCTGCGCGTCCACGCAGCGGCGGGCGATCCGGCTGGGCGTGGGCGGATTGTAGAGGAGCATCGAAAGATCGATCCCCTTGGCCTTCCAGTGATCGATGGCCACCCGCGCATCGAGCATATCCACGCGGCCCACCATGTCGTCGAAGCGGCGGAAGCCCATCTGCGCCATGTACGCGCGCACCTGTTCGGCGATAAAGAAGAAGAAATTGATCACGTGCTCGGGCTTGCCCTGAAATTTCTTGCGCAGTTCTTTATCCTGCGTGGCAATCCCCACCGGGCAGGTGTTGAGGTGGCACTTACGCATCATGATGCAGCCCATGGAAATCAGCGGCGCCGTGGAAAAGCCGAACTCTTCGGCGCCGAGCAGCGCGGCGATAGTGACATCGCGGCCGGTTTGCAGTTTACCGTCGGTCTGCACGCGAATGCGGCCGCGCAGATCGTTCATCACAAGCACCTGTTGGGTTTCGGCGAGGCCCAGTTCCCACGGAACGCCGGCGTGCTTGATGGAACTGAGCGGGGAGGCGCCGGTGCCGCCGCTATCGCCGGAGATGAGGACAACGTCGGCGTGCGCCTTCGAAACCCCCGCGGCCACCGTGCCTACGCCCACTTCCGCAACCAGTTTCACCGATATGCGCGCCCGCGGGTTGGCGTTCTTCAGATCGTAGATGAGCTGCGCCAGGTCTTCGATGGAATAAATATCGTGGTGGGGCGGCGGCGAAATCAAACCGACGCCGGGGATTGAGTGCCGCACCCGCGCGATTTCTTCATCCACCTTGTGCCCGGGAAGCTGGCCGCCTTCACCCGGCTTCGCGCCCTGCGCCATTTTGATTTGCAATTCATCCGCATTTACCAGGTAATTGGTGGTGACGCCGAAACGGGCGGAGGCTACTTGTTTCACGGCACTGCGGCGCAGGTCGCCATTGGGATCACGCGCGAAGCGGGCTTCGTCTTCCCCGCCCTCTCCGGTGTTCGATTTGCCCCCGATGCGGTTCATGGCAATGGCGAGCGTCTCGTGCGCCTCTTTGGAAATCGAGCCAAACGACATGGCGCCGGTCGCGAAGCGCTTTACGATTTCTTTAGCCGGCTCAACTTCTTCGAGCGGCACCGGGCTCGGGGACTTCTTGATTTCGAGCAGGCCGCGCAGCGTGCAGAGCTGCCGGTTCTGCCGGTCGATCAGGTCCGTGTATTCCTGAAAGGTTTGCGGGTTGGCCTGCTGCACGGCATGCTGCAGCTTCGCAATGGTCTGCGGATTGAGGAGATGATATTCGCCGCGCACGCGGTACTGGTAGTTGCCGCCAATCGCCAGCTCGGTGTCGGATTCGCCGAGCGGCTGGAAAGCGTGGCGGTGCTTGGCGATGGCTTCCTGCGCGAGCACATCGAGGCCCACGCCTTCGATGCGGGAAACGGTGCCGGTGAAGTATTTGTCTACCAGGCTCTTGTTCAGGCCGATGGCTTCAAACACCTGCGCGCCGCGATAGCTCTGCAGGGTGGAAATGCCCATCTTGGAGAAGGTCTTCAGCAAGCCTTTGTTGATGGCTTTCTTGTAATGGAGCAGCGCCTTTTCGAAAGTCAGGGAGGCCGGCAGCAGCCCGCGCATCACCATGTCTTCGATCGTTTCGATGGCGAGATAAGGATTAATCGCGCTCGCGCCGTAGCCGATCAACAGAGCGAAATGCATCACCTCGCGCGGTTCGCCGGATTCGATAATCAGCGCCACCTGCGTGCGCGTCTCCTCGCGCACCAGGTGGTTGTGCACCGCCGTCAGTGCCAGCAGGCTGGGGATCGGCGCGTAATCCTGGTCGACGCCGCGATCGGAAAGGATGAGCAGTGTGTAGCCGGATTTGATGGCGAGCGACGCGCGGCGGCACAGCGAATCGAGCGAGCGCTCGAGACCGCGCGCGCCCTCCTCCACGGGAAAGAGCATCGGCAGCGTCGTCGCCAGAAAATCGCCGCGCGATACCCGCCGCAGTTTTTCCAGGTGCGTATTGGTGAGGATGGGATGGGAAAGACGCAGCGTGTGACAGTGCTGCGGCGTTTCCTCCAGAATGTTGCGCTCGGTGCCGATGTAGCTGATCAGCGACATCACCATCTCTTCGCGGATGGGATCGATGGGCGGATTGGTCACCTGCGCGAAGAGTTGCTTAAAGTAACTGAACAGCGGCTGCGGCTTATCGGAAAGGCATGCTAACGGCGTATCGGTGCCCATCGAGCCGATCGGCTCTTCGCCCTTTTCGGCCATGGGGGCAAGAATCGTGCGCAGGTCCTCATCCGTGTAGCCGAAAGCGCGCTGGCGGATGAGAATCGTTTCGTGATCGGTGCCGTGTTGGCGCGGCGGCTCGGGAAGCTGATCGAGCGTAATCTGATTTTCCGCCAGCCAGGTCTGGTACGGGTTCCGGCTATAGAGCGCTCTCTTTAATTCCTTATCGGAAATGATGCGCCCGGCCACGGTATCCACCAGCAGCATCTTGCCGGGTTGCAGGCGGCCTTTGTGTTTGACGTTTTCGGGCTTGATCGGCAGCACGCCGGTTTCTGAAGCCATGACGATCAGGTCGTCATGCGTCACCAGGTAGCGGGCGGGGCGCAGGCCGTTGCGGTCGAGCGTGGCGCCAATTACGCGGCCATCGGTGAAGGCAATCGCGGCCGGGCCGTCCCAAGGCTCCATCAAAGAGGCGTGATATTCATAAAAAGCCTTCTTTTCCGGCTGCATGTGCGGATTGCTCGCCCAGGCTTCGGGGATCAGCATAGCCATGGCGTGCTCGATAGAGCGGCCGGACATCACCAGAAGCTCGAGAGCGTTGTCGAATGCCGCCGAATCGCTGCCGCCCGGCTGGATGATCGGGAACAGCTTCTTAATGTCGGGGCCGAACAGCGGGGACGCCAGCACGGACTGGCGCGCATGCATCCAGTTCACATTGCCCTTGAGCGTGTTGATTTCGCCGTTGTGCGCGATATAGCGGAACGGATGCGCGAGTTGCCAGGTGGGAAACGTGTTGGTGGAGAACCGCTGGTGCACGAGGCAGAGCGCGCTGGTGACTTCCGGCTCGCTCAGCTCGGGATAGAAATTGGCGATCTGGGGCGCCAGCAGCAGACCCTTATAAACAATGGTTCTGGCGGAAAGCGATGGAATATAGAAATAGCCCTTGTATTCCAGGTCGGAAGCGGCGATTTCCGCTTCCACGCGCTTGCGAACTACGTAGAGCTTACGTTCCAGATCATCTTCGCTCATGCCCTTGCCGCGGGCGGCGAAAATCTGCTCAATATAAGGCTGCGAGCCGCGCGCCACGCGCCCGATGGCGCTGCCATCGATGGGCGTGTCGCGCCATCCTAAAACTTGCAGGCCCTCTTCGCGAATCACGCGCTCCACGATGCCTTCGCACAACAACCGTTCCTGGCGATCGACCGGCAAAAACACCATGCCTACGCCGTATTCGCCCGGCGCCGGCAGAGTGAAGCCGAGCTTGGCGCATTCCCGCGCAAAGAATTCATGCGGGATCTGGATGAGCACCCCCGCGCCGTCGCCCGTTTCCGGATCGCAGCCGCAGGCGCCACGATGCGTCAGGTTGATCAGGACCTGGATGCCCTTGACGATGATGTCGTGAGATTTGTGGCCCTTCACACTGGCCACGAAACCGATTCCACAGGCATCATGTTCCAGGCTCGGATGATAGAGGCCCTGTGGTTCTGGTAGACCTTGGCTGACACGAGGATCGCTCATCGTTTTCTCCAGGATTCGCCTAGTGTAGCAACTTTAGCAGTATTAGACAACAGGAATTTTATTTGGCTTGAAATTAGCTCAGCTTATGCTATGCTGGGCTCGTGCCATTTTGGGACCTGAGGCTTTTCAAAGAGATCGCCGCCACTCGGAGCATGAGCAAAGGAGCGGCGCATCTGGGAGTGAGCCAATCCGCCGCCAGCCAGCACATCCAGGAGGTGGAACGCCGCCTCGGCGTGGTCCTGTTCGATCGCAGCAAAAGGCCGCTCGAGATTACGCCGGCCGGTAAGATTTATTACGAATTCTGCCGGGACGTGTTGCGGCGCGAAGAGGAAATGGGCCGCGAGCTGGAAGCCGTGAAGCAGCAGGTGGAGGGCACGGTGCGGGTGGCATCCATTTATTCCATCGGCTTGAGCGAGATGAGCCGGTTGCAGGAAGCGTTCACGGCGCGCCACCCGGCGGTGCAGCTTCAAGTGGAATATGTCCGGCCCGAGAAAGTGTACGAAGCGGTGCTGAACGATACGGCCGATCTCGGCCTGGTCAGCTACCCGCAATCGAGCCGCGAAATTTCCGCTATCCCCTGGCGGGATGAAGAGATGCAGGTGGCCGTGCCGCCGGCCCACCCCTTCGCCAAACAGAGCGAGGTGTATCCGGCCGATCTTAATGGGCAGACATTCGTCGGCTTTGACGAAGATCTGTCCATCCGCCGCGAACTCGACCGCTTCTTTAAAACGCAGGGCGTCGAGGTGAACCTCGCGATGCACTTCGACAACATCCACACCATTAAGGAAGCGGTGGTGCTGGGGACCGGGATCAGCATTCTGCCGGCCCGCACGATGCAAGCCGAGATCGCACAAGGCCGCATGGTCGCGGTCAAGCTGCACGCGCCTGATTTGGTGCGGCCGGTAGGCGTGGTGCACCGCAAGCGCAAGAAGCTAAGCAGGGCCGCGCAGGCGTTCGTGGAACTGCTGCTCGAACAACCCACGGGCGCCGAAGATGCACGGATAGAGGAGCAGGTCGGGGTGTGAGAGTGGTCCCATCGCACCCACTCAGCCGAAATCGCGTACCTGGGTCTTTACATATCCCGCGAGCGCGATACTAAAAGGTTAGCCCGCGCCTCCCTAACAACGTTCGAGGCTGCAGAAAATGCGTGCCGCTGAAGGTGGACATGCCGAGAGTCATCTGCTGATCGGGGCCAGCAGAGCCATGGCGGCGCCCGCGCCGCTCCCTCCGCCTCCCGTGCCGGCGTTACCATTCGAAAAGTGCGATGACCGTCGCGACCTGGAACATAAACTCGGTCCGCCGGCGCCTGCCGCTGGTTTTGAACTGGTTGGCTGCGCGCCAACCCGACGTGCTGTGCTTGCAGGAAACCAAGGTGCAAGATAACGAGTTTCCCGCCTCCGCTTTCCGCGACGCCGGGTATCACCCGGTCTTTCGCGGCATGAAAGGGTATAACGGCGTCGCCACACTCAGCCGCCGCGAGCCCGAGTCGGTGATGCATGGCCTGTGCCCAGGGCCGGACAGCGAAGACGTCAGAATTATGCAGACCGTGACCGGTGGCGTGCCGATCGTGAACACCTATGTCCCGCAAGGGTTCAGAGTCGGTACTGACAGATACGTTTTCAAGCTGGAATGGTTTCACCGCGTACGCCGCTATTTCACCGAAAACCTCGATCCTACAAAACCGGCCATTTGGCTCGGCGATCTGAACGTAGCGCCGGAGCCAATCGATGTTTACCATGCCGATCGCCGCGTCAACGATCCGGATTTCCACATCGACGCGCGTGAGGCTTACCGTTACGCGGCCGGCTGGGGATTTCAGGACGTGTTCCGCAAGTTGTACCCCGACCGGGTGCAGTATACCTACTGGGACTATTTTCGGAACGCTTTTGCGCATAACTGGGGGTGGCGCATCGACCATATTCTGGCAACGGCCCCGCTAGCCGATCTGTGCCGGAGCTGCGAAGTGGACCTGGACACGCGCCGCGCTCCGGGAGCTTCAGATCACGCCGCGGTGCTGGCGGTGTTCGAAGATTGCTCTCAATAGTGCGGCGGCTGCGCTATCGCAGTTCGAAATCCGCCGTGCGTTTCACCAGTTGATTGGCCGTGTCCTGCGCCGTTAGTTCCAGTGTGTACGCGCCCGGCGGGAGTTGATCGACCAGCATCTTTTCCGCGTTGCGAATCACCGGGTTCCCCATGGTTTTGGGCATATCGAGCCGCAAGGCGCCGGTATCGGCTTTCGCTTCGCCGGTCGTACGGTCCAGAATCCGCTCGCGGATCGCGATCATCGGAGGGTTAGCCGGATCCGCATTTTCGAGCAGCGGCTCATACAGCTCGAAGTAGAACACCGCCGGCTCGCCTTTATGAAACTGGCTGCTGCCGGTGGGAATCACTTCCACATTTCCGGCGATGAGCGGCGTGCGGTCTTCGATCAGCTCGGCATCGAGACCGGTTCCCGCCTGGGCTACCGTCACGAACTGCCGGCTGAGCGCCAGGCTGCTGATGGCGAACCGCTTGCCATCGTATTTATCGATAGTCAGCGGCGCTTCCACCTTGCCGAAATTGTTGCCGCCCGAGCTGAAGACCACTTTGAGCGTATAAGCGCCGGCCCCGATATCGAACTGATTCTCGTAGTGCAGCGGTTTTTTCTGGAACTCTTCAACTTGCTTCTTATCGGCGAATTCCAGCTTGACAGTGTCGCTGAAGCGGGCTCCCACGCCGCCTTCCGGTGTGGAGGCAATCCCGAGCACGTTGATATCGGCATGGAATTTGCCCTTCACTTTTTCGAACTTCAGCGGCTCGGAAGCGATTTCGAGCGCCAGGTTCACGCGCGCGATGCCGGGAGACGTGTAGAAGTACGGAAGCTCGGCGGTAGCGGGAATGGCTCCGGGCTGGCTGGAGGCAATGCGGCTTTCCAGGTCCTTTTCCACCAGATTGCCGCTCAACAGGTCGTGGGATTTGGCGTTGCAGTAGCCGGTGCGCGAGCGGACATTGACGCCGCCGCGATCGACTTTGACGCGCAGCACATGGCAACTGCCCTCGGCGGACTCGGGAGGCACGTAGCCCAGAACGTAGTATTGATTCTGCTCCTCGCCGATCTTGCCGAGGCCGCCGAGCAGGTCGTTGGTATCGTGGATGACGAAGCCGCCGGTGCCATTTGCGAGTGCGAAGAGGACCTGTTGATTGGTAGTGGCGCTCTCCGGGAATTTGGGAATCAGATCGCGGGATTGGTTGTAAGGATTCATTCGGGGCTGAAGGACGCCGCCGGGATTTGCGCCGCGGCCGGCGATCGGCGCACTACCACGTCCGGCGCCTCCAGCCGTAGGCGCGCCTCCGCGTCCGGCGCCGCCTCCGCTGGGAGCTCCGCCGCCGGGAGTACCGCCTCCGCGCGTTCCCCCGGCGCCGCCCGCGCCCGCACCGCCGCGCTGGAAGCTTGAGGAGAAGGCCGCCACCGAGTTTGCGGGCAAGAACGCCTGCCCAAACAAACGGAGTAGCGAGGCTCGTGGCCCGGCGCTGGGCACGATGGTTGTCAGGCCGCGAATATCGATCGGATAAATGGCTACGTTGGAACGATTGCAGATATCGATGGTAGCGGTTACCTCCGGAAGTAACTCCGATGTCAGAGGCATTCCGCCGCTCAGCAGCATGAGGATCTTGCGGCCGGGAATCGAAGCCAAATTCTTGGCGAGCTGGCGTATGCTCAGCACCAGATCGTAAGCGCCAAAACTGGCCGCGGCCTGGCTCAACTGGGCGGGAGCATTAGGGGACGCAGTGGCGTTGGGATTCACGCTGGAAATCCGGGCGCCGGAAACGGCAGCTTTTAGGCGGTCCTTATCGTTGGTAAAATTCTGGGCAATCTGGATGCTGCCGCCGAAGTTCACCACGGCCATGAGCCGGTTGGGTGCGGCATTGGCGTCGATGAATTTCTCCGCCGCCTCGCGGGCGCGCGCCTGATCGCCATATCCAATAGTGGAGTTATCGAAAAACAGAACCAGGTAGCGCGCTTGGTTGCTGGCCGGAGAGTTGGGATCGGCTTCGAAGGAGAACGTCTTAATGGTCTGCTCTTTGTTGTCTTCCCACAGCTTGAAATCTTTCATGGTCAGATCGCGGACGTACTGGCCTTTTTTGTCGGTAACAACGGAATCCACCAGCACCAGTTTGGTCTCTGTCTGAATAACCACGCCGGGCGAGGCTGGCGTGCCTTGGGGCTGCTGGGCGCGGAGAAGAATGCCCGAAGAAAGGATTGCGCTAACTGACATTGCTCCAACTGACAGGGGGCGGATTGGGCGCATGAGCTTTACTCCTTATGGGATCGCGACAGCGCCGTTGCGCGCTGCCATGGTTTGGCCCTCGGCGTCGCGGACCACCAGACGCAGAACGTAAGCGCCGGGGGTCAGATCGAACGTGCTGCGGATGTTGATGCCGGATGCGGGCAACTTCGCCAGGGTCTCATCGCGCAGGCGCAGTTCGACAGTCTTTTCCAGGCCGCTGATGAAATTGCCATTGCGATCGAAGATACCGGAGACGATGGTGAGTTTGTCGTTGTTGCGGTCGCCCACCTTCCGATAGCGAAGACCGCGGATATCCACCCGGGCGAGAACCGAAAGTTTCGCCTGCACATCGCTCGGCTTGAAGTACTGCAGGTTGAGATCGACTGGAATATCGTGCAGTTCCTCGCGGGAGTACACGGCTTCGCGGATCTCATCGCGCGCCTGTTCTTCGGGATCGATGGCATGCCTGGGGGCCGAATAGCCCCGGCGGGCCTGCAGGGCGTACTCCCCGCCGGCGGGCTTTTTCAGAGTGACTTTGATCTGATGAAACGTGCCATCGAACTTCAGATTTTGGGGCGAGAAGCCGAGCACGTAGATGAATTCGGGCTGCGCGGCCAGCCGTTTCAAACCCTCGCGGAGGTCATTGTTGTTGTGGAAGAAAGCGCCGCCCGTAGCATCGGCCAGTTCGGCCATCACGTCCTCATTGGCGAGAGCGCTATCCCGCTGATATTGGCTCTTCACAGAAGCGCTTGCCAGGCTCAGTCCGGTCTGCCGTTGGCTGGCGTCGCCTTCGAGACCACCTACGTAGAGACCGCGGGCATCGAGGCAATTGATCGTGACGTTGGCGCGGATGGCGCGATCCATAAGTTCGTTTTCCTCGGTGCGGCTGTCGTTAGTGAGATAGAAACCAGGCGACACCAGAACGATGTTGCGGCTGCCCGGCATGAGGGCAATCCGGCGGACCACATCCCGCAGAACCCCTGTGGCGTAGCGGGTCTCCTGATCCCCGGCCGATAACTGTTGCTGCGCGTTGGCCTGCGCCAGCGACTGCGCCTGTTGTTGCGCCGCCTGTTGCTGCTGCTGTGTAGCATTCGAAGGCGGGGGATTGCAAGCGTAGTAATCGGCGGCGGCAGCCGCGAGCGCCTGCTGATTGTTCTGATTGACGATCAGATCGGCCATGTAATAAGAAATGGCCGGATTCGGGCAATCCTGCGAGCTGTTCGTTATGCTCACCCACGGCTGAATTCGGTTGAGCGTTTCTCGCAGCTTTGCCCGATCGTCAGTGAAATCTAAGGTTGTGCGACCCGAGGTGGTGAAGATGGCCGCGCGGGTGACGGCCTCCAGCGAATCGTCCAAATACTGTGTTACAGCCTGGCGGGCTTGCGCGAGATCCCCAACACTAAGGTGCACATCGTCGATGACGTAGGCGATGAAGCGCGTGGCAACCGCTGGGGGAGATGTCGGGGCGGGGGCAGCACCGGGGTCGGCGGTGGGTTCCGCTACGGCGGAAACTATCGGTGTCGCCGGCGTTTCGATGGAAAATCGGGTGATGACCTGAGGTTTGTTGCGGTCCAACAGCACGAAATCGTCTTTTTGCAAATTGCCGATCGCCCGCCCACTGGCATCGCGGACCACAACCGGAACAAGCACCAGATTGACGCCGGCGCGGAAAGTAGCGGGCGCATCGTGAGTGGTGATTTCGGGCTGAGAATCGGTAGCCGGGGCCTGCCCAAATAGCGAGTGAGCGAATACGACAACCGTCGCGCTGGCGCGGAATCTATAGCGAAAACCACTCACGTATCCCGGAGTCCTTTCGGGCGGCCGTTGATGCATGGTACTACAAATGGCCGCGGTGAGTCTTGCCAGCCATGCCATAATGGACGCTCATATGAGCACCCCAGGCGTACGGAAGCAGTCCCCGGAAGACCAGGCGCAACTCCGGCGCGCATGGTACATGGTGTTCGCCCTGACAGCCATCTACATGCTGTCTTACGTGGACCGGGTGATTCTCAGCCTGCTGGTGGCTCCCATGAAGCGTGACCTGGGCATCAGCGATACGCAGGTGGGATTGCTGCAAGGGTTGGCTTTCGGGTTGTTCTACACCTTTATGGGCCTGCCGCTCGGCCGTATGGCGGATACGTGGAACCGCCGCAACCTGATCGCCGCGGGCGTGGTGTTATGGAGTTGCTTTACATCGCTGTGCAGCGTGGCCCGCAGTTTCCCCTCCTTATTTCTTGCCCGCATGGGCGTCGGCGTTGGAGAAGCTTCTCTGTCTCCCGCGGCTTACTCGCTCATTTCCGATAATTTTCCGCGGGAACGTCTGGGTGTGGCGATCAGCGTTTTCTATATGGGCGTGTTTCTGGGAACCAGTCTTTCACTGCTGGTAACCGGCAGCGTGATCGACGCGCTCGCGCACACGCCGGTGGTGATGGTTCCGCTACTCGGCGCCATGGCTTCCTGGAGGATTACCTTTCTGATCGTTGGGTTACCGGGACTGTTCTTCGCTTTGCTGGTATATACCATTCGCGAGCCCGAACGGCGCGACCTGTTGCGCACCAAAGCCGGGGAGGCCCGCCGGCTCAGCCCGCCGGCTGTTCTCCACGAAATGCGGCGGCGCTGGCAATCGCTCGTGGGCATCTCGGTAGGCGCCATTTTCCAGGCTGTGCCTACCTACGCCCTGATCTCCTGGACCCCGGCTTACTTTCAGCGAGTGCAGGGTTGGAGCGCTGGGCAATCGGGGCGCGCGCTGGCAGCCTTGCTGCTCACTGCGGGTTGCGCCGGAATGTATGCCGGCGGCCGGCTCAGCGATTTTTGGCAGAAGAATGGGGTGGCGGAAGGTCCTTTGCGGGTGGGCGTAGTCTGTGCGGCGGGAACGGCTCTGCTGTTGCCTGTGGCTTTCCTGGCGCACAGCGCGGCGTGGGTGTTAGCGCTACTCGCGCCGGGTATCTTTTTTTTGGCTCTGCCCATGGGGACATCGGCCGCCGCGCTGCAGCGCATCTTTCCCAACCAGGTACGCGGCCAGGTCTCGGCCCTGTTCCTGTTTCTGCTGAACCTGGGCGGGCTGACGCTTGGGCCTCTGATGCCGGGCCTGCTCAATGACCGCATCTTTCATAACGGGCGCATGCTGGGATCGTCTCTCGCGATTACGATCGGAAGCGCAGCCATCCTGATGCTGGCCGCGTTTCGCGCTACGTACGGGCCGTATCGTGTGGCGCTAAGGGAGCCGTTCTAAGCCATGTGGGTCCGCGCCGTTTTAGGCGGCTTCGAGCGGTACCTTCACCGCCACGTCCAGGCGTGAGTACCAGCGTTTGATATCCTCAGCACCGTACTTTTCGCGAAACTGCTGGATCACGCTGCTCACGGCCGGCGCGTCGGTCACGGAAATTGCGCCCAGCTTCCGGCGAACTTCTCCCGCCTGGATCGCGATAGTGCCGTCCTCCATCAGGTTCCGATACCACTGCGTCTCAGATCCGCTCACCGGCAAAAGCCAAAGTGCTCCATCGCGATGGACGAACCAGACAGGTATGGTGATCGCACGGCCGCTACGGCGGCCAGTCACGGTTATCGAGATCTCTCGCTGTCTCTCTAGATTTTCGAAGAAGTGATCGTCTGCCATACGGTTCTCCTCCTACTACTCTTCCTAGTTATGCGAGGCATCCTTTTCATTCTCGGCGCAAAAGGACTCCAGCAGATCGCTGTCGGCAAGCAGGTGCTGCTTTAGTGCGATCGTGAAGGGCTTGGTGTAGGTCTGAGGATCGTCGATTGTCAACTGCAGTTCCATTTCGCCGAAATTGAGCCGGTGAAACCGCTCCGTCAAATGCAACGCCTCACTGTGCGTGTGGCCGCGCGCGTCCAACCACCCTCGGTTGTTAAACCCGATTGAGTCGACGACCAGCGAATCGCCCTGCCATTTGCCCACCGCATATCCCAGCCAGGTTGGCTGCGGGTCGTCAGGCAACTTTCTGCCGTCGGTATAGACCTGCCGGTAAGTCGTGTCTCTTTCATAGAGCATCACAATGAGTCCCGGTGTTTGGACAACTTTGTAGGGGGCGGGCGCCATCTCCACCAGAGGCATGCCTTCCGGGAGGCAGTGCGAGATGGGAGACACCTTGCTGAAATTCCGGTTGCGCTCGCGGAATGCAGCCAATGCAGCAGGCCGGAGCAGGGCTTCCTCAGGTTGGAAATCCGAGAGGATATTGATGAAGTATTGCGACAGGGGCTCTTCACCGGCGCCATTGGTGGCATCGGGGATGAGGCGCTTCAACACTTCTGCAGGAGCGCTCTCGTTACGCCAAAGACCGGACAGATCCGGTGTGCCATCGGGGAGGCGGGGCGCCGGCGCGGAAAGGTTCGGCTTGCCGTCCAGAGTCCGGGGAATGCCGGGAGTCGGATAGTTGAGCCACTGAGATCGCGCCATCACTGGCGCGAACGCGAGAGCGCACAGTGCGCAGAGGGTTTGAGCGAGCATGCCTTCTCCTGCCGTAAAAGTCTATCGCGCGCCGCGCTCCTCCGTGGTAGGCTGAACGAGTCCATGGACGCGTTCAGCACCTGGTTCCGGCATGCGATCGTGCTCGCAAGCGCGGGCATATGGTGTTTCGGCGCCCTCCCGCTTCGTTCGCAGTGGATCGATTACCGCACACCCGGAGTTCCTCGCACCGCCGATGGGAAAGTGAATCTGGCCGCGCCGGCTCCGAAAACAGCCGATGGCAAGCCGGATCTCTCCGGAGTTTGGGAGAGCGCGCCTGAATACTTTTACGACCTGGCAAACGACCTAAGGCCGGACGAAGTCGTCATGCAACCATGGGCGAAAGCGCTGCAGGCGGAGCGCGAAGCCAAGTTGCACCAGGACGATCCGCTGGCGCGTTGCATGCCGCCGGGTGTGCCCCGAATCGATATGTCGACACCCGACGCGCCGCATCCTTTTAAGATCGTCCAGACGCCGGCGCTGGTGGTGCTGCTATACGAAACCTCGAGCAATTCCACCTTCCGCCAGGTATTCCTCGACGGCCGGCCGTTACCCAAAGACCCGCAGCCCACCTGGCTCGGCTATTCCATCGGCCATTGGGAAGGAGCGGCGCTGGTAGTGGATACCAGGGGCTTCAACGGCCTCTCCTGGACCGATACCGCCAAAGGCCATCCGCAAACCGCGGCTGCGCACGTTATCGAGCGATTCACACGGAGAGATTTCGGCCACCTCGAAATCGATATCACCATCGACGATCCGCAGGCCTATGCAAAACCGTGGCGTGCCTCGGTACCGGTGAAACTGCTACCGGACACGGATCTCATCGAGACGTATTGCGAAAACGAAAAGGACCAGGTCCACAAAAGGTAGCCACCATGGCCTCTTTACACCGCCTGTCCGCGTGCTCCCACCAGGTTATCTACGCCCGCCAGCACACGTTGCAGGCCGGCATCTTCGATCGGCTTGGTGAGCACGAAGCGGCCCTCGCCTTCGAAATCGGCGGCCAGCTCGGCGTCGAAGCGGTCGGAGAGGAGGACGAAGCAACCGACACGGGACTGGAGGCGCTCGGAAAGCTCGACCCAATTGAGGCCGGGGGCATGCACCGAACAGAAGGCAGCTTCAAAGCGCATGCGCTGCGCCAGTTCCAGCGCCGTATCGGCGTTGGTCACCGGCACGACGCGGCAGCCGTAAGCGGCAAGCTGGTCGCGGATCTGCCGTTGGATCGCTTCCTCGGGTTCGATGAGCAGCATCGTCGGCGGCGCACCCGAGTTGCGGGACGCCTCGCGGGCGGGGGCGGCCACCAGGGCGCGCTCACGGGCAGTCAGCGGCAGTTCCACCTCAAAACGCGGCTCGGCCGGGTTCTTCTGATTCAGGCGGACTTCGCCCCCATGCCCCTCAATGACGCTACGGGTGACGCTCAGAACCGTCTCGGTCTCTTCCGGTAGCTGCCCGTCCGGAGGAATACTAAAGGCGATCTCCACTAAAAGCCTTCTCCCCATGGGGCTGCTCCGGACGGTAATGGTCTTATCCTCCGGCCTGGTATGGGGCACTTTAGCCAGGGATTGCTCGGCATGCACGAACAGGGTCAGGAAAACCTGTTCGAGCTGGCCGTGCGAACCGAGCACGAACAGAGAGTCGTCCGAACTGAGGTCCCGAACGCGAATGCCCGAAGATTTCCACTCGCGCTCGCGGAACTCGATCAGGTTACGCAGCAGAGCGCTGACGCAAACCGGGCGGGCCTCGGCCTGCTCGGCGGTGGCAAACGAAACGAGGCGGGAGACGATGGAGGCAGCTTTCTGCGCGCCCCCCGCGATGGCGATCAGGTCGGGCTCCGCGGGAGTCAGCATGGATTTGGCGAGCGCCCGGTTAGCCGATTCGACGATAGATGCCAGCGGCTGTTGCAATTCGTTCACGACCCCGGAAATGAGGCGGCCCACTGCCGCCAGCTTTTCGGTGCGGAACAGATGCTCCTGCACGGTGCGCTGATCGAGCAATTTCACGGCGACGCCGATCTGATTGCCGAGGTGCTGTGCCAAGGCCTGTTCGTCAGGAGTGAAATCGCGGGCGCGATCGTCCTGATCCAGTTCGAGCACGCCCACAATTTCGCCTTGAAAAAGCATGGGGACGAACAGCATCGACTTGGGGCGTTTGCTGCCGGATTCCGGGGCGATTGGAAAGGGGCTGCGGTCGATATCGGGAATGGCCAGCAGGGTGCGGTAATGAAAACAGGCGGCGGCTCCTGCGTGCGTGCCGCCGGTAGGCGAGGACAGAGAAATGGATACGGCTTCCGCTGCCGCGGGCGCGACCGCGTCCAAACTCCGGGCGCCGCGATTAAATAAATAGAGCCCGACTCGCGATATGCCGAGCAGCGGGGGCAGTGCCGCTGAGATCTCCGCGAGAATGGCTTCCACGGAAGATGCGCCTAAAATCCGTTCGCCCAATTCGTAGGTGCCCCGGAAGCGCTCGCGCTGGCGGCGGAGGCGGCGATCGCGGCTCCAGAGAAGGAATGCCAGCAAAATTGCCCCAGCCAATCCGCCCCCTATGGCGGCGGGATGCACCAGGCGCACGGTGTTGATACGCGCCAGTTGGCTCTGGTCGCGCACCAGCAGTTCGAACCAGCGGTTATAAGGAGGGGTGGGACAGTACTGTAACGCCACCCCGGTGGCGCGCAAGGTATCGCCTACGCGAATATCGCGCAGTGCGGCGGGGTGGGCATCGCGCGCGCGCGGCAGGAACAGGCGGTATTCACCCCGATTCGTCGCCACCAGCACGTAAGGTCCGGCGGTGGTCTCTCCGATTTCGGTCACCCGGGCTTCGGTCTCAATCAGGCGGCCCAGGTGGCGGAAGCCGAGCAACTCCTCCGGTGGAACCTGGTGCGGTTGGGGAGGGCTGCGTCTCGCGATCAGCCGGATGTGTTCGGGAACCAGGATCACGGTACCGGCATTGGATGAAACCACGCCCTCGACTTCGATGTCATCGCCGGGAGCGTACGCTTCGAGTTCCCGCCCGTCGCCCGTTCCCTCGATGATCGCGCCGTGGGCGGAGTCTTCAATCGGCAAAAGCGCATAGGCCGGGAAGTGGAACACCGCCGCCGAAACAACGCCGCGGACGAGCACAAATTTGCCGGCGTGTAGAGGGGAAAAGTCCGGTGCGCGGCGGGCGCCCAGTTCTTCGAGAGTAAGGCGCGCCGGCGAGTCGGCGGAGGCTGGGGCTTGTGGCTCGGCCGTTTGCGCCCGCGAGCTGAGGACACATGCCAGCGCCAATAGAAGCCGTGGCGCCCGCCGGTACTTCCTCACGGCTCTGGCTGCCGTACAAACCAACATGCCGTTCCACACACCGGCAACGCGCCTTTAGCGGCGTAGCCGCGAAGCGCTACCGAAGCCGGTTCCCATGCCGCTCTCCGCAGCAAGCCTGATTGTACCTGATTGCACGTCACAATTCCGTCCAACTTACAGGTTACTATCGAGCCAATCGAGGTAATTCGGCGCCCCCTCCACAACCGGCAGCGCGAGCAACTCGGGAACTTCATAAGAATGTGCCTGTTCGAGCGCAGCTCGCAACTGCGGAAATCGCGCCCGCGAACTTTTGATGATCAGCAGAAACTCGCCGGCATGCTCGATGGCTCCCTGCCAGCGGTAGTAACTTTGGATCCCCGGAACCACGTTTACACACGCGGCCAGGCGTTGCTCCACCAGGACCTGCGCCAGTTTGCCGGCCTCTTCCTGGGATGCGCACGTGCTCAGCACGACAATTTTGTCAGTCATGGCGAAATTCCGGGAACGAATTCCAGAACATAATGCTAACATTATGTACGGACGCGCCTGCCGCATGACGAATTCTTCCGTTTCGTTCGCCCGCCTGGGATATATTGCCGCCTTTGTCCTGGTTGCCGCCTATGCAGCGGTTACGTTGCGCGGCCCCAGAGGCCTTCCCGGCTTGCTTGCGAAGCAGCAGCAGATCCACGCCCTGGAGAAGCGGAACGCCGTGCTGGCCGAGGAAAACGAGAGAATGCGCGAGCATATCGGGCGCCTCGCCAATAACCCCGCCGAACAGGAACTGGAGATCCGCCAGCGCCTGAAATTGGTACACCCAGGTGAGAAGGTTTACCTTCTGAACGGGAAGTAAGACCGCCCAGTTGCCGCAAGTTGCGCCATGGGCTCGCGAGCTTCCCCTTTATTATCAGCAAGAAAATTTTCTCGATGGCGCAGGTTGAGGCAAACGGCACCCCGGGTGCATCGGCATCGGCCGTTTTACACTGATAGTCGAGCGTTGGCGCGAATGGCAAAACTGGGGGCGTTCGGCTGGATCGGGGCTGTACTGGCGGGGGCCGGCGTCCTCTATGCCTGGCAAATTCCGTTCCGGGAATATAACGGCGTGGAGTACCGCATCGGCGAAATCCCGCGGCCGCCGGATTGGGCCGCAAAAACCGAGTGGACTTTCGCCCGGCTGATGTATCCGCCTTCGCCTTATGCGCGCACCGGCTTCCGTTTTGGCGGCGGTTTGTGGACGCAGGGTTTTTCGATCTGGACACAGGACTACCCGCGGGCCGATCGGCACTTCGCGCAAGCCCTGCGGCGCCTGACGCGAATCCAGGCGCGCTCCGTGGAGCAGCCCGTTAATCTGGACGAAGGCGGCCAGTACGACTTCCCGTGGCTCTACGCCGTCCAAGCCGGAAGCTGGCGGCTAACCGACGATCAGGCGCACGCCCTGCGCGAGTTTCTGCTGCGCGGCGGCTTTTTTATGGCTGACGATTTCTGGGGGGACGAGGGATGGGACGTCTTCGTCGAAAGCATGCAGCGAGTATTCCCGGACCGGCCGATCGTCGAACTGGCGAATGAGGACCAGATCTTTCACACCGTTTACGACCTGAACGACCGGTACCAGGTGGCCAGTGAAGGAAGCGTGATGCGGGGCCGTACCGATAAATGCGAAGGATGCCGGGATCACTGGCGCGGCATTTACGACGACAAAGGGCGGGTGATGGTGGCGATGACGTTCAATTCCGACGTGGGCGATTCGTGGGAATGGGCCGACGCGCCTTACTATCCCGAGAAGTTCGCCGCCCTGGGAATTCGGATCGGCGTAAATTACGTGGTTTACGCCATGACGCATTGAGGAGGCGAGGCGATGCTGAAGGGCTTTCGAGATTTCATTCTCCGCGGCAACGTGGTGGATTTAGCGGTGGCGGTGGTGATCGGAGCGGCTTTCGGCGCGGTGGTGACGGCTTTGGTGAAGGACCTGATCACTCCCCTGATTACCGCCATCGCCGGCAAGCCGGATTTCGGCGGGTTGTCGTTTACCGTAAACAACAGCAAGTTTTTGTACGGCGATTTCGTGAATGCGGCGGTGTCGTTTCTGCTGATTGGCGCGGCCATCTACTTCCTGGTGGTGACGCCCATGAACGCCATTCAGTCGCGGCTGAAGAAGCCGGGCGCAGCTCCGGCGCCTACTACGAAACAATGTCCGGAGTGCCTGAGCACCATTCCCATCGGCGCGCGGCGGTGTGCGTTCTGCACCACCGTCCTAAGCGGGGAAGCACTCAGCGGGCGGAGCTCGTAAATCCGGCTGACGCTCTGCTGCGGCTGATCCTGGTCATCATCGTCATCCGGCTCGCCGTAGAGGTGAACGTAATAGCTGGCGAGGCCGCAAAAGACCAGTAGGACTGCCAGGACGACAGTCCAGCGGAGAGTCCGGCGGTTCCAGGCTTTGTCGCCGGAAACGGCCGCGGCCGCGGCTTTCACGATCGCAAGGGCGGCGCCCATCCCGAGCACCAGCTTGATGTACCAGGGCATCAGATCGAGATGGCTCTGACCGCCAACCTGGCTCCACAATTCAAAAACCGCTAACAAAGCGATCAGAAATAACGTCGTATAGGCAAGGCGCAGTATGGGCATCCGAAAGCCGGTGATTTCTCTTTAAGGGTATCCTGAAACATGACGTCTCAAGCCAGCCCGCAATCTATCCCGCCGAAGCCGCCCGCCGCCGGATCGGAATCCGGCCGGGCGTGGCAGCAGTTTCAGAACGCCTTTCTGCTCGCCATGGATTCCATTCGCGCGCACAAGCTGCGCAGTTTCCTGACACTTTTGGGCGTCATCATCGGGGTGGCCAGCGTGATCCTGGTGGGTGCGGCCATTGACGG
The DNA here is from genome assembly GCA_035294665.1 of Bryobacteraceae bacterium. Classification (GTDB taxonomy): domain Bacteria; phylum Acidobacteriota; class Terriglobia; order Bryobacterales; family Bryobacteraceae; genus PSRJ01. The sequence continues at coordinate 6,882 of DATGKM010000103.1, read as the reverse complement.
CCTGGACGTTTACGCCAAGGATTCCACCTCGAAGGCCTTCGGGGCGGAATCGTTCATTGTGGCACAAATCGCCAGCGCGGGGCGGATTTCGCGCACCGAATACTTCCGGCGCATCCGGCGAAACAAGCCGATTCGCGACCCGGATTATCAATTTATAGAAGCGGTGGCTGGCAACGACGTTTTGCTCAGCCCATACCGCAACCACACCTCGGATGTGAAGCGCGACAATCTGATCTGTGAGAATACGCAGATCACGGGCGCTTCTGCGGACATCGTGACAATTCGCAATATCGACCTGTCGGACGGACGATTTTTCACTCCGGCCGAAGACCGGGCGCGGCTCAACGTGGCGGTGATCGGCGAGACCGTGAAGCAGGCGCTGTTTCCCTACGGCGTTTCGCCGTTAGAAAAAACCATCCATATCGAGGGGATCGATTTCACCGTGACCGGGGTGCTCGAAAAGTTGGGGTCTGCTTTCGGCCAGGATCAGGACAAACTGATTTACATCCCGGCCGGAGCTTTCGAGCGGCTCTACGGACCGGGAACAGGCTTCGCGGTGTTCGGAAGGGCGAAACCGGACCGCGGGCTGACACTGAATCAGGCGCTGGATGAGACACGCGTGGCCCTGCGGACGCGCTTTCACACGCGGCCGGGCGACGAAGACAACTTCGATTCCATCACGCCGGACGCGGTGCGCGGCTTTATCGACCAGATGCTGGGGATGGTGGCCGTGGTGGTGGTGCCAGTAACGTGCATCTCGCTGGTGGTGGGCGGGATTGTCATCATGAATATCATGCTGGTAAGCGTCACCGAGCGGACTCGCGAAATCGGCCTGCGAAAATCGCTGGGCGCGCGCCGCGGCGATATTCTGCTGCAAATCCTGATTGAAGCCGTGGCGCTGGCCAGCGTGGGCGGCGGTCTGGGCGTGGCGGCCGGGGCGGTGCTGACGCTGCTCATCGGGCAACTGTTCGGGTTGAAACTGCACATCACGCCCGGCTACGTGCTGCTTTCAATCGCGGTCTCGAGCCTGGTGGGGATCGCTTCGGGCTGGTATCCGGCGGCGCGCGCTTCGCGGCTCGACCCGGTGGTGGCCTTGCGGGCGGAATAACTCGTGAATACGCGGGCGGAGCAAGCGTGAATATCAGTCCCACCGAGAACATCAACATGGCCGTGCGGCAGGTGTGGGCGCACCGCTTCCGCTCGCTGCTGACTATCCTTGGCATTGTAATCGGGATCACAACCGTGGTGACGGTGGCCTCGCTTCTCACCGGACTGCGCCAGGGTATCGTCACCTTCTTTCAGCAGCTCGGGCCGGACAGCATCTTCATTTCGCGGTTTTCCGGCGGGCCCGGCTCGAACGGCCTGGTGCCGAAGGAACGGAAGCGGCGGCCGATCAATCCCGAACTGGCGGAATTCATCCGGCAGTCGTGCGCGGACGTGGAAGACGTGGGACTGATGCTGTACATTCCGCCGGTAGTCGGCGGCCAGCCGCTGACCGCGCGCGTGCCCGGGTACGAATCGGAGAACCTCTCCATTTCCGGCCTTTCTCCCAACCAGATGGAGCTTTCGCCCAGAGACTTGAAAGCCGGCCGCTTTTTCACGCCCGACGAGAACCTGCGCGGCGCGAAAGTGGTAGTCATCGGGACGAATCTCTCGGATGCACTGTTCCCGAATGGCCATGCAGTCGGCAAAGTCCTCACCATGGATGGCGCGGAGTTTCTGGTCGTGGGCGTTTACGACAAAGCCAAGGGCGGTTTTTTCGGCGAGAACGATCAGGACAATGCCATCGATATGCCGCTGCGCACCGCGCAGAGCCGGTATCCGCAATTGAACGATTACTTCATCACGGCGAAAGCACGGCCGGGGAAACGGCAGGCGGCATTCGACGAAGCCGAAGCGGCCATGCGGCGCGCGCGCCACCTGGCGCCGGACGCCGAAGACGATTTCAATATCCAGACGCCCGACCAGATCGTGCAACAGTTCGATCAGATCACGGGCGTAGTGGGTCTGGTGGCCATTGCCATGTCGGGCCTCGGGCTGCTGGTGGGCGGCATCGGCGTCATGAATATCATGCTGGTGAGCGTCACGGAGCGGACCCGCGAAATCGGAGTGCGTAAGGCGATCGGCGCGCGGCGGCGCGATATCATCGGCCAATTCCTCACGGAGGCAGTCGCGCTCACTGGAGTGGGCGGTTTCATAGGAATCGTGTTCGCGGTGCTCATCACGCTGCTGGTAGGCAAGCTCGTGCCTTCCCTGCCCTCGGTCGTGCCGGCCTGGGCGCTGGGCACGGGGTTCGGTGTCTCCGTGGCCGTGGGCGTATTCTTCGGAGTGTGGCCGGCGGTGAAAGCGGCGCAACTCGATCCCGTGGAAGCGCTGAGATACGAGTAGCGCTCCGGCCGATTCTCTAATTGCGCGTGGACAGCCCGGCGCGCCCGGTCAGGACAACCTCGCGCCCATCCACTTCGAGCGGCACGCCCGGCGACAGGCTCTTCACTTTTTCGAGGAGCGTGGCGCCAACGCCGCTGCCTGGATCGAGCATCACCACCTTGTTGTCTTCGTCGCGGGTGAGCGGCACAAAGGAGGTGCGCGCCACCTTCTTGCGATCGACCACAAGGCGAATCGCTAGCCCTTCCTTATTTGGCCGCATGCGGATCCAGTCCATCGCGAAATTGCCCACACAATACAGCACCGGTTTGCCACGATAAACTTCCACCGCCTGCACCACGTGCGAACCATGCCCATACACGATGTCGGCCCCGGCATCGATGGCGGCATGCGCCAGTTCCCGTTCGTAAGGCTCCGCCTCCGAAAAGCGCTTGCCGAGCACGATAGGCGAAAACAGGTCCTGCGGCCGGGCAGGACGGCTTTCTTTCGAGCGTGCCTCGCTGGTGCGCCCAGCCAGCCCTTCCCGATTGTGACTGGAAACCACGATCACATCCACGAGCGGGCGGAGCCGCCGGATATCCTCGCGCATCCGGTTCAAATCGGCTGGATCGACGCGGGTTCCATCCATGGAAAGCATGCGCGCGACGCCGGGTAGATTTGCCGTGGCGATCTGATGGTCCTCCAAGTACCATTTGGCCGTGTACTGCAAAAAGCCGAACTTCACGCCCTTACGTTCCACGATGGCCGGCCAGTGCGCCTCTTCGAGATTCGCTCCACCGCCTGTGTGAGCAATGTGATTCGCGTCGAGCACGGCCAGACTCTGGAGAATATTTTCGCGGCCGTAGGCGACGTTGTTGGCGACCCCGACCACGGTCACATTGCCCGCTTTCAGAGCACGCACAGCCTCCGGTCCAACATGTTGCCAGCCGCTTTTGTCCGGGATGTCCTTGTCCGGTCCTGCGGATTTGACCAGCAGTCCTTCGAGGTTGCCATACACGAGATCGGCGGCATTCAAAGTGGGCTTCACATGCGCGAAAACTTCCGCCGGATCGGCGCGTTTCTGGACGTTGATATCGCCCACCAGTAAAACGTCGACTGCCTGTTTCGAAAACGAACCGCTCCAGTTCCAGGGCTCCGCGGCGTGGGAAGCGGCGCTCGCCGCGCAGAAACTGAAGATGCCCGCAAAGAACCAATTCCGCCGGTGTATTTGCACCGAAGCCTCCTTGCATGTAGCGGTGAGAGACGGGCTCACCGCTACCAATGCGACTACCTGCCGGGATAGCAACTACGCCAGCGCGCTCTTATATAGCACCGTGAGTTTTGCCCATGCCTTCTCGGCATCCGGCTTGTTGTAAATCGGCCCGTTCTGCCCCGGCGGCATGTCCGGCACGCACCAGCCGTGCTGGCTCTCGTGGTAGACCTCGATTTCCGCTGGATTGCCCGCAGCGTCGAACGCTTCTTTCAGTTTCACTTTGGCGTCCGGCTGGCGCATATCGTCGTTGGCGGCGATCCCGAAGTACATTTTCGCTTTGATTTTGGGGGCCAGCAGATGGGGGCTGTTCTTCTGATCGGTCACCAATCCTCCGCCATGGAAGGAAGCGCCCGCGCCGACCCGGTCCGGCACGGCCGCGGCGGTCCGCACCACCAGCGCGCCGCCCATGCAGTAGCCCTGTGTGCCGACCTTCTTCGACTTGTTCACCTGCTTCTGCTTGTCGAGAAACGCAATGAAAGCGGGAGCGTCTTTTTCCACCGCGCCATCTGCGCCAATAGACGCCATCAGCGGGTTGATCTTGTCCCGATCCTTGGCGAAATCGACCTTCGACGCATCTACGAAAAACGGCGCTTTGCCCACGCGATAGAACGGATTCGGCACGAGCACCGAATAGCCCTGGGCCGCAAGACGCTTGCCCATTTCGCGGAACGAAGGGCGCAGACCGAACGCATCCGTCCAGATGATTACGCCCGGGTGCGAATCGGAAGCCGGATGGATGAAAGCGGCATCGCAGGTGCCATCTGGAGTCTTGATCTCCACATCCGTCATGACCACTTTCAGATCGGCCGCGCCGGCCGGGCCCGCCAGCCCCGCCGCAACCGACAGGGCAACGAAATCGCGGCGCCCGAGGCCTGAAGTCTGCCCGGCATTTTGATCGTTGTTGTTCGTGTCGTCCACCATGGGTTTCTCCTCTGTGACAGTGTATCTTTTCGGGTTGCCCCGCGGGCGGGCGTGAAAGGCCCTGTTGAGCGCGGGCGGCCGCGGGGCGGGGCTGGTTGCCGGAAACTGGCCCGGCCCCGCGAACGTCGGCTACTATATGCGCTCCCTGCTGATTTTGGCAGCCCTGTCCGTTCCCGCATTCTGCCAGACGTTGCCCAAGTCGAAGGAGAAAATTTGCTCGGCCAGACAATGATTCTGCCAGAGGCGGCCTCCGGACACGCTGCCGTGCTGGTGCTGGGCTTCTCGCATGCTTCGCAAAACCAGACTAAGGCTTGGGGCGAGCGGCTGAACAAGGAGTTTCCGGAGTCGTCCGGAGTGGCCGTTTTTCTATCGCCGTACTCGAAGAGGTGCCCCGTCTGGTCCGCGGAATGGCATCGCACGGCATCAAAAGTGGCACTCCCAAAGAGCAGCGCGGCCGCTTCCTTCTCGTCTATCACCATGAGACGGAGCTTAAAATAACAGCCGAATTTTCCGCCCCGGATGAGGCCTATGTTTTGGCGCTCGACCGTTCCGGAGCGATCCGCTGGCGCTTTCACGGGCTGGTGACCGATGAGGCTGTGATGCAACTCCGCACCGCGCTCGCAGCTTCCGAATAAAGGCGGCTATAATCGCGCCATTCCTCGTCGAATCGAGTATTCTTCGAACGAACCGGGCCTTAACGAACTGGAAAAACCGGAGCTATGAACCGTAGGGAGTTTGAGCTGCTGGCCGGCGGAATGGCCGCCGGAGAGGCGCTGCGGCTGGCGTATCCCGGTTGGGCCGAGGCGGCTTCCAAGGCCGATTTTCAAATTCGCATCGCCCCGGTGTCCGTGGAACTGGCCCCGGCCATACGATCCGCACCGCTGCCTATAACGGGGCGATTCCCGGTCCGGTTTTGCGAATACGGGAAGGCAAGAAAACCAGTGTCGATATCTTCCATGACACGGATGTTCCCGAATTCGTTCACTGGCATGGCCAAGCTGTCTCGGCGGAAGCTGATGGCGCCGAAGAGGAAGGCAGCCCGCAGGTTGCGCCGCACGGGCGCTTGCGCGTCAACTTCACGCCCACGCCGGCTGGAACGCGTGGTATCACACGCACGCGATGGCCATGGACGATCTGGCGCGCGGGGCGTATTCGGGGCAATACCCATTTCTGCTGGTCGAGCCGAAAAGCCACCCGGGAAACTACGATCAGGAAAATCTTTCTGGCCGGGCGGCATTGGGTGCCGTTCCTGGTTCATCGCGGCGCGCCCAATAATGACTGGACAGTAGATTACAAACTCCGCTCCCTGGCGGCAGATCTCTGGGCCATGGCGACCCTATTCGGGTGCGCGAAGGCCAGCGCGTGCTGTTCCGCATCCTGAACGCCGATGCCACAAGCCAGTTGAATCTGGCGCTCCCCGGACACAAATTTGAAGTGATCGCTCTGGATGGAAACCCCGTCCCCACGCCCGCGAAAGGGGAGCTGTTGACCATTGCGGTGGCGGAGCGTGTGGATGCGATTGTCGAAATGAACCAGCCGGGTGTCTGGGTGCTGGGTTTGACGCGCGACCAGGACCGCCAAATCGGCATGGGAGTCGTGGTGGAGTACGCCAACCGCACCGGCGAGCCGCAGTGGAAAGCGCCGGACAAAAGCGTCGTGTGGGACTACACCGTGTTCGGTTCGTAGGCGAAGGTCCCCGAACCGGATGGCAGATTCGATCTGAAGTTCATGATGCTGCCTGACGATGGCAAGCCGTTCAACCGCTGGATGAATAACGATCAGGCGTGGCCGAAGATTGATCCGCTGCTAATTAAGGCCGGAAAGTGCTACCGCATCGCATTCCACAACGGTATGGCAGATAGCCATCCCTTGCACTTGCACCGGCACAATTTCGAGTTAGTCAGTGTGGGCGGCAAACCCACCGCTGGCCTCATGAAGGACAGCGTGAACGTGGCGCGCAACAGCACCATGGAAGTAAATGTAATGCCAACAATCCAGGGCCTTCCTTACTTCATTGTCACATGCAGCAGCACATGGACTATGGGTTTAAGATGTTACTGAAGTACACCTAGTGTCCTGAGTCGGAAAGTCGTTGAAAAACAGGCTGATCCGGTCCATACGGAAGCATGGCCATTGGACGCCCCACGAAACCACTGAACGTGACGCCCGAGGAAAAGGAAAAGCTTGCCATGCTGGTTCGACGCCCGAAATCCGCACAAGCCGTCGCGATGCGCGCTCGCATTGTGCTCGGCTGTGATGAGGGATTGAGCAATGGAGCGGTGGCGAACAGGCTACAGATCACCGGAGCTACGGTTTGTAAATGG
>DATGKM010000102.1:0-33318 GCA_035294665.1 Bryobacteraceae bacterium | reverse complement strand
GGCGGAGCAACTGCGGGAGTGGCTGCAAGCTTGGAAGCTACTGCCAATCGCGGCTTAGCGCTCTCTATCGAATTGTTCTCGCTAGTTTGGCGTTGGCACCCGCCACCAGTGTCGCTTGTGGCTGGGTTCAGGGTCGCCAGTGAGCGACACCTGACCATTGGTTGCGGCCACGGCGCTTCCGCCAGCCAACTGCCACGTCGTCCCGGAGCCGCCAAGTGCGCTTTGCAGCGCAAAGTCGATCTAGCCTCCGCTTACGGACGGATTACGGGCTTTTCGGTTTTCGACGGAACCGGGGAGAAACGGAAAACGTCCAGTAGAATCGTCTTGATGCTGGGAACACGAGAGCGGGAAGAGATTGCGCGTTTGTGGGCGCGCAAGCAGGCACAGGACGCCGCGGGTATGCCCCAAGCTGAGCGGCACCGCAATCTGGAGCCGGCGAGCGCGGAATTTCTGTGCTCGCTGGCGGCGGGATTGGGGGCGAAGCATATGATCGAAATCGGCGGTTCGAGCGGGATCTCGACCATCGCGCTGGCCGCGGCCGGAAGGGACACGGGCGGGCGGGTGACCTCGATCGAGATCGAGCCGACGCGGCAGGCAGAGGCCCGCGTCACCCTGGAACGGCTGGAATTGGCGCCATATGTGGAGTTCGTGAGTGGGGACGCCGCGTCTTTTCTACCCCGAGCGGCCCCGGTGGATTTCGCCTTCATCGACTGCGATAAAGGGGACTACATTCCTTTCTTCGATATGCTCCGCATCAAGCCCGGCGGGGTGGTGGTCGCCGATAATATCCTCTCCCACTCGATGACGTATTACGTCAGCCACGTTCGCGCGCGAAATGGGGTGGAATCGATCACGCTTGCCATCGGACAGGGGCTGGAACTTACGCGCTTCGCGGCGTAGTGCGAACCGGGCCACCGGCCGCGCAGCCGGCAAGCAGCCGCTAGAATGAGTATTCGTGATGACATCCGCGGCCGTCCTGCGTTATGCGCGGTTCGCTTGCCTGGCGGCGGTTTGCGCCATGGCGATACCCGCGGCCGCGCCGGATTTCGATTCCCGCGATTTTCACCAGCGCCGCCAGGCCCTTCGCAAATTGGTGCATGGTGTGATCGTGCTCGAGGGAAAAGAAGAATCCCTGGACGATATTCAGAGCGCGCGGGGTCGCTTCTTTCAGGAGCCCGACTTCTTCTACCTGACGGGCTGGAACGAACCGGGGGCGAAGCTGCTGCTGGATAGCCATCGCGAAATCCTGTTTCTGCCGCCGCACGACGCCGAACGAGAGAAGTGGACCGGGCCGCGCCATGCCGCGAGCGACGCCGGCATCCAGGAACTGACCGGCTTCGAGAGAGTGCTTTCGCTGAAGCGGTTTGAGCAGGAACTCGGGGGCGCCAATCCCGCCGATTCCGCTGCCGTTCACAGGGCGCTCACCGGGTTGCGTATGAAGAAGTCTCCCGCCGAGATAGCCGCACTTCAGCGGTCGGCCGATGCGACCATAGCCGCGCATCTTGCCGCGTGGAAGCAGGCAGCGCCTGGGAGATACGAATACCAGGTGGCGGCAGCGATGGCCGGTGTGTATCTGGATCTAGGGTGCGAGGGGGGTGCTTACGCTCCTATGGTGGCGTCCGGCCCGAATGGCGTTTTCCTGCACTACGAAGCCAACAACCGCCGCATGGAAGCGGGCGACCTGCTGCTGACGGATGTGGGCGCCGAGTGCGCCGGCTACGCCGCCGATGTGACGCGTACCATTCCGGTGGACGGCCACTTCACTTCCCGGCAGCGCGAACTATACGACACGGTTCTGGGAGCGCAGAGGGCCGCCATTGCGGCGGTGAAACCGGGGGTGACGATTGGCGGCGATACGCCCAACAGCCTGCAGAACGTCGCCTTGGCCTATTTCAATTCGCACAGCCACGACTTGCATGGGCGACCGTTGGGCAAGTACTTCACCCATGGCATCAGCCATCACATCGGCCTCGAAGTACACGACCCCGCCGATCTCACCCTTCCGCTGGAAGCGGGCAACGTCATCAGCGTGGAGCCCGGTTTGTATATCCCGGAGGAAGGGATCGGAATTCGCATTGAAGACATGGTGCTGGTGACGCGGGATGGCGCCAGGGTGCTGACCGCCGCCTTGCCGAAGGAAGCCGCGGAGATTGAGCGGCTGATGCTTCGATGAAAGGCGCCGGATGAAACTCGCGCGCATCCGCTATCCCGCGCTGCTTGCGGCTGTGTTCTGTGTGTCGGTCTGGGCCAGCTACCGCTTCGGCGCGGAGATCGACAACTACTCCTACGATGCCCTGTTCCGGCTTTCCGAAGGCCAGGCTCCGAAACCGGAATCCGCGATTCTGGCCATCGACGACGAAACGCTCAACGAGATTGACCGCGGGATGGATAATATCCGCCCGTATCTAGCCCGCGCGCTCAATCTGGTCGCCGCCGCGCATCCGAAGGCGGTAGCTGTTGACCTGCTGCTCACCGACCGGCGCGACGCCCAGGCCGATTCCGAACTTGCCGGTGCCCTGCGCGATACACCCGGCCTGGTGCTTTCCTCGATGATTCGCAACGATCCCCCAGGGTGGCAAGATCCGCGCCCGGAATTCGCGCGTTATGCCAAGGCGCTTGGGCACGTCTACGCGCGGCCGGACGATGAAGATGCCGTGACGCGCGTGATTCCTTTGGATAAACACGTGGGAACCGAAGAGCGCTGGGCCATTGCGCTCGAAGCCTTCCGGCTGAGCCGCGGCGGCGGGATCCCGCTCGAGTCTCCGGACGATGTGGAAGTGGCGGGGACCCTCATTCCAATCGAACGCACGCCGGAAGGCCGCCTTTTACGGGTGCATTATCTGCCGCCCGGAACCATCCCCGTAATTTCCCTGCACGACTTGCTGCGGAACCCGCGAATCGCTTCCCAATTTGCCGGCAAGGTGGTATTCGTGGGCGTCACCGCCGCCGGCGTGGGCGATCGCCTGCATACCCCGTACTCGTACGGGGCGACGGCCACCGGAATTGAAATCCATGCCGAGGCTTTCGAGACGATTGCGCACCGCCTGTTCCTGACAGATGTTCCGCTGCTTTGGCCGCCGGCCTTCAGCCTGCTGTTGGTGATTGCAGAGGGTCTGAGTCTCGCTTACCTGCCCGGATGGAAGGCATACGCGGGCGGTGTGGTGGTGGTGGTGGGAGGGCTGGTGACGCCGTATGGCTTCTTCAGCCACGGGCAAGTGTTCCCTTTTGCAATGCCCGTTTCGGCGGCTACGTTCAGCTTCGTTGCGGCCGCCGCGTGGCAGACCTTGATGGTGCGCCGGCGCCTGCGCAGCGCCGAGGCGGAGCGCAGCCGCTACCAGCAGGCCATGCACTTCGTCACGCACGAAATGCGCACGCCGCTTTCCTCCATTCAAGGATCGAGCGAACTGATCTCCCGCTATTCGCTGAGCGAGCAGAAGCAGAAGCAACTCGCGGACCTGATCAACTCGGAGTCGCGCCGCCTGGCCCGCATGATTGAAATCTTCCTCAACGTGGAGCGGCTCTCGGCGGGAGAGATGCAACTGAAGCGGGAGGATATCTCCGTTGAGGAGATGATCGATTCCTGCGTAAGGCGGGCGCGCCCGCTGGCCGGCCGTAAGCACATTGAGCTGTTACCCCAGCCACTGAGTGAAGAGCTGCACCTGGCAGGCGATCGCGAACTAATGGAGCACGCCTGCTACAATCTGTTGACGAACGCAGTGAAGTACTCCCCGCAGCGCACTCAAGTGACTATCTCCGCGTGGAAGCAGCAGGAGAAGATCTTTGTCGCCGTGAAGGACCAGGGCATCGGTATGGACGGAAAGGAAGTGAAGAAGATCTTTCAGAAGTTTTACAGGACGCCGAAGGCGGAGCAATCCGGCGAAGCTGGCACGGGTATTGGCCTCTCGATCGTGCAGCAGATCGTGGAGCAGCACGGAGGGAGGATTGAAGTCACCAGCAAACCCGGCGCCGGTTCCTGCTTCACCCTGGTGCTGCCGGCGGCCGCGCCGTTTTCGAGCGCCGCATGACGACCGAGATGCCGAAACTGCTACTGGTAGAAGACGATCCCGCGCTGCAGTTTACGATCCAAACCGCGCTGGAGGAAAAGGGCTATGCGGTCGACGCCGTTTCCACCACCGAAGAAGCGCTGGAACACCTGGCCGATGGCGGCTACCCGATTGTGATTTCGGATATCTACATCGATGAGCGCACCGGTCTCGACGTGCTCAATGAAGCCAAGCGCAAGGACCCGCGCTGCTCGGTAATCCTGATGACTGGCCGCGGCACCATCGAGACGGTGCGGGCCGCTTCGCGCGGCGGCGCTTTCGACTATATCGCCAAACCTTTCGATCTGGACGTAATGCTGCGCGCGATTGAGCGCGCCGAAGCCTCGCGCAGCGGTGAAGAAGACGAAGCCGCGGAGGAAGAGCTGCCTGAGACCGAGATGATCGGCAGTTCGCCGGCCATGGTGGAGATCTACAAGACCGTGGACCGCGTGGCCGATACCGATGCCACGGTGATCATCGAAGGCGAAACCGGCACGGGCAAGGAACTGGTGGCGCGCATGATCCACAATATGAGCCCGCGTAAGAACTTTCCATTCCAGGCGGTGGATTGCGGGACCATTGCGGCGAACCTTCTCGAAAGCGAGTTGTTCGGGGCCATGCGCGGAGCGTTTACGGGCGCCGACCGCGACCGCACCGGCGTGTTTGAAACGGCTTCGCGGGGAACCGTGCTGCTGGACGAGGTCGGCGAGATCGATTTGAAATTCCAGCTTGCGCTGTTGCGCTTTCTGGACACCCGCACCATCCGCCCGGTAGGCGCCTCGCGGGCGAAGGAAGTGGACGTGCGGGTGATCGCGGCGACCAACAAGAACCTGCAGAGGATGGTGGATGAAGGCAGCTTTCGCGAAGACCTCTGGTACCGGCTGAATACGGTGCGCATCGTACTGCCGCCGCTGCGCGAGCGGCGGGGCGATATTCCGCTGCTGGCTCATTTCTTCCTCAACAAGTACAACGAACGCTACAACCGCAAGGTGAAGCTGATGGATTCCGGGATGAAAGCGCTCGAGAACCATACCTGGGACGGCAATGTGCGGCAGTTGCAGCACGTGATCGAGCGGCTGACCATCCTGGCGCCACGGATCGACGCGGAATCGGTCGAACAGGCGCTGACTGCAATGGAGTCGCGCGAGCGGGCCGTGGAAACACTGGCGGACGCCGAAGAGGACCAGATCCGCAAAATTCTGGCCGCCACCGGGGGCAATAAAACCAAAGCCGCGCAACTGCTGGGGATCGAACGCAAAACGCTCTACCGGAAGCTGGAGCGGATGAAACTGTAGGGAGGATGTCGGCAGCAGATGATCGAAAGGTGGCGCCGGCCGTTTCGTCCCTGGCCGTTCAGCCGGGATGCTTGACACGCACTTTGTGGTCTGTCGCGACTACTAAGCACCCTCGCCACTCTCCAATGGGCTCCGTAGCGAACAGCGTACCAATGCGCGCCACCAAGGCATCCCGGCCAGGCTGTGCGAGGCGCACCAGCAACAATCCCATGTGCGTTCCTGGGGCGAACCGGCGTAGGCCGGAGAAATCCAAATCTTGCGTAATCAGGAGTCTTATCGGAGGGGCCTCAACGCGCTCCTACACCCGAAGAGTCGCACGCCGCGGCGGAAGAGCAGCGCCAGGCGCGGGTGTATCAGGGGAAACGGCAAGCATTCGCCGGGATGCCGGATTACCGGCTGCTGAAGCGATACCTGGACAGCTTGCTCGCGAAGGGGCGCCTCTCAGTACGCCCAGCGCCACAAACTGGCGCCCACGGTATAGCCGGCGCCGACCGCGGCGAACATCACCAAGTCGCCTTGCCGCAGACGGCCTTGACCGATAGCGTCCCGGGTGGCCAGCGGGATGGTGGCCGAAGTGGTATTGCCGTACCGGTCGATATTGATGAGCACGCGCTCCGGCGGAATGCCCAGGCGCTCGGCACAGGCGTTGATGATCCGGGCGTTAGCCTGGTGGGGAATCAGCATGCCGACATCCGCGGCGGAAAGGCCATTGCGCCCCAGCAACTCCGCGCAGGTTTCATACATTTTCCGCACTGCATACTTGAACACCTGCTGGCCCTCCTGGTGGACGTAGTGCAGGCGCTGGTCGACGGTCTCGTGCGATGCAGGCAGGCGGCTGCCGCCGGCAGGCATCTTCAGATAGTCTCCGCCCGAGCCATCGATTTCACCCAGGAAGTCGATGAAACCGGCGTTTTCATTCTCCCCGGCGGCTTCCAAAACCATGGCGCCGGCGGCATCGCCGAATAGAATGCAGGTGGCGCGGTCGGTGTAATCGATAATACGGCTCATGGTGTCGGCGCCGATCACCAGGACTTTTCGATGCGTGCCGGCCGCTACCAGGTGCGCCGCGGTAGTCAATCCATAAATGAAGCTGGAACAAGCCGCGACCAGGTCGAATCCCCAGGCGTTCCTCACGCCCAGACCGTTTTGCACCAGACAAGCGGTGGAGGGAAAGATCATGTCCGGCGTGACCGTGCACACGATGATGGCGTTGATTTCGGACGCTTCGATGCCGCGCAAGGAAAGCGCGCAGCGGGCGGCGGCGATTGCCATATCGGAGGTCGCCATCTCCGGCCCCGCGATGTGGCGCTCGCGAATCCCGGTGCGCTCCACGATCCAGCGGTCGTTGGTATCGACCATCTGCTCCAGATCCCGATTGGTGAGAACGCGAGGGGGAGTGTAGCACCCGAGGGCGCTGATTTTGACTTTTGGCAATGGTTTCCCTTAACGAATAAGAGTAGCGCATCCGGCGGCCTGCGTGGGCCCAATTCAGGCGCTTCTCTTCCGCGTTCGAGCCACCAAGTGCAGAAGCGATTGAGAAAGTTTGTAAGCGGCGCATATGGGAATAGGTAATACGCCGCGGACGGCCTGAAGACAATGTCGTGCGACACTCGGAAAAGAATGGAGTACCATCAGGTGTTTGCCCTTGCTTGAGCCGCTCCAAGCCTCCCTGTTTTTCGAATCGCCCGAGGAGATTTATGCGCGAGTGTTCCGCGAGTTGAAGCCGCGCACGCCGGTCCCGGAGTTGCACATCGAGTTCTGCCAGTTCGCCAATCCCGACAGCTTCATCCAACTGGAAAACGGAAGGCTCCGGGTGCGCATTTCGGATCTGCTGGCGGGGGCGCCCGCCCCGGTGACCGAAGCGCTGGCGCATATCCTGCTCGGCAAGCTGTACCGCAAGCCTATTCCGCGGATTTACAACCATCGCTACCGCCTCTATCTGAACCGGCGGGACGTGCGGCGGCAGATGCACCTGGTAAGGCAGATTCGCGGGCGGAAATTTCTGTCCGGGCCGCAGGGGCAGCACCGGAACCTCGAAGTGATCTTCGAGCGGCTCAACCAGCAGTTCTTCGATGGTCTGCTCGCCCAACCGCAGCTCGGCTGGAGCCGCGGCAAATCCCGGGGGCTGCTGGGGCACTTCGACCCTTCGCACAACGCCATCGTGATCAGCCGGATTTTCGACGATCCGCGCGTGCCGGAACTGGCGCTCGAATACGTTGTGTTTCACGAGATGCTGCACCTACGGTATCCGGTAGACCACAACGGCGTGCGGCGGCGGGTGCACACGCGGGAGTTCCGGGAAGCGGAGCGGCAGTTTCCGCGGCTGGCGGAAGCGAAAGAGATGCTGAAACAGATGTAGAACCCATGCCGGGCGGCAGGGCACAAGCCCTGGCCCCACTGTTATTATCAGTAGCGGATGGACCCGGACTTTCTGGTGATCGGTGCAGGAGTGGCTGGGCTGCGCGCGGCCATTGAACTGGCGGAGTGTGGCAGCGTTCTGGTGGTGGCGAAACACAGCCTGCAGGAATCGTCCTCGGAGTATGCGCAGGGCGGCATCGCGGTGGCGCTGAGCGACGACGACGAGGTGCGGCTGCATGAAGAGGACACCATCTATGCCGGCGACGGGCTGTGCAATGGCGCGGCTGTGCGCGTGCTGGTGGAAGAAGGGCCGGCCGCCATTCAGGAGTTAATTGAGTGGGGCGCTGAATTCGACCGGCAGGCTGGCATGCTGGCCTTCACGCGCGAGGCTGCGCACAGCCGCAACCGCGTGCTGCACGCGCACGGAGACTCTACGGGCAGCGAAATCGCGAGAACGCTGCACCGTAAAGCGTCTTCCTCCCCGAATGTGAATTTTCGGAGTTATGCCGCCACTACCGATCTGCTGGTCGATGAGCAGGGCGCGGTGTGCGGAGCGGCTCTGTACGATGCGGCGGCGCGGCGCACGGTCCAAATCCGCGCGCGCGCGGTTTTGCTGGCCACGGGCGGACTGGGACGGGTGTACCTGAACACCACCAACCCGGATGTGGCCACCGGTGACGGGGTGGCCATGGCGTGGCGGGCGGGCGCGCAAATTGGCGATATCGAGTTCGTGCAGTTTCATCCGACGGCGCTGCACGTTAAGGGGGCGCCGCGGTTTTTGCTCTCGGAGGCGCTGCGCGGAGAAGGCGGCCTGCTGCGCAATGCGGCAGGCGAACGGTTCATGGAGCGGTATCACGCCATGCGGGAGCTGGCGCCGCGGGACGTGGTAGCGAGGGCCATCGTAACCGAAATGGCGCGAACCGGCGCCCCGCATGTTTTTCTGGATATGACTCGCCTGGGCGAAAGGTTTTTACGCTCGCGCTTCCCGCGAATCTACGACACTTGCCTGCAGTACGGGGTGGATATTGCGCGCCAGCCGGCGCCCATCCGGCCGGCCGCGCACTACGCCATGGGAGGAGTCTGCACGGACCTGGAGGGCGCCACCAGCGTGCGAGGCCTGTTCGCGGCGGGTGAAGTGGCGTCCACCGGCGTACACGGGGCCAACCGCCTGGCCAGCAATTCCCTTCTGGAAGGTGTGGTGTTCGGCGCGCGCGCCGGGCGCGCTATGCGGCGGCTCATTTCCGAAGCGGTGCGCACCGGTACGGTCCCGGAAGGCCGGGCATTCGGCGTACCCGGAGCCAGTGTGCCGGAATTCCGCGAGCTGGCGTGGAAGGAGTGCGGCATCGTGCGCTCCGGCGAGGGGCTGCGCCGGGCGGTTGCCGTACTGCAAGAGTTGCGGGAGCGCGCTTGCGAAGCCGGCGAGTTGACGCCGGAGCGCTCCGAGGCCCGCAACGTTCACCAGGTGGTGGAGCTGATCGCGCGCTGCGCCCTGGCGCGCGAGGAGAGCCGCGGCGCGCATTTCCGCACCGATTTCCCGGTGAAACGCCCCGAATTCCAAAGCCATTCCGTTGTCAGCCGCGATACCGGAATCCGGTACATTCGCGAAGAGACGGTTTTAGCTGGTGCGATAGAATAAAGGCGCGAAAACATTAATGAGACAGAGGATACGCTCGACGACGGTGCTCTGCGTGCGCCGCGACGGCAAGGTAGTGATGGCGGGCGATGGCCAGGTGACGCTGGGAAATGAAGTCATCAAAGCTTCGGCGAAGAAGCTGCGACGCCTGTATAACGACAAAATTCTGGCGGGCTTTGCCGGCTCCACGGCGGACGCCTTCGCGCTGTTCTCGCGCTTCGAATCGAAGCTGGAGCAATTCAACGGTAATCTTTCGCGGTCGGTAGTGGAACTGGCGAAGGAGTGGCGCACGGACCGGGTGCTGCGCCACCTGGAGGCGCTGCTGCTGGTGGCGGATAAGACCACCACGTACCTAGTGAGCGGCAACGGCGATGTGATCGAGCCCGATGAAGGGATCGCCGCCATCGGCTCGGGCGGGCCGTTCGCGCTTTCGGCGGGAACGGCGCTGTTGCGCTCCACCAAGCTTTCGGCGCGGCACATCGCCGAGCAGGCCATGGCGATCGCGGGCAAGATCTGCATCTATACCAACGAAAACGTCACGTACGAGGAAATCGAGTAGGCTATGGTGATCTATCTTCCGGGCCAGTCGGTGGATGAAGAGCCGTTGCTGGACGAACTGACCCCAAGGGAAATCGTGCGCGAGCTGGATAAGCACGTGGTGGGGCAGGCGGAGGCCAAACGCGCGGTA
Organism: Bryobacteraceae bacterium; assembly: GCA_035294665.1. GTDB lineage: Bacteria > Acidobacteriota > Terriglobia > Bryobacterales > Bryobacteraceae > PSRJ01. The sequence continues at coordinate 23,301 of DATGKM010000102.1, read as the reverse complement.
GCCATCGCGCTGCGCAACCGCATCCGCCGGCAAAAACTGCCGCCGGAAATGGCCGAAGAGGTGATGCCGAAGAATATCCTCATGATCGGGCCGACCGGCGTGGGCAAGACGGAACTGGCGCGGAGATTGGCGCGCCTGGCGAATTCGCCGTTTCTGAAGGTGGAGGCCAGCAAGTTCACCGAAGTCGGTTATGTGGGGCGCGATGTGGAGTCCATGATTCGCGACCTGGTGGATATTGCTATCGATATGGTGCGCGAGGAGCGGCTGGACGAAGTTGCCGATCGCGCGGAGGCCAATGCCGAAGAGCGGCTGTTGGAACTGCTGATGCCGCCCCAGCCGGAGCCGAGTGAAAGTACCGAGCGCACCCTGGAGAAACTGCGCGAGCGGCTGCGGGAAGGCAAGTTGGACGAGCGCATCGTGGAATTGGATGTGAAGGACCGCGGGCCCACGTTCGAGATTACGACCAACGCCGGGATCGAAGAGATGGGCATCAATCTGAAAGACATGCTGCCCAATTTCTTCGGCCAGAGGACGCGCCGGCGCAAGATGCGGGTGGCGGAAGCGCTTGATTACCTGGTGCAGGAAGAAGAGCAGAAGCTGATCGATATGGACCAGGTCACAAGGGTGGCGCTGGAGCGCGTCGAGACCAGCGGCATTATCTTTCTGGACGAGATCGACAAAATTGCGGGCCGTGAATCCGGCCACGGCCCGGACGTGAGCCGCGAAGGCGTCCAGCGGGACATTCTGCCCATCGTGGAAGGCACCACCGTCAATACGAAGTTCGGGTTCGTGCGTACGGACCACATTCTATTTATTGCGGCCGGGGCATTTCACGTTTCGAAGCCCAGCGACATGATTCCGGAGCTGCAGGGCCGTTTCCCGATCCGTGTCGAGCTGAAGTCGCTGAGCGTGGAGGATTTCATCCGCATTTTGAAGGAGCCGAAAAACGCCCTCGCGAAGCAGTACACCGCGCTGCTCGAAACCGAGGGGATCAAGCTCATTCTGACGGACGATGCGCTGGAAGAAGTGGCCCGCTTCGCCGCGCAGGTAAACGAGAGTTCGGAGAATATCGGCGCCCGGCGGCTGCACACGATCATGGAAAAACTGCTCGAGGAAGTCTCCTTTGAGGGACCGGACCTGAAAAAGAAGACGGTACGGGTAGATGCGAGCTACGTCCGCCGCCAGCTATCGGACATCGTGAAGGACCAGGACCTGAGCCGGTATATCTTGTAGCGGGATCAGGCTTCTGCCCTGCCGCCGCTTCGGCCCGTCAGTCCCAGCAGGCCCTTGCCAATCGCGCCGAGCACATGTCCAGGTAATCGTAGCAAGGCGCCGGATTGGCGTGTTCATGATTCCGCACGCGGGGGCCGGACACGTGCACCGCGAAGGCCTCTGTCGGTGTTCGGGAACCGAATGGCAAGGCCGTGTGGCCATGCGTATCACCGTTTCCCGCCGGGCCACCACAGCGGAGGATATTGAGGCGAGTCTGGCGGCCATAGGGCCGCGAGCGACCGGGATTAAGCGGGCTTTATGCCCTGGTAGCCATGACCAGTCCGGCGGCGCCCACGATGCCGGACTTATCGCCGACTTCCTGCTCCACCAGGGGCACGTCGCGGCCGAGCAGGCCGCGCGACCGCTCCCACACCTCTTCGCGCAAGGGGACCAGCAGGTCGGCGCCGGCATCGGCCACGTGCCCGCCGACGATGACCATTTCGGGATCGAAGACGTGGAGCAGGCCGGCCAGAGCAGCGCCCAACCGGCGGGTGGCTTTCGCAACGATCGTCCGGGCCAGTTCGTCGCCTTCCGCGGCGGCCTGAAAGATGGTGCGGCAGGTGGCGAGTTGGGGCTGATCGCGGAAGAGGCTCGTCAACGTGGAAGCGCAGCCGCGATGGACGGCCGACCAGACTTCGCCCTCGATGGCCCGGGCGGAAAAGACGGTCTCCAGGCATCCCCGGTTGCCGCAGATGCAGGGCGCGCCATCCGGCTCGACGGTGATATGCCCGAGGTTGCCGCCCACGCCGCAATGGCCGCGCAGGATGCGCCCATCGGCCAGCACGGCGCCGCCCACGCCCATGCCGAGCGTCAGCATCAGCACGTTCTGGCGGCCGCGGGCCGCGCCCCACACCATTTCGCCCGCGAGCGCCACGCGCGCGGCGTTATCGGCAAATACCGGGACATCCCGCGGCATGCCGATAAGGTCGCTGAGCCGCAGCCCCTCCAGGTAATGGAGCCCGCCGCCGAGGGTTTCGATGCGCGTGCTATCGGGATCGATGATGCCCTTGCAACCGACGCCCACGCCTGCCGGTTGGGAAGTGGCTTCGAGCAGCCACTTCACCGCGTCCTGGAGACAGGGGAGGAAGCTATCGAGATCGGGCGGGGTGGCGATGGTGCGCGCGGCCAGGATGGCTCCGGCTTCGTCCACCATCCCGGCCTTGATGTTTCCCGCCCCGATATCGATGCCCAGAACCACCATAGCCGCTCTTACGCTAACACGTTACGTGGCGCTGCCGCGATAGAATTCTGAAATACCCGCTCCGGAGGAAACCGCATGCCCATTGCCGAATCCGCCATCACGCCCGCCCGCTTTGCTCAAGGGCTCACTTATGCCGCATTCCTAGAATGCGCCGCGGTGAACCGCGACAAGTTCGAGCAGAACTACCGGAACCCGGCGCTCACCGAAGACGACCTGGCGTTCTTTCGGAGAGCCGCCTCGCTTCCCCATGGCCCGCGAAAGCTACTGGCGATTGCCGAGGCGTGGTGCGGAGATGTGTACCGCGAGTTGCCCACCGCGGTTCGCATTGCAGAAGCGGCCGGCATGGAGCTGCGCATCTTCCTGCGCGACCACAACCCGGACATTATGGACGAGTTCGTTTCGAACGGCGGCAAAGCGCGCGCTATCCCCGTATTCGTTTTCTATACCGGGGAAATGCAGTACATCGCGCATTTCACCGAGCGCTCCGCCTCCGCGCACGCGGGCCTAGCGGCGGCCATGAAGGAAGCCAGACTCCAGCTCAACCTACCCGAAACCGCCACCCTCGGCAACCTTCAGGAGCCGCGGCGCACGGAGTTCCTGCAGCAAGTGATCGCCCGTATACAGCCCTTTAGCGAGCAATGGCGCCGTGACGCCATCGGAGAGATCCGCCAGTTGCTGGCAGAAGCGCTGCGCCTGCCCACGGTTTACACCATTCGCGGCTGCAGCGCGTGCGTGAAGCTGCTGGAAAAATGGGAAGCGGAAGGCGTGGCTTACAACGAGCGGCGCGTCGAAACCAGCCAGGACATTCTGGACGAGGCTCGCGGCTACGGCTCCCTGGTACCGATCGTGGTGTGGCCGGACGGCCGCGTGGAACAGGGATTCGGGGAATCGCTGGGGTGTTTTATTTAGCCTCGGCGTAGGCGCCCGGGCGGCTGGCCAAAAGGCCGGCCGCGGGGGAGCCGAGATAGGACACTACTGCGCCGTCACCTTCACCGTGGCGCCCATCACGCTCTCCACGATTTGCTGGAACTCCTCGCGGTTGAGCAGGCCGCGCTTGCGAATGCCATCTTCTTTGACGCGGCGCAGAATCTCGGAGACCACTTCGTCGCCCGGATCGGCGATGCCCATCTGCTCGAGGTTGTAGGTGATCGAAGCCTTGCCGCTTTTTTTGCCGAGGACCACTTCGCCCTGGCGGCCGGTGAGCGCCGGGTGCGTGCCAAACATGGCCAGCGGTTCTTTGACGACCAGATCGACGCCGATGCCCGATTCGCGGGTGAAATTGCGCGCGCCCAGAACGGGCTTGTTGACGGCGATGGGCAGGTTGCTGATGCGGCTCACAAGCTCGCCCAACTCGGGCAGCTTGCCCAGCTTATATTGCGTGTTGTAGCCGTAGAGCACGTGGAGGGCGACCATCAGCTCTTCGAGCGCGGCATTGCCGGTGCGCTCGCCCAAACCGTTGGCGCAGCTATGCACGACTTCGGCGCCCGCTTCCACGCCCGCCAGTTCCGTGGCCACGGCCATGCCGAAATCGTTGTGGGTATGCACTTCGACCGGCAGCTTCGTCCACGATTTCACCAGCCGCACCATGTGTTTGATGGCGGCCGGGAGCGCGCAGCCCATGGTGTCCACCACGCCCACGGCGTCGGGCGGCGCGTCCTGCACGATTCGCGTCAGCAGGTTTTTCAGATCCTCTTGGCGCGCGCGGGTGGTGTCGTAGGGAAAGTAGACCACGTGCAGCCCGCGCGATTTGGCGTACTGGATAACCGGCACGCTTTTGCGCAGCACATCTTCCCAGGTCCATTTGAATTGATAGACAAGCTTGGGATAGCCGATTGGGACTTCGATAATGACGCCGTGGCAGCCGCACTCGATGGCCTTATCGATATCGGCGTTTATGGCCCGCGCGAAAGTGTAAATGCGGGAAGAGAGGCCCAGCTTCGAAATCTGCTTGATGGCGTCGAAATCCATTTCGGAGACCGCGGGCATGCCCGCCTCGATGCGCTCCACGCCGATTTCGGCCATCTTTTCGGCGATCGCGATCTTGTCGGCGACGCTCATCACCACGCCCGGCGTTTGCTCGCCATCGCGCAGGGTGGCATCATGAATTGCCACACGCTCCGGAAGCTCGAAGGCGCCCCGTACTTCGGGCGCGAAATTATAAGGGCTCACCCACCATTGGTTTTCGCGGAAGTATTTGCCGTTGGTATTCATTGCTGCCTCCCAAAAAAGATCGTCCACTTAGGACCGCGAGGCCTATTCCGGCCGCTCCAAGACCGCTCCCTGAGGGTCGCGGCTCCGAATTGAGATCGCGCGGTCAAGGCACTAGTGTGACACAATATGCCGGTATGACGCACCGGCTTCTGACTCTCGCCGCGGTGTTCGTCACCGCACTGGCGCTTTCCGCGCAGCCCACGCCGCCGGACCTGATTCTGTGGAACGGCAAGATCGTCACGGTGGATAATCGTTTCACCATTGCCCAGGCCGTTGCGATCCGCGGCGATCGCGTCATTGCCACGGGCACGAATCAGCAGGTCACGCGACTGGCGGGGCCTTCCACGCGGCGCATCGACCTTTCCGGCAAAACGGTGATTCCGGGACTGATCGATAACCACATGCACCTGCTGCGCGCGGCCACTACCTGGGCAAAAGAACTGCGCTTCGATGGCGTCAATTCGCGCGCTCAGGCAATCGCCATGCTGCGCGCGCGCGTGAAGGCCGCCGCTCCGGGCGAATGGGTCTACAACATCGGCGGCTGGGCGCACCAACAATTTGCCGACGATCCGCGGCCGTTCACGCGCGCGGAACTGGACCGGATCGCGCCGGACCATCCGGTAGCGCTGCAGGAATCATACCGCCAGGTTTTTTTGAATAGCCGGGCGCTCGACGCGCTGGGAATCAAGGCGGGCGCGCCCGATCCGCAAGGCTTTCTGAAAGGCACGATCATGCGCGATGCGGCCGGGAATCCCACGGGAATCGTGGGCGGGGATATCGCGGGCACGCGCGCCGTCGCGAGCAGGCTGCCGCGAGTTCCGGCCGGCCAACTGGAAGCCAGCACGGCCGCCCTGGTAAGCGATATGAACCGCGCCGGCCTGACCGCGTTCGGCGTGCCCGGTTGCGAACCGAGCGTGCTCAACATTCTGCAGCGCTGGAAGGAAGAGGGCAAGCTTAACCTGCGCGTATTCTGCATCGATGGAGCGGCGGCCGGCAATCCGGAACAGGTGGATCGTTCGATTGAGCAGATCGCGCGGATGAAAACCTTCCAGGGCGATAATTTTATCGACACGGTCTTCTTCGGCGAAAGCGTATACGGGCCGCTGCACGACCCGATGTTCGCCACGAAATCGCCGGTGCGCCCGGAGCTGCTGGAGCAGTGGCGGCGCATGGCCGAAGCCATCGCGCGCGCCGGTTTGCCGCTGCATGTTCACGCCGAACTGCGGGACACCATCAGCGGGTTTCTCGATCAGATTGAAGCGATCAATAAGGAGTACCCCATCAAGGGGCACCGCTGGGTGTTGGCGCATGTCAACCAGATCGACGCGGGCGAACTGGAGCGCATGAAGAAGCTGGATATGGCCGCGGCGGTGAATCCGTGGGCCGTGATCAACGGCGGGATTATGCACGACGATTTCGGCGACGGCGCTTACGATATGCCGCCGCTCGCCACCATTCAGGCCAGCGGCATTATGTGGGGATTGGGAACCGATGGCAGCGCCGCGAACCAGTACCTGCCCTTTGTAACGCTGTCTTTCGCGGTCACGGGAAGGATGGCGGGCGGGCGCAAGGTATTGAACCAGACTATCGGACGTGAGGACGCACTCATTGCGCACACACGCAGCAATGCGTACATGCTGTTCCAGGAGGACAACCTGGGCGCGATCCAGCCGGGCAAACTGGCCGACCTGGTGGTGCTGGATCGCGACTATCTGACTGTTCCCTCGGACCAGATCAAAGACATCAAGCCGGTGATGACGATGGTGGGCGGGCGCGTGGTTTTCGATGCGGCGGCGCAGACGGCCGCCGCGCGATAGATCGGCGCGGTCGGCCGGAGAAGCGGATTCCGGCATACGGATTGCCTTTCTTACTGAGGCGCGGATCACCTCGCGTTGGACCTGGAATCGATCACGGCCCGCGGACACCGCTATGTCATGGATGCCGGAGGGCCGCAATGGGACCATGCTCACCTTCCAATTGCGCCAGCCGCTACACGTGGTGGAGTGGGGTGACGAAGGATATTACCAGCACGGGGACAACTATCATCACGAAGAAAATCACGGCTGGTCCCGGTAAGCTCAGCTTATAGGTGGTAGAGCATGAGATAGACGACTACGCCCGTCACGCTGACATACAGCCAGACGGGCAGAGTCCAGCGGGCAATGCGGCGGTGCCGGTCGAACTTCGCGGACAGCCCGCGGCGAAGGGTGACAATGGCAAGCACCGGTACCGCCGCCGCCAGCACCGTGTGGCTGGCCAGCAGGCTCAGGTAGACGGTGCGGATGGGGCCGGTTTTTTGAAAGACCACGTGGCCGACCCGGAAGTGATACACGAGATAGCACACCAGGAAAAGGCAGGAGACCACGAAAGCGGTCTGCATCACTTTACGATGTGTTTCGATGCGCTTGCGCCGGATCAGGGTGTAGCCCCAGATGAGCAGAGCCGCCGCGGTGGCATTCAGGAGGGCGTTGATGGAAGGCAGAATCGAGATCACGACTTGTCACGTTCGAGCCGCCGGAGGTCGCTCAGAAGCGTTTTCAAGAAGCCATCTTCGGAAGAGGCGTAGTAGCCGCGGATACGCTCCTGCCGGTCCACAAGCACGAAGCGCGTGCTGTGATTCAAGCTTCCATCCACTGCGTTGAGCTTGAATCCGGTCAAGCCTACATAACTGAGGTTATTTCGCGGCCCCGTCAAAAAATACCAGCGGTCGGGATCGGCCAGAAAGTGCTTTCCATAAGCGGCGAGGACTGCCGGGCTGTCGTGCGCCGGGTCCACTGTGAAGGAAACCAGCTTCACGTCCGGAGTATTCTCGGTCGCTTTTTGAATCTGGTGCATTTGCGAGCTCATGCGCGGGCAGGGGCCGGGGCAGGTAGTAAACATGAAGTCCGCCACCCAGACGTGCCCATCGAGGGCGTGGCGGTCGACGGTTGCGCCGGTTTGCGAAGTGAACTGGAAATCGGGGACCTGGCCGAGAACTGGCAGCGGAGGCTTTGTTGTGCAGCCTGCTAGTAAGAGGGCGGCCACGAAAACCGCTCCCTGACGGTCGCGGGTCGAAATCACGCCGCGCTCCGCGCGCTCTTCTGCGCCGCCAGCATGCCGCAGGCGAGCAACAGAATCACGCCGAAAGCCACGGTCACACCCAGACTGACGGCGGGGCCGGGCACAATATTCGGCAGAGCCAGCGTATAATTGAGCAGCGATGTCGAGTAGGTGAGCGGGTTGGCCCACATGATGGCCTTGACCCAGCCGTGCGCCTCGGATAAGGGGAATAACGCGCCGGAAACCATCCACATCGGCATCAGCAGCAGGTTCATGATGGCGTGAAAACCCGCCGTCGATTCCATTTTCCAGGCGATTACGAAGCCCAGGCCGGTAAGCGTAAACGAAATCAGGAAGATTGCCACAGCCACAGCCAGCAGATCGCTTACGTGCATATGGAAGCCGGCGAGCGGCGCGAACGCCAGAAAGATTACGCCTTGTATCCACGCCAGGGTGGCCGCGCCCAGAATTTTGCCCAGCACCATGCTGGTGCGGGGGGCGGGCGAGACCAGCATGGAAAGCAGAAATCCTTCGCGCCGGTCTTCGATGATGGAGATGGTAGAAAAGATAGCGGAAAACATCACTGTCAGGACGAGTGCGCCGGAATAGAACCGCCCCAGCGAATTGGAGCCGTAGCCGATTAAAAGCCAGATCACCAGCGGCGAAGCGATCACTCCGAGCAGACGGCTCTTCTGCCTCCAGAAGCGCACCAGTTCCCGCCGCCATAAGGTGGCCGCGGGTAAGATGAAGCTGGGCCTGCTTTCGGGGGACTTGGCCGGGCCTTCCAGCCTTGGCTTTACTCCCTCAAGCTTTGTTCCCTCAATCAATGGATGCTCCTGTTTCCCGCACGAAAACGTCTTCGAGCGTCGGTTTATGCAAGGCTACGGTTTCGATCGCGCCGGGAAACGCCTCCACCACTTCGGTGATGAAACGGTGGCCGTTCGGTATTTCGACGCGAAGGTGGCCGTCCATTACCTTCGGCGCGACCCCGAAACGCTGGGCGACCCTCCCGGCCAGGGCCGACGGATCTTCCGTTTCGAGCACCACGACATCGCCGCCGATCCGCGCGCACAATTCCCCCGGACTGCCCTCCGCCACGATTTTGCCCTGATGCAGCAGCACCAGCCGGTCGCAGCGGTCGGCCTCTTCCAGAATATGGGTGGTCAGCAGAATGGTGACGTGCTCGCGCTGGCGCAAGCCTTCCACGTAGTTGGAAAGGTCGCGGCGGGCGGCCGGATCGAGTCCGGTGGAGGCTTCGTCCATGAGCAGCACCTGCGGCCGGTGCAGCAGCGCCTTGGCGATTTCCACCCTGCGCCGCAGGCCACCCGAAAGCGATTCCACCAGATCCTTACGCCGCTCTTTGAGGCCCAACTGGTCCATTACATGTTCCATGCGGTTGCGCAGCGGCGCGCCGCTTAAACCGTGGAGGTGCCCCTGGCTGCGCAGGTTCTCTTCGACGGTGAGCGCCTTATCGAGGCTCTGCGACTGGAAGACCACACCCACATGCCGCCGCACGGCCGCCGGGTTGCGCACGACATCATGGCCGGCCACCAGGGCACGGCCGCCGGTGGGCACCATCATAGTCGAGAGGATGCGGAACAGCGTGGATTTGCCGCCGCCGTTCGGTCCCAGCAACCCGAAAATTTCGCCCGCGCCCACCGAGAAGCTCACGCCTCCCAGCGCGGTCCGGCTCCCGTAACGATGTATCAGATTTTCGACTTCGATCACGTCACATACCCGGCCTGTCTAACAGCATGAGGCCGTAGATGAGGGGCAGGTACAACACAGAGGTCACCAAAACACTGCGGGCGCGCATCATGGTGCGCTCCAGCGCCACCCGCACCCCCGAATACAGAAACCAAAGCCCCAACGCCAGGGCACCCATCGCGTAGACCGCGCCCTCCATACCCAGAAAGACTGGCGTCAGGCTCACCGGAATCAAGGCCATGCCGTACAGCACGATCTGCCGGGCCGTCCACCGCCCGTCCTGTTCGATCACCGGCAACATTTTGATGCCGGCGCGCGCGTAATCGTCTTTATACATCCAAGCGATGGCGTAAAAATGGGGAAACTGCCACAAAAATAGAATGGCGGCGAGCGCGGCCGCATGCCGGTCCAGAGCGCCGGCCGCCGCGGCATAACCGATCACCGGGGGCAGCGCGCCCGGAATCGCGCCCACCGTGGTGGACCACCACGTCCGCTGCTTCAGCGGTGTGTAGCAGAACAGGTACGTAACGAGCGTGAAGGCGCCCACCAAACCCGCCAGCAGGTTGGCTCCGAACCATAATTCCAAAAATCCGGCGACCGATAAGGCGGCGCCGAACGCCAGGGCGCGCGCGGCAGAGATGCGGCCGGTGGGTAAAGGACGACCCTCCGTGCGCCGCATCCGCCGGTCTGCCTCGCGCTCAAACCATTGATTCAGGGCGGCCGTGCCGGAAGCCATCAGGCCCGTACCAATAATGGTATGTAGCAATGGCCAGACGGGAACCGCGCGCAGAAATTCCCACCAATCCGGAGCCCCCGGTAACCCAAAAAAGTAGCCGATACCGGTACTCATAAGGATGAGCCACGTAATTCGTGGCTTGGTCAGTTCGATATAAGCGCGCATCCCGATTGTTGGCTGGAAGAACGAGGGTATTTTTCATTGTAACGGATTCGGGGAAGCGGTGCGGACGCATCGGGTATGGGCCTGTTTCCGGTTCAAGTCTCAGGAGCCGTCCACGCAGCCGATGTCCTGTGACCTTTCCCCCCCTGCCGCGTCCAATAAGCTGGACGCGATTCCGTACCGCGCCACGGGCCAATTTATGGCTTCTCAGACGGCCGAAGCGGTAGGCGCCCGATTGAGTCCGCAGATCGATTCTCTAATTCGGGCTGCCCAGAAGGGCGATCAGGTCGCCTTTGAGACCCTGGTCCGCACCTACGACCAAAGTGTGCTCAGGCTGGCCATGAACCTGCTACGCTCGCCGGAAGAGGCCCGGGATGTGTATCAGGAGGCTTTCTTACGCGTGTACCGGAACCTCAACACCTTCCGCTTCGATTGCAGCTTCCATACCTGGCTCTACCGCATCGTGACCAATATCTGCCTGGACCACCTGCGGAAGCGCAAGGTGCGCAAAGAGGAACCCTCGGTGATCGAGACGGCGGAGGGGCCGGTGGACCGGATGGACACTTTCGAGGAAGGATCGGCGGAGGCGGACCCGGAACGTACGGCCTGGAACCGCCAGCTTCGGGCGCGGATTGAAAGCGCCCTCCAGGATCTGACCCCGCGCGAACGCATGGTGTTCGAGATGCGCCACTACGAAGGCCTGCGCCTGCGCAACATCGGAGAAATTTTAGGCACTACCGAAGAAGCCGCGAAAAATTGCCTCTTCCGCGCCACGCAAAAGATGCGCGCCGAACTGGGAGACTTCATATGAATTGCGACAGCGTTCTCGAATCGATTCCCCTTTATTTCTACGGCGAACTGGCGCCGCCCCAGGAAGACGAGTTCGAAGAGCACCTGCATGCGTGCCCGGCATGCGCGCGCGAGATGGAACGCCAGCGCGCCTTTGCCGCGGCTCTGGCGGGGCGGCAGATAGAGCCTCCCGCGGCGTTTCTGGAAGAGTGCCGGCACGCGCTTTGGTCCTCGATTGACGCCGGTGCCGCCGTAGAGCGGCCGGACTGGCGGGCGGAAGCGCCGGCGCCACCGAAAGCGGGGCCGTGGCGGCTCTTCCTCGAAGCGCTGGCCGATACCTTCTCAGGCCTGGAACGATTCCGCGTACCGGTGGGCGCCGCGGCTATGCTCGCCCTCGGTTTTGTGGCCGCGCGCGTCACCACCCCAACCACTACCGCCGAACCCGCGTTCCACGCCGTGCGCTCCGTTGAGCCGGATGGCTCCGGACACGTCGCCATTTCGCTCGATGAAATCCGCCGCCGCACGGTTACCGGCAGCATGGACGACCGGAATATCCAGCAGTTGCTGCTTGCCGCCGCGCAGAGCGACAACCCCGCCGCCCGGCTGGAATCGATGGGCGTGCTCAAGGACCGCGTGGAATCCTCTTCGGTCCGGGATGCCTTGCTGAATGCGGCCGCCCACGATCCGAACCCCAGCGTTCGTATGAAGGCCCTGGAAGGGCTGAAACCACTCTCGGGCGAGCCGGATGTCCGCAAGGTGCTTTCCCAAGTCCTGCTAAGCGATGACAACCCCGCGATTCGCGTGCAGGTGGTGGACATGCTGGTGGCGCATCAGGCCGACGATATGGTGGGGGTGCTGCAGGATCTGATGCAGCGGGAGGACAACAGCTACGTGCGGATGAAATCGGAGCAGGCCCTGAAGGCGATGAATGCGTCGATTGGCACATTTTAGTTGGGGGCTGGCCCTGCTGGGCTGGGGCTTGCCCGCCCTGCTGTTTGGGCAGAGTATCGCCCGCGAGGGTAACCACTGGGTAATGACGGTGAATGGTTCGCTACCCGCCGGCAAGCGCCTGCAGGTGACGTCGCAAGGCCCCGTGCGGCTGGAAGGCGGCTCCGGCCATTCCGTCACGTTCATCGCCAAGCTCAGCGTGGACGCCCGCACGGAAGACGACGCGCGCCGCATTTTCAGCCGCTTCGGCCTGCGGACGCTGTCCGCTAACGGCAGGGTGGTTGTGGCCGCGCCCGGCGGCCCGGTCTCAACGAATCTGAATATCAGGGCGCCCGGCGTAAAGGAGGCCAGCGTGCAGACTTCGGCGGGCGCGGTGGAGGCCTATTCCATCGATGGCGAATTGCGCGTCAATTCGGGGGGCGGTGATCTGAAGTGCGACCGCATTCAAGGCGATTGCCACCTTTCCACGGAGGGCGGCCAAATCCAGGTTGGGGAAGTGGGCGGCGATCTCCAATGCGCCACCGCGGGCGGCTCGATTTCCGTGAAGAACGTGCATGGAAACGCCGTGCTCGACACCGCGGGAGGGTCTGTAGACGTGGGCAACGCGGGTGGAGACTTGCGCGTGAACACGGCCGGAGGCGCGATCCACATCAACTACGCGGCAGGCGATGTGACGGCGGGCAGCGGCGGCGGCGCCATCACCGTAGGCAAGGCCGGCGGGCAGGTTACGGTGCGCGAGATGGCCGGCCCGGTGGAAGTAGGCGCCGCGGCGGGGGTTCGCTGCGAATCGGGCAGCGGCGGCGTGCGGGTGAGCAACATCGCCGGACCCATGCGCATCACCACCGCCTTGGGCAGCATTATTGCCAGCCTGACCGGCGGCGGACGCTTCGGCGAATCGTTACTCGAGACCGGCAATGGTGACGTTACCGTGCTCATCCCGTCTAATCTGGGGGTGACAATCCGGGCTGAAACGGCGCGCGGCCGGGTGGTTTCCGATTTCCCGATGACGCAGCGCACCGCCGGCACGGAAGTGCGGGCGGAAGGCGCGATTCACGGCGGCGGCCCCCTGTTGCGCATCGGCGGCACGAGTGGCACCATTTTTATCAAACGGCAATAGCAGTTGGCCGTGAGGGGTCCGAGTATGAATTTACGAACTCATGTTTTCGCGTCTTTGGGAGCGGTATTGCTGGCTGCAATGGCCGCGCCGCCGGCCGTTTCGCAACCCACCCGCGCGCGCGCCGTCAGTGCGCAGAATGCCGGTGGCAGCTATCTCGGGGTGGGTGTGCTGGATATCACCGCGGACCGGGCCAGAGCATTGAACCTCAAGGAAGTACGCGGCGCCGAGGTGACCCGCTTGGATGACAACGGCCCGGCCGCCAAAGCGGGTGTCAAGCAGGGCGATGTGGTGCTCGAATACAACGGCACCCCGGTAGAAGGCGTGGAGCAGTTCGTCCGCATGGTGCGGGAAACGTCCCCGGGCCGTAGTGTCAAGCTGGTGGTGTGGCGCAATGGCGCCACCCAGGAACTCACCGCTACCATCGGCGAACGCGACCACACTATGGTCCAGACTCCCTACGGCACGCTGCGCATTCCGGACTTCGTCACCATGCCTCCAATGGAACTGCCGCGGTTCCTGTGGGAATGGCAAAGCTCCATGCTCGGCATTGAAGGCGAAGCCCTCGGCCAGGAGCGCCAGTTCGCCGATTACTTCGGTGTGCGCGACGGCGTTCTGGTGAAAGAAGTGATGCGAAACTCACCCGCCGAAAAAGCCGGATTGAAGGCCGGCGACGTAATCACCAAGGTAAACGGCGCCGCCGTGACCAGCAGCCGCGACATTACGATGCAGCTTCGCGCCAACCGCGATACCCGCACCGCTACCCTGACCATCGTCCGCGACAAGAAGGAAATGCCGCTCACCGTGGGATTCAATGCCGGCGGCTTTGCGAACCCCAATCCGCCTCCCGAACCGGCGCAGAGATTCTGAGCGTAGAGAAAACGGCGCATCGCGGGTCTTAGAGATACCTGGCCACGTCCGGGGCCTATGAGACCGCGCCTTCCGAGCTTCCTAACATCGTTGTCCGCAAATTGAGTAGCGCCGGCGGGCACCCGTTATTTTGCACCTTCGCGAATGTTCCCCGGTCGCGTCCGGCGTCACAAGCCCCGCCGTGATGCTTCGGTTAAAGTAGGGGAAAGGATTAAGATGCGACCGCAACCCGCACGGCAGAGGCCCCACTCTGCTTGAGTGAAGATTCGGATCGCAAATGGCGGCAAAACGGCCCGGATCCAAGCCGTTTGCGCGAGGGCCCGAAGCCGGGAACGGCTCGCCGCAGCCATTCCCGGGAGCCATCCTTCCCCCTGTGCCGATTATCGCAGGCAGAGTGTGCGATTCCGGGGTTCAGGGGTTTGCCTGTATGGCTGTAAGCTCCTCAAAATACGAGACTTAATGCGCTCGAAATAAATTTCGAAATCGTGTGACCCGCCTTTTGCGGGTTGTGCAGAAGGGCGCAAGTTGGGGCAATCCGCTATTTTGACCCGGGCACGAATTCGGAAGGATATTTGGGGTGAAAGCGGTAAAGGTTGCTTTCAGATCACGACCACTAAGAGGAGCAGGCGGCTGCGCCTTGTTCCGTCCGGCGTTCTCTTGTTCGCGTGTTCTATTTCGCCAACGCTTCGAGCGCCTCGCCCGCGAGGCGGAACGTGGTCCACTCATTGAGCGACGCGGCGCCCAGCGAACGGTAGAACGAAATCGCCGGCTCGTTCCAATCGAGCACCAGCCATTCCATTCGCGCGCATCCCCGGCTGACCGCGATTCGCGCGACCTCGCGCAGCAGGGCGCGCCCGATGCCGCGCCGCCGCATTTCGGGCCGCACGAACAGATCTTCCAGATAAATTTCGCGCCGCCCGCGCCAGCTCGAAAAATTATGGAAGAACATGGCGTATCCAGCCACCTGCGAGCCCACGCATGCCAGCAAAACCTCGACCGCGCGCGCCGGTCCAAACAGCGCTTCCCGCAGATCAAGTTCGGTGACGGGCACCGCGCCCGGGGCCGCGTGCTCGTATTCCGCGAGCGCGTGGATCAGTGCCCAAATTTCCGGGAGATCCGCTTCGCATGCGGGGCGGACGAGCAATGCCGGCTCAGGACTCATTCGCTATGCACTTCGGGGCTACGCAGTCCGGTGGATCTTCGGTTTGCGAATTTTCACGTGAGATTTCCGCGCTTTGCGCATTTTCACGTGGCGGCTGACCGGGGATTTTTTGGCTTCCAGAGAAACTGCGAAACACGAGGTGAGCGCCAAGGCCAGCGCGACGGAACGAAATCTCATAACCGTATAGTAGCGGGTTGCGCGCGCGATCTCAAACGAAATCGCCTGCGGGCTTATGCGACCAGCGGTCCAGCAGTTTCGCCCTCAGTTCCAGCGTTCCGGAGATGCGTGCCCGCCTGGTAGGCCGGCTCTACACGTTTGATGATCCGGGCCATCTGGACACCGTTCCGGCCCTGATCCGCCCCGTTGCAAGGTGTGAGGCGGCAGACGGGTTTGCTGCCGGCGTTTCCGCGGTACCGGTTGTGGTGGGTGGATGCCATCATTCGTCGTGCCCAACCCGAGCCGCGCAAGAGGCACCGGGCCACACCCGATAGGGAAGTTTCCGGCGGGAGCGGGGATGCGCGATGCGAAAGCCGGCAGGCCGGCGGTTATCGCCGGCTCCGGCCGCAGGCCCGCGGCGTAATCAAAATTCCCGAACTCACGTAACCTCTATTGATACAATTACATCTGAAAGCACGCCTTTCATTCCCAACGGAACATGGCTTGCGGTAGTGGTTCGGGTGCAGGGAGCGCGTCAACGTTGACCGCCCTCCGGGTGAGACGGTTGTGGTTCGTGTGTGCTAGTGGAATCTGATTACGGAGGAATGTGCATGAGAATTTGCGTACTCGGCGGCGATGGCTACTGTGGATGGGCGACAGCCCTCCACCTTTCGGGAAAGGGCCATCACATCGCGGTCGCCGATAATTTCCTGCGCCGGCAATGGGATTTCGAAATCGGCGCTCAAACCCTTACCCCCATCCAACCCCTTACCGAACGCCTGCGCATTTGGCAGGAACTGACCGGCAAGAACATCGAATCCTATGTCGGCGACGTCACCGATTACGATTTCCTCTCTTCGTTATTTAAGGAATTTCAACCCGAGGCGGTGGTGCATTTCGCCGAGCAACGGGCCGCGCCCTACTCGATGATCGACCGCAAGCACGCCGTTTTCACGCAGGTAAACAACGTAGTGGGAACGTTAAATGTGCTGTTTGCCATTAAGGAATTCCGGCCCGATTGCCATCTGGTGAAGCTGGGCACCATGGGCGAATACGGCACTCCAAATATCGATATCGAGGAAGGCTACATTTCCATTAACCATAACGGCCGCAGCGACCTGCTCCCCTTCCCCAAGCAGCCCGGCTCGTTTTATCACCTCTCGAAGGTGCACGACAGCCACAACATCATGTTCGCCTGCCGCATTTGGGGAATCCGCGCCACCGATCTGAACCAGGGCGTCGTCTACGGCACGGTCACGCACGAAACCGCGATGGATGAAGCCCTGATCAACCGTTTCGATTACGACGACGTGTTCGGCACCGTTCTGAACCGCTTCTGCATCCAGGCCGCGGTGGGCCATCCTCTGACGGTGTACGGCAAGGGCGGCCAGACGCGCGGCTTCCTCGACATCCGCGACACCGTGCGCTGCATCGAACTGGCCTGTCTGAATCCCGCCAATCCCGGCGAGTGCCGCGTGTTCAACCAGTTCACCGAGCAGTTTTCCGTGCTCGAACTGGCGCACATGGTGCAAGCCGCCGGCCGCAAAATGGGGCTGGATGTGGAGATCGATCACCTGCCCGGCCCGCGCGTGGAGTCCGAGCAGCACTACTACAACGCCCGGCACTCGAAACTGATCGACCTCGGCTTGAAGCCGCATTACCTCAGTGAATCGCTGCTCGATTCGCTGATGAACATCGCGGTGAAATACCAGGATCGCGTGGATATTTCGGCCTTCCTGCCACAGGTGAACTGGAGGAACCCGCAGAACCGCCGCTCGCGCGCGCTGGCCGCGGTCACCGCCTCCGAGGCCCAATCATGAAAATGTGGAGCCAGGGCTTCTACTGGGTTCCCAGGTATGCCGCCGGGCATTCGCCCGGCGCAAGCCGGCGCGCGGCTCATCCACTCCTCGATCCCAGCTCCCGGCTCCTGGCTCCTGGCTCCTGGCTCCCGGCTCCTGGTTCCTGTCTGCCTCCTCCCAAGGAGGGCCTCTGATTTGTGCGGCATTGCCGGATTCACGCATTACCGCCGCGCGGCGCCATCGGGCCGGATTGAGAACGCAATTTCCACGCTGGTCCATCGCGGGCCAAACCAGCAAGGCGTCTATGAATCGCCCACCGTCTCGCTGGGCGCCGCGCGGCTGAAAATTATCGATCTCGCCGGAGGCGATCAGCCCATCAGCGATGCCGTCACGGGCACAGTGATCGCCTTCAATGGCGAGATCTACAACCACCGCGAACTGCGCGCCGAACTCGAAGGCCGCGGCCGGCGGTTCCATTCGCAGTCCGATACCGAGACCGTGCTCCAGGCTTTTCTCGAATGGGACACGGAGTGTTTCTCCCGTATGCGCGGCATGTTCGGCGTCGCACTCTGGAACGAGCCCGGCCAGCGGCTCATCCTGGCCCGTGACCGCCTGGGCATTAAACCCCTCTACTTCACCCGGCGCGGCGAAGACCTCTACTTCGGCTCCGAACTCAAGGCTATTCTGGTCCACCCGGAAATTGAACGCGCGCTCAGCCTGGATGGCCTCGATTGCTATCTATCGCTGAATTACGTCCCCTGTCCGTGGACGCTCGTCGAAGGCGTCGAAAAGCTGCCGCCCGGCCATTGGCTGGAATGGCGCGCCGGCGCCCTGCGCACCGAGTGCTACTGGCGTCTGCCCTTCCGCGTGGAGAAGCCTTGGAATGCCCGCGATGCCGCGGCCGAACTCGATCGCCTGCTGCGCCAATCGGTGGCCGAGCATCTGCTCTCGGACGTGCCGCTGGGCGTATGGCTGAGCGGGGGCGTCGATTCCTCAACAGTCCTGCATTACGCTTGCGAAGCCGCGCCCGCGCGCATGCAGACCTTTTCCATTTCCTTCCGCGGCTACAGTTTCGATGAGCGGCGCTACATCAGCGAGGTGGCCGGCCACTACGGCACCGATCACCACGAGCTCGATATCCACGACCTCGAAGATCTACCCGGCGCCATCGAACAGTTTGCCTATTATTCCGATGAGCCGAGCGCCGACGCCGGCGCTCTTCCCGTCTGGCTGCTCTCCCGCCTCACCAAGCGCCATGCTACCGTCGCGCTTAGCGGCGAAGGCGCCGACGAACTGTTCGGCGGCTATCTCACGCATCGCGCCAGTCTGCTGGCCCGCGCTGTCCGCGGCTGGCCCGCCTGGACCCGCGGCATAGCCCGATTTTTCATCGGGTACCTCCCTGTGTCGGATGAAAAGATCGGCTTTGAGTACAAGGCTAAGCGTTTTCTCGAAGGCTGCGAACTTCCACCCGAGCGCGCCCACGTCTATTGGAACGGCGCCTTCTCCGGCGCCGAAAAACGCCTGCTCACGCGCGTGCCCCTGCCCGCCGCGCTCTCCGAAATTCTGCGCGGCCTGGCCGCCGCCGGCGGCGATCTGGCTGCGTACCTCTGGTTCGATCAGCGCTACTTCCTGCCTGACGACATCCTCACCAAGGTCGATCGCATCAGCATGGCGCACTCCCTCGAAGTGCGCCCGCCCTTTCTCGATCACCGCATCGTGGAGTTCGCCAATTCCCTCCCCCCCGAACTCCGCATTCGCGGGTCGCGCCAAAAGGTGATCCTCAAGGAACTGATGCGCCGCAAGCTGCCGCCCGCCGTTTTATCGCGCCCGAAGACGGGCTTCGATATTCCAGTCCACGAATGGCTGCGCGGTCCGCTACGGCCGCTGCTTACCGGAACGCTGGCGGATGCCGCCGCTGCCCATGGCGGCCTTTTCCGCTTCAATGAAATCGAGCGCCACGCGCGGGCGCACCAGGAACGGCGCGCGAACGCCGGTTATCACTTATGGGGATTGTTAACGCTGTTTCTATGGATGAAGAGATGGGGGATCGAGACAGCTCCGGCCGCGGAGCCGGCGCTCGAAGCGGAAAAAGTGGCAGGATCGTCCTGATCGTTCTGCTGTTCGCCGCGGCCGTTTACATCGGCTGCATGGTTTCTCCGCCCTCGCTGATGGACGATGTGGACGCCGTGCAGGCGCAGATCGCCCACAATATGCTCACCTCCGGCGATTGGGTCACCGCCCGCCTGGATGGCATTCCTTATTTCGAAAAAGCCCCGCTCATTTACTGGCTGATGGCGATCAGCTTCAAAGTTTTCGGAACTTATGACTGGGTGGCTCGAATCCCCATCGTGCTCTCCGCCTTGGCGCTCGCTTGGCTTACCACGGCCTTCGGCATCTGGGCTTTTGGGAAGCGCGCCGGATTCTACGCCGGCCTGTGTATCGCAACCTGTGTCGGCCTGTTCCTGTTCACCCGCATTCTCATCCCGGATGTGATGCTCACGGCCGATATCACGTTATCCATGTGGGCATTCCTGCGGGTGATCGATCCGCAGGAGCAGCGCCCCCGCTGGTGGGCCTTCCTGCTTTGGGCCAGCCTCGGTGTGAGCCTTTTGCTGAAGAGTCTCATCGGCGTGGTGTTTCCCGCCGGCACGGCGCTGGTCTACCTGGCGGCCACGCGCCAACTGTTCGAACGCAAAGTCTGGCAGCGCTTGCAGGTCATCAGTGGAACCGTCCTGCTCGTCGTCATCGCCGCGCCCTGGCACATTCTGGCCACGCTCCGCAACCCGCCCTATTTCGATTTCTCCCTGCGCAGCCTCCCCGGCCAATATCACGGGTTCCTGTGGTTCTTCTTCATGAATGAGCAGGTGCTGCGCTTCCTCAACCTGCGCTATCCGCGCGACTACAATACCGTGCCCCGCCTGGCTTTCTGGCTCTATCACCTGCTCTGGCTATTCCCCTGGAGCGTTTACTTTCCCGCCATCGCCAAGCTCTCGTTCCGCCCGGTGGATCGCGCTTCCGCCGCACGCCTGCTCGCGGTTGTCTGGGTTGGCCTGATCCTCGTCTTCTTCACCTTCTCCACCACGCAGGAATATTATTCGATGCCCGTCTATCCGGCGCTCGCGCTGCTTACGGGCTGCGCCATGGCGGCGGGAGGAGTATGGATTCGCCGCGGCACCCGCGTCCTCTGCCTGCTCCTCCTGCTGTGCTCCATCGTGTGCGGCGGCCTCTGGTTCGCCACTCGCGGCATCCCCGCGCCCGGAGACATCTCTTCCGCCCTCACGCAGCATCCCAATGTCTACTCGCTTTCTCTCGGCCACATGGAAGACCTCACGCTCCGCTCGTTCGCCTACCTCCGCGCGCCCCTCCTGCTGGCAGCCATTGCCTTTCTTATTGGCGCCGCCGGCACGTTCCGCTTCACCGGCCAAAAGGCCTTCCTCTCCGCCGCGCTCATGGCCGTGCTCTTCTTTCAAGCCGCCCGCATGGCGCTGGTCGTATTCGATCCCTATATGTCGTCCCGCCCGCTGGCCAATGCGCTGTTGCGCTCGCCCGAAGGCAAGCTCATCGTGGATCACCACTATTACGACTTCTCCTCGATCTTCTTCTACACCCAGCGCGATGCGCTCCTGCTGAATGGCCGCTTCCAGAACCTCGAGTACGGCTCTTATGCCCCCGGCGCGCCGAATGTCTTCATTAACGATGCTCAATGGGCGCAACTTTGGAACAGTCCGCGGCGTTATTATCTCGTGGCCAGCCGTTCCGCTCTGCCCCGCCTCGAACCTCTGGTTGGCCCCAACCGTCTGCACACCGTCGCGGAAAGCGGAGGCAAGTTCCTTCTCACCAACCAATGAGCCTCGTCACGATTGTTTTGCTCGTCTTAGCGGCCGCGCCTTTTATCTATTACTTCATCGCGATCTATAGCTCGCTGCGCTATTTCCGGCGGAAATGGCCTTCCGGCTCGGCCGGCTTCACGCCGCCGGTCAGCATCCTGAAACCCATCCGCAGCCTCGATCCCGATGCCTGGGAAAACCTCTCCAGCTTCTGCTGCCTGGATTATCCCGCCTACGAAATCGTCTTTTGCGTGGATGCCGCCGATGCCGCCGTGCTGGCGGTGCTCAATCGTCTCAAAACCGAATTCCCGGACCGCCGGATTCGCGTGCTCTATGGTTCGGGCCGCGTCGCCACCAACGACAAGGTCGCCCGCCTGGCGCGCCTGGTCGAAGAGGCGGAAAACGAGTTCGTGGTCATCAGCGATAGCGATGTCCGCGTCCGCCCCGATTACCTCCGCCGCATCGTGGCGCCGTTACAGAACCGCAAAGTCGGCGCCGTCACCTGTTTTTATTCCCCCGCAGGCTTTGAAACCTTCGCCGACCACCTGCAAACCGTCGGCATGATCTCCGATTTCTACGCGGGCGTGCTGGTCGCCTGGCAACTGGATGGCATCAAGTTCGCCCTCGGCACCACGATCGCCACTACCCGCTCCGCCCTGAATGGCTTCGGCGGCTACGAATCGATCGAAAACCAGCCGGCCGACGACCTGCTGGTGGGCCGTCTGATCGCGCAGCAAGGCCTGGAGGTCGTGCTCCTGCCTTACGTCATCGAAACCGTGCCGGATTACCAATCCATACGCGCGCTGTTCCACAAACGCCTGCGCTGGCTGGTGGTGATGCGGCACATGCGGCCGGGCGGCCACTTCGGCCTGCTGTTCACGCAGGGCTTGGCCTGGTCTCTGGTGGCGATCGCCGCGCATCCCAATTGGCCTGTCGCACTCGCTTACCTGGGCCTGTATGCGATTTGCCGCGTGGCCATGACGTGGATTATCGGCGTGCGCGGCTTGAAGCAGCCGCAGGTCGGCCGCCAGCTTCCGCTAATCCCCGTCTGGGATGCCGTCGCTTCGCTCATCTGGCTGGCCAGTTTCCTGCGAACCAGCATTCGCTGGCGCGGCGCGGATTACTATATCCGCGAAGGCAAACTCATCCCCGTGACGGCCAAGGAGTGAAGCCGATTGTCAAAGCCGCCATGTTCTGTCCAGTAGAGGAGAGGATCAGGCTGAACTCTCTGTACGCCACCTCTCCAGCCACTATCCGCCGACTAGCACCACGCCGCACAGCACAATCAACGCACCCGCGGCCCGCCGCGGGCCGATCCGCTCGCGCAGCACCAGCCCCGCCAGCAGCGTTTCGAGCGAAAAGCTCGCCGCCGAAGCCGGCACCGCGAAGCTCAGCGGCTGGGTCTGCACCAGCGCCATAAACGTGAAAAACGAAACCGCCATGCAGAAGATGGAAACCAGCAGCAGGCGCCGTTGCGCGATCAACCGGGCCAGCCGCATCAGCCCGCGCGCCCGCACCGATTGCCGCCCGGCCAGCTTCATCTCATAACTCTGCAGCAGGTCGGCCAGCACAGTGGCCATCACCATCACCCCCACCAGCGTCCACTTCATTGGGATTTCCCTCCGGTTGTCGAATGTTCGGTGGACCCTACCAGCGCCGCGCCAAAGAAAATCAGGGCCGTCCCCACCCACCGCTCAGCCGAAACGGTCTCATGCAGAAACGTTTTCCCCAGAAGCGCCGCCAGCAAGTACCCGATGGCCGTCACCGGCACCACAAAGCTTAAATCCGCCATGCTCAGCAGCGCCATCCGCACCAGCAGCGCCAGGATGAACGCCCCAATGCCGAATGCCACGAACGGATCGAACATGGCCTTCACATACGGCAGCGGGGCGGCTGACATGGTTTCGGGAAAATGTTTCATTCCCCAGGCGAGCGACAGGTTCCCCGCCGCCTTCAACCCGATGAACAGCAGCACTACCGCGCAAACGCGCAGCAGGGCGGCGAATTTCGAATGATGCGCCTTGGAAACTGCCGGCGGTGGGAGAGTAGACAGGTCGTTCATCTCGTCGGCATGCGGAATGGCGCGGTGATCTTCTCTCGCATGCTAACACGCTTTCAGGAGAGTCACTTCAGCATTTCGCGCTCGCGCCTTTGGCGGCGATGCTGCAGCATTTTCCAATCGAAGAATGATCCTGAAATCGAGTTTCGATTCCAATACAAGATGATCCTGAAAATGAGCGCCGCCGGAGGCTGGGGAATCGCTCCTTTCTCCGCCGCCCAGCGGCGGTTCTGGCAGCCGAAAGCTGCC
>DATGKM010000101.1:0-14560 GCA_035294665.1 Bryobacteraceae bacterium | reverse complement strand
GCCACCAGTGTCGCTTGTGGCTGGGTTCAGGGTCGCCAGTCAGCGACACCTGACCATTGGTTGCGGCCACGGTGCTTCCGCCAGCCAACTGCCACGTCGTCCCGGAGCCGCCCAGTGCGCTTTGCAGCGCAAAGTCGATCTGGCCTCCGCTTACGGACGGATTACGGTCATTTCTGGAAAGCAACCCTGGGTCATTTCCCGTGAGCGCCGAAGGCCGGGATAATGCGGAGTCACACATCACTGAAAAGCCGGCCCCGGCGCCACTTCGGCGCTTAAGCCGTTCCAGAAGCTAGCCACGATGCTGTTGGACCACCTCGAAGGGATTCTGAATTACTGCCGGATGAAAGTGCCGCTCGGCGTCGTGGAAGCCGTCAATGGAAACATCAAGTCACTTCTGCGCCGCAGCCGCGGCTACAAAAACCTCCGCTATCGCCTGTTGAAGGCCCAGCAAATGGCGGCCACAAGACCGAATTCGTATTGTTCATCAAAGCGGCTTACAATGCGAGTCCCGTCAAATTCTTGCGCAGAGCCACAAATACATTAGAACCACCATCGCACCGAATAGACAATGATGGCCGAACAGAGCCATCCGGCCGCAAATTGCGGCTGCGCGCCCCACCGCATCACCGCGGAGTGCATCAGGCCCAACCATGAGAATGCTGCAGCAATCGCGCACCAGACTGCAGCCCGGCTGAAGCTGCGATTAATGAGTTCCGTGATTACAGCGGAGACGATCAATACTAGAAAGAGAAACCCGTTTCCTAATGCCTGAACTGATGTCCAATAGATGGAGCGATTCAGAGCCGCCTGGACTGTGAGAGCGCTGGGGGAAAGACCCAATGCTGGCAGGGCGGAAGTAATGCTTACGGATACAACGGCGCCGGCGGGGAGAACGAACCCTATTAGCACCGCAGCGGTATATTTCGGATCGACCCGGCGAAGCGTGGTCGTCCCCACTCCTACCGTGATGAATACGATGATGGCCGAGAGGATAGCCCATGGGAAGAGCTGAGCAAAGAAGAATGAAAGGCCGCTGGCTACGATTAACAAAAAGACAACGGCGGTCCAGAATGCATAGCCGCTGCGCGCCCCCAGCTGCTTGTAGGGAGGGTGCAAAGCATAGACGACCGGGGTCACCGTACTTCCAGCGACGCCGCAAAGCAGCGTTCCCAAACCATCGCAGCAAAGCACACTGCGCGCATCATACACGTCGCCCACGGCGCTCGCCCCGGTCACGGAGGCGATGTCCTGCAACACCTGGTACATCGCCATCGGGGCAATCACAGAAAGATACGCTAAAACAGCCACCAATGCACGCACCGGCTCGAGAGACAAAACCCACGGAGTCTCGAGGCGCAGCCCCGGCCAAACCGGCTTGGCGTAACCAAGGGCGATCCCAAACATCAGCGGGATAAGCCACGCTACCACAAAAGGCGGAATGCGGTGCCGCGTAAAAGGGACGCCTGCAACGCTCACCATAATAATCGCCAGGGCGACCAGACCTACTACCGGTTGATCAAAAACACGTTGCAACAGCACCAGCGCCAGATAGCTGTACATGGCTGCGCCGAAGACGGTCATGGAAGCCGCCTGAGGGATCTTGCGCTGGATGATTGCCGCGAAAGGAGCGGCGGCCAGTTTGATCACACCGGTCCAGATCACCGCCGCCGCACCCATCCGCCATGCCTCGATCGGATCCTGTGTCCGGAGATACTCCGGCAGCATGATGGAAAGCGTATAGGCGATGATTGCCGGAACATTATTGCCGTAAACATGGGCGGTCACGTTCGCGCGGTCTTCGCGCTTGGCCAGGCGGACAGCCAAAAAACAGAGACCGAACGATCCCGCAACAAAGCCCAGCGCATAACCAGGCAGCATACGCGAAATGCTGAACGCAACAGGAACTCCTGCGGGCGCCAGAAGGAACACGGGGATGATCATCTGCGCAATATTGAATCCCACCTGCGCTACTATGGCATCAATATCGCCCCGCCTCGCACTCCACCACTTGAGACGGATCATGCGTCAGATTTTGAAAGACTCCAACGTTTCCGGTGCGAACAGTTCGCGTGGTTCCAGTTGGCGGCGGGAAAGACCCTGCTCCCAGGAGTAACGCAAAAACGTCTGGAGCGTGTGGGCATTTCCTTGGAGGCCATAGGGCCAGAAGTCGCGTCCCATCAGGCGCTCTGTCTCTTCCACGTGAGAAAGCACCCAGGGAAGCGTCACTTTTAGCGCCGCCGTTTCCCGGAGATCTTCGGTAGCCTGTCGCTTCGCCAGGAGGAAAGCCTTGTAGAGGGATTGCGCAACCCACGGGTTCTGTTCATAAACGTCACGGCGGATCACAATCACGTGCATGATGGGGAAGATTTTAGTTTTACAGTAATATTCGCGCTCTACGGTCGCATAGTCTGGAAACAGGCGCTGAACCTTAGCGGAATTGCTGAACAAAGTCGAGGGCGCGCGTGGCGCGTATATAGCATCGATCTCGCCAGTCTCCAGCATCTTTGCCAAAGTCTTTCCCGGCCCGATTGGCTCCACTGGGATCTCCGGCTTCAACTCGATTCCGGTTTTCTCGAACCTGCCAGCTTCTTCCTGGCCGCCAATCAGATAGCGCACACTGCTGACCGGGACGCAAAATTCGTCGCTTAATATTCCGCGGATCCAGACAACCGCCGTCAACTGATACTCGGGATTGCCAATCCGCTTGCCGATCAGATCGCGCGGCTCTTTGATCCCGCTGCCTGTGTGGATGTAAATCCCGGAGTGCCGGAAAGAGCGCGAGACGAAAACCGGAATCGCGATAAAAGGTGGGTCGTCTTGGAACAAAGAAACGACATAAGAAGATAGTGACATCTCCGAAATATCGAATTCCTGGTGCCGCATCATACGGAAAAATGTCTCTTCGACCGAAAGCGTGAGGTAATTCAGATCGATTCCCTCGACTTCGACGGAACGTTCCCGCAAGGCGCGCGTGCGGTCGTAATCCCAGCAGGACATGGTAAGGTGAAGCTTAGACATAAGATATCCCCTTTCGAGCGTAGGCCCGATTGTGGCAAAACCTATCATACGCGAACAATGCTGGTTGGCAGCTATATTTTCTCTGTCTCAATTTATCGCCGCTGTGTATCACTCGTCACTGCGGGGCGTCCCCGGGGTTGGGGCGCCGGTCCACGTTCGCGCCGTTTCGCAGCCAACAAGCGCAACTCGGTCAGGAAGCGCCGAACGAGCGGCAGGTCGTTATCTTTGCGCCATACAGCGTTCAATTCGGTGATCGGAGCCGTTCCGCGCAGCGGCCGGTACTCGACCCCGCGGACCTGCAAGTTCCTTCCGAACGATTCGGGAACCAATGCTACTCCCAATCGCCCGGCCACCAAACAGACTACCGTTTGAATCAAGCGCGTGGTTACTGTATCCGCGGGCACAAACCCAGCTTCCTCACAAGCCGCCACCACAATCTCGTGGAAACCAGGTAAGGCTAGGCGGCCAGGAAGAATAAAGGTCTCACGCGCAAGAGATTTTAACTCTACCGAATGCCGCGAGGCCACGGGGTGGCCTGTCGGCACCGCCATGATCAGTCTTTCGCGGGAAAGCACGATCGACTCCAACTCGGGGTCTAAGGGCCGGGCCGCCATGATAGCGAAATCGATGGTCTGGTGCCGCAGCGCTTCCATCTGATCCGATGGCTCCATTTCCCGAATCGCGATGGTGATAGCCCCGGATACCTGGCGCAAGCGGCGGAGCAAGTCCGGTAGCACGCTCCAGATTCCCGTGCTGCCGACTCCAATGGAGACGCTTCCCGCGTCCCCACGCCCCACCTTGGCCGCATCCTCTGCTGCTCTGGCAGCTTGCTCGATCACCACCCGCGCCCGGTTACGAAACACTTCGCCGGCGGGTGTCAGTTTCACGCGATGTTTCGTGCGGTCCAGAAGCGTGACGCCCACCTCCCGCTCCAACTGGCGTATTTGATGGCTTAGGGCAGGCTGGGCTACCCGCAGCAAAGCGGCAGCCCTGGTGAAGTGCAGCTCTTCCGCCACGGCGAGAAAATACCGTAGGTGGCGCAGTTCCATCGGCCATGAATCATACCAGAGCGCTCAGACCGGAAAACGATCAAGCCGTGCCGAAAACAAATTTTTCTTCTAACCGCCCCCCATCGTTCCGGCATCAAATCGGCGCGCGCATATATCAGAGCCACTTCCCTTTTGGAGCGTGGAGTGTTGTTGCACTTCCATAGGCCAATAACTCCCGACGATGAGTTCAGATCCAAAAAGTCTTTTACAATGCTTTCCGTCCTCAATATAATCACGTTCCATGAGCGAGGGATAGTCCCGATGAAAACCGTTACTGGTTCTCCAATGCGGCCCACCGTGGCCATTTTTGCACTAATATTTGCGTCCGCTGCAATTGCTCAGAACACGCCATCGAAAGTTGCGGCCACCGATATCCCACGAATGGCGAACGGCAAGCCGGATCTGAACGGCGTCTGGGAGCGCCCTTATGTTCCGGACATGTCGCGAAATGCGAAGAACCAGAAGGGAACCTCTCCACTGCCGTTCACTGAGTGGGGCGCCGCCATGTTCAAGAAGTACGACCCCGCTAAGTTCGATTATACTGGCCACTGTCTGCCGCAAGGTCTTACGCGCTCGATGAATTCTCCATTCCCCATTCAGATCGTGCAGACTCCCAAAACTTTCGCAGTTCTTTATGAAGCTTGGAATGTGTTTCACGTCACTCCTACCGATGGTCGGACCTTTCCCAAAGAAGTGGATCCGACCTGGATGGGAACTTCTTTCGGCCATTGGGACGGAGACACGCTGATCGTGGAAACCCGATTCTTCAATGACAGAACGAATCTAGACACGGTGGGGCATCCGCACAGCGATCAAATGAAAGTCATTGAGTCATACCAGCGGACGGACGCGACCCATATCAGTTACGAGGTAACGATCGACGATCCAAAAACGTACACAATGCCCTGGAAAAATACTCGAATTTTCACGCTTCGTCCGGACTGGAACATTATGGAGTACTCCTGCGAGGAGAACAATAAGGATTTTTCGGAGGGCCACATTCGATAAAGGCGGCAACTTATGGCATTAAAGGTCCTATTCACCGCGACGTTCTTCGCTCTTTGCCTTTCCGCCCAGACACTGACTACGCGTGCGCTGTTCGACGGATACTGTGTCGTTTGTCATAACCAAAAACTCAAGACAGCCAATCTCCAACTGGACACTCTCGACTTGTCCCACATCGCCGAAAACGCGCCGGTGCTGGAGAAAGTCGTGCGCAAACTTCGCGCGGGAATGATGCCTCCCGCGGGGATGCGGCGGCCCAAACCGGAGGCCCTCGAAGCCGCCATCGAAAGCTTGGAAACCCAACTCGACCGGAACGCAGTCACCCGTCTGACACCCCCGGGCCTCCATCGTCTCAACCGCGCCGAATACGCGAACGTCATTCGTGACCTCCTGGGTTTGAACATCGATCCCGCCAAATTCATGCCGCCTGATGATTCCACTCGTGGGTTCGACAATGTAGCCGCCGCCCTTTCGCTGTCTCCGGCTTTGCTCGAAGGATTGACGTCGGCTGCGGCAAAGATTAGCCGCATTTCCATCGGAGATGTTCGCTCACCCACCGAAGCGGTTTATCGCGTCCCCTCAGACACGTCGCAGGATTACCACATCGAAGGCTTGCCGTTTGGCACGCGCGGTGGCATGTTAGTTGAGCACGAATTCCCTGTAGGGGGGGAGTACTCCTTCAAAATCTATCCCGTGAACAAAGGGAACATGGACAACAACCGGGCATTCGGCGAGGTCACTGGCGAGCAACTCGAGCTTCTTGTGGATGGCGAGAAGGTAAAACTGTACGATTGGGATCGCGAGGTGGGTCGCGGCTCTCCCGTGCACGCGGGCAGCAAACCAGTTCGCGCGAAAATTCCGGCGGGCGTACACGCCGTCGGGGCAACGTTTCTCGCCACCAATTACGCCCCCGGCAATGATCTGGATGAGCACTTCCTGCGAAGCACCATAGAAACCGGAGGGCTGCCCGGATTCACATTTTATCCTCACGTTGGAAAGATCAGTATCGAAGGTCCCTGCGACCCGACAAACCAACAAGTGTGTACGAGCATCGCCGCCGGTGTTGCGGACTCGCCCAGCCGCCGAAAGATCTTCGTCTGCCAGCCTGGTACGGAGATAGGCGAAACAGAATGCGCCAGGAGAATCATTGCCACGCTGGCTAGCCGCGCTTTCCGCGGAACCGCCAGCAATGACGACGTTGAAGCGCTGCTTTCTTTCTACCAGAAGACACGCAATGATGGTGGGGATTTCGACCGTGGCATCGAAATGGCTTTGCGGCGCATACTCGCCGATCCCAAGTTTGTCTTCCGCCTGGAGGCGGAACCAGCGAATGCTGTGCCCGGTGAAAAATATCGCATCAGTGATGTGGAACTGGCTTCCCGCCTATCTTTTTTCCTGTGGAGCAGCATTCCGGATGACGAACTACTTAACCTTGCCGCCCGAAACAAGCTTCACGAGCGGGCAGTGCTGGATGCGCAGGTGATGCGCATGCTAGCCGATCTCCGTTCGGACGCGCTGATCGGAAATTTCGCGGAGCAGTGGCTGAACATCCGTGCGCTCGAAACGCAAACGCCGGTGGCTTCCGAATTTCCCGATTTCGACGACAACCTCCGGCAAGCCATGCGCAAAGAGACTGAATTATTCATTGCCAGCGTCATGCGCGAGGACCGAAGCGTGCTCGATCTGCTCGATGCGAATTACACTTTCGTCAACGAGCGCTTGGCTATTCATTACGGCATACCGAATATTTACGGCAGCAATTTTCGGCGCGTCCAACTGGGAACCGAGTTCGATATGCGTCGGGGCCTGCTGGGTAAGGCGGCCATCGAAGCCGTTTCAGCCTATCCCAACCGCACTTCGCCGGTCGTGCGCGGCAAGAATATTATGCAGATCTTTCTGGGAGTCAGCCCTCCGGATCCGCCGCCAAATGTGCCGGCCCTCAAAGACACTCCCACGGATGCACATGGCGGCCACAAGCCGACCATGCGCCAGCAAATGGAGCGGCACCGTTCGATGGAGCCGTGCGCTAGTTGTCACAAAATTATGGATCCGATCGGCTTTTCGCTCGAAAACTTCGATGCCATCGGTCACTGGCGCACTACCGACGATGGCAGCCTCATCGACTCCTCGGGTCAGCTTGTCGACGGCACGAAACTCGACGGCGTTGCCGGCCTGCGCGCGGCACTGCTGAAATATGCGCCGCAATTTGTGCGAGTGGTGACCGAAAAGCTCATGATCTACGCTTTGGGCCGGGGAACCGAATTCTATGACATGCCCATCATTCGCTCCATCGTGCGCGGAGCAGAAGCGGACCACTATCGTTTTTCATCGCTCGTGTTGGGGATAGTGAATAGCGATCCGTTTCAAATGAATATGGTTTCCGATGCCGGCCCGGCGACGGTTGCCGCGCAGGTTCATGGAGAGCCGAAATGATGTTTCTTACCAAAAAACATATTTCGCGGCGTGCCATTTTACGTGGCGCCGGTGTAGCTCTGGCATTGCCGCTACTAGACTCTATGCTCCCGGCGCAAACGCCACTGCGCAAATCGGCAGTGAACCCAAAAACCCGCTTCGTGGGAATATTCGTTCCCCACGGCATGGCACCCGGCTATTGGATACCCAAAATCGAAGGCAAAGGTTTCGATTTCCCGTTTATCCTCCAGCCACTCGAACCCTTCCGGGAGCGCATTGTAGTTCTCAGCGGGCTTTGGTCAAAATCAGCCGAACCGCCACCGGGAGTAACTGGAGCGGACCACTGGGTAGCTGCAGCTTACTTGTGCGCAAACAAGCCCAAGAAGACTACCGGCGCGGACATTTACGATGGCACCACCATTGATCAAATTATTGCCAACAAAATCGGGCGGGATACGCTATTGCCCTCGTTGCAACTCGGCTTGGAAGATCCGGGCGCCAACTCCAGCAATTGCGGCGAAGGCTATAGCTGCGCATACACCAACTCCATTTCCTGGATGTCGCCCACGCAACCCCTTCCCATGGAACTGAGTCCGCAGGTGGTGTTTGAACGGTTGTTCGGCGATGGAAGCGATTCGCACGAGCGTGCCGCGCGCCGGGAAGAGGATCGTAGCATTCTGGATTCGGTTTTGGATCGCCTGAGTCGTCTGAAACAAAAGGTCGGTCCGGCCGATCGCGCCAAGCTGAATGAGTATGCGGAAGACATCCGGGAAATCGAGCGCCGTCTGCAGATCGCCAGTAAAGCCACCAGCGATGTGCCGACCGACGGCATCGTTGTTCCCACCGGTGTTCCGGAATCGTTTGATGAACATGTCAAGTTGCATTTCGATTTGCAGCGGCTCGCGTTCCAGGGCGATATTACTCGCGTTTCGACCGTCCTCTACGCCCGCGATCTTACGGCCCGCGTCTATCCGTTGAGCGGTTGCAACAGCGGATTCCATGGCGCTTCGCATCACGCCGAAAATCCCGACCGCATCGCGGAATATTCGAAAATCAACCGTTACCACGTTCAGTGTTTGGCGTATTTCGTCGACAAGCTAAAGAAGACGCCGGATGGGGAAGGTACGCTGCTTGACCACACTCTCATACTCTACGGCAGCAACATGGGCGACTCGAACCAGCATTTGCATTACGACGTGCCTCACATCCTGATTGGCGGGGCTTCGGGCCAGTTGGAGGGAGGCCGGCATATCGCCTTCCCCTCGCGAACCGTAACCACCGGCAATCTCCTATTGAGCCTCTTACACCTCTATGGGGTGAGGCAAGACAGCATTGGCGATAGCGATGGCCCGTTGCCGGGACTGGTTTAAAGCTATGAGCGGAAAATACACGGCTATCCTCCTGTTATTGTCGAGCGGCAGCGCCTTCGCCGGAACGAATAGCTCGGTAGCCGACGCCGCCATGCGGAGTGACCGCAACACGGTCGAAGCTCTCCTTCGCCAAAAGGCCGACCCGAATGCGCCCCAAGCTGATGGCGCAACTGCGCTCCACTGGGCAGCCCATCGGGGTGATCTGGAGGTGGCAGACATGCTGATCCGCGCGGGCGCAAACGTCAAGGCCGCCAACCGCGAGGGAGCCACTCCTTTATCGCTGGCATCCCTTAACGGCGATGCTGCCATGATCGAAAACCTGCTCGCAGCAGGAGCCGATCCTAATGAGCGCGGCCCGCACGGAGAGACGCCCCTGATGTTCGCGGCACGGAATGGCAAACTGCCCGCAATTCAGGTTCTGCTGGATCACCACGCCGATATTCAAGCACGCGAGAAACTCCGGGGGACCACAGCTTTGATGTGGGCAGTGGAGCAGGTGCATCCCGCAGCTGTCAAGCTACTTGTCGAGCACGGCGCGGATGTAGCGGCAGCTTCTTATCCCGACACTAAAGGCGGAACGGCGTATCTCGCTCCCACGCCCCAACAAAGAGCCATTCAGGACGGCATCGCGCCGGATGGCTCCCTGGCCGGACCGCGCGGGGGCCGGCGCGCCCGGCTGGCGAACTCAGAAAACGCCGCGGACAAATTGGCTGCCGCCGACGAGGCTGCGGCCGCAGCCGCCTTCGGCCGAACCGCGAATAGAGATGGCGGCGCCCTCACTCCGCTCGTGTTTGCGGCCCGCCAGGGCGATTTGGAATCGGCGAAGATCCTGGTGGAAGCCGGCGCCGATGTCAACCAGCGTACTAATTACGGCTGGACTCCCTTGTTGGTTGCCGTGCAGAACCGGCATTACCGGCTTGCTTCCTACTTGCTTGATAAGGGCGCGGACCCTAATATCCCCAACAAGGGTGGCTGGACTCCTCTTTATCTGGCAACCGACAACCGGAACATCGAGGGCGGCGACTACCCCGTACGCCAACCCGATATGGATCATCTGGAAATCATCAAGCAGTTACTGGATCATGGCGCAAACGTAAACGCGCGGGTGTGTGGCGTGAAGTCTACGCCGGACCGCTGCGTTGGCGATAGCACCGAAACCCGCACAATTTTCACCATGCAGTGGCTCTATGAAGACGGAGCGACACCTTTCCTGCGCGCGGCGCAGTCGGGCGATGTGACGTTGATGAAGCTTTTGCTGGCGCGGGGCGCAGATCCGAAGATTACTACCGAGCACGGCAATAACGCGCTCGCGGTGGCGGCGGGGATTGGATGGGTGGAAGGAGTGACCTTTGAGTGGTCCGAAGCCGAAAATCTGCAAGCCGTGAAAATGTGTCTCGACCTGGGACTCGATCCCAACGCCCCCGATAAGGAAGGGCGCAACGCGTTGCACGGCGCTGCCCATAAAGGCCGCACCGCAGTGATTCAGCTTTTGGTTGATCACGGCGCTAAATTAGACGCCCACGACTACGGCAGCCGGGATACGATCTCGGGGCCTCTGTTTGGACATACTTGGATCCCTATCGATTACGCCAGAGGATTGGTGCGCGTAGGAGTGCAGTCTGCGCTAGCTCACCCGGAAGCGGAAGCTCTCCTGAAGAAACTCATGGAAGAGCGGGGCCTTCCTGTGCCGGAACCGTTTAAATCGTCCATCTGTCTGGCACAGGTGTGTTCGGGAGATGACCGGTAGTAGGCCAAATTAACTTTTCGCAATGGTTTAGCACAGAGGTGAGGTTATGAGAATCGGGGTAGCATTGGTGTGTCTGCTTTCGGTCGCGTTGCGGGTATTTGGCCAGGCAGCCACTGGAAGCATTACGGGTACGGTGACCGATCCGACGGGTGCTGTAGTCGCCGCAGTTCCTGTAGAGGCGAAAAATACTGAGACAGGATTGGTGTACCAGGCAGCGACGACCGCTACCGGAAATTATACTATCGCGCAGTTGCCCGTAGGCACCTATGAGATCAGCATTAACGCACCGGGCTTCAAAATGTATTTTCACAACAACCTCGCCCTGCCGGCGGGTGCCACTCTTAAGGAAGATGTGACCTTGCAAGTGGGCCAGGCCTCTGAAGAAGTTTTGGTCACTGCGCAGGCGTCGCTGCTCAGCGCCGAAAACGTTGAGACAGCGCATAACGTCACTCTGGGCCAGTTAGATAATTTGCCGCTGCTTGGCATTGGCCCGACCAACGCAGGAACGGCCGGAATTCGCAACCCCTTTGCGCTAACCCAATTGCTTCCCGGAACGGTATTTGGTTCGCCTACCGGCGCCGGCGCTTCGAACACCGTGATTGTGAACGGCTTGCAAAACAATTCCGAAGCGGTGCGCATTGAAGGACAGGACTCGCGGAATAACACGCCCGGAGTCACGGCCACCGCCGTACGCCAACCCAGCGCGGATGCGGTTCAAGAGGTTTCCGTGCAAACCAGTAACTATGCTCCAGAGTTCGGGGAGGCTGGCGGCGCTGTGTACAACATCATCATGAAATCCGGAACGAACAGTTTCCACGGCAGCGGTTACGAATATTTCGTCAACGAGGACCTGAACGCAGCCGGTTCGTTCAGCCAAAGCTCCTCCGGCGGTAAATACCGTCCGCGCAACCGCCGCAATGACTATGGCACCACTTTGGGCGGCCCAGTCTGGATTCCTAAAATCTATAATGGCCGTGACAAGACATTCTTCTTTTTCAGTTGGGAGCAGTACCGGGAAGACAACCTGCTTACGTTCAACGACACTGTTCCCACGCAAGCGTACCGGACCGGTGATTTCTCCTCCATTTCCCCGAATGGCAGCTGTAGTCTCTGCTCCCAATACGGCATTCAGCAGGCGCCGCTGGGTGTTCCGACTCCGGTGACCGATCCGCTCGGCCGGCCCATTTATGCCAACGAAGTCTTTGATCCCCTGACCCGCGCGGTCAATCCAGCCAATAATCTGAGTTACGCAAATCCTTTTCCGAATAACATAATTCCGCAGTCGCGGCTGAACCCCACGGCCGTGGCCTTTCAGTCTCTCTTTCCCGCACCCAGCAACTCCAATCTGACCCAGAACTACATCGGAGACGTTCCCAGCCAGCGAGTTACCACGATTCCATCGTTAAAAATCGATGAATCCATCGACGTCAAAGATAAACTATCCTTTTACTACTCCACCACCGGTACTGCGAGCGCGGTCTCGACACCGCTTGGCGATGCCGATGGCTTGCCGCTCGAAATCGGCCAATACCGCGGAACATACATCGATACCAAGACCATCCGCCTGAACTACGACCGCACCATGACTCCAACCTTGTTGTTGCATCTGGGTGCCGGTTGGCAGCGGGTGCGCTTTAACGATCAGGCTCCCTTCACCAGCTTCAATCCCTCCCAATTCGGACTCACCGGTTTCGAAATTGACCGCCAGTTCCCGTCCATTACCGGCATGTGTGTGGGACCAACCAGCACCTCCCCATTAACCTCCTGCACAGGCGCCGGCGGCATGCAGTTTGTGGGCACCTCCAACCAGGCTCAGACGTTGAGTCACTTTGAGAAACCCACCTATAACGCGAATGTCACGTGGGTTCGCGGCAATCACACCTACAAGGCAGGAGGCGAGGCTGTGCAGATGGGGGCCATTATGGAACCCTTCGCCGGAGTCACTCTGGCCACCGGCACGGGTCCGACATCGGAGCCATTCACGCCCACCAACAGCCTCAATGGCTTCAATATGGGTTTCGGCTACGCCAGTTTCCTCCTTGGCGATTTCACCAGCATCACCCAAACTCCACTCGAAGA
Organism: Bryobacteraceae bacterium; assembly: GCA_035294665.1. Taxonomy (GTDB): domain Bacteria; phylum Acidobacteriota; class Terriglobia; order Bryobacterales; family Bryobacteraceae; genus PSRJ01. The sequence continues at coordinate 1,880 of DATGKM010000101.1, read as the reverse complement.
TTACCGGGAGGGCCACATGGCGTGGGCTTGGTTCCTCCAGGACACGTGGAAAGCTACGCGGAAACTGACCTTCACTTATGGAGTTCGCTACGACATCAGCACTCCGGTAGAGGAAGAGCACGGGCGCGTGGGTATTTTCGACCCGAACTTGCCGAATCCCAACGCCGGTGGCCACCTCGGCGCGGTTGAGTACGCTAACACCTGCAACTGTCCCTTCTACCGGAGCACGTATCCGTGGGCATTCGGGCCGCGTTTGGGCGTGGCATACCAGGCCACTCCCAAGACGGTGATTCGCGCCGGGTGGGGATTCGTTTATCAATACACCACAGACGATCTCCTTCCCACCATTGGTTCGAGCGCCGTCAATTCCCCGACGGGCATTAACCCTTACGTGAATATCAGCTCGCCAAACGCGATTCTACAACCTGTCTGGCCGGTGACTAACCCGTACGTCTATCCAGCACCGGGAGTCGCGCTGGGAGCGACCGGCAACATTCCCACCGTCCCCGACCGGAATTTCAATCGCCCCCCGCGCCAGAACCAATGGAGCATTGGGGTCCAACGGGAAATCACGTCCAATCTACTGATTGAAGCAGCATATGTGGCCAACCGCGACGTTTGGTTGAGTCAAACCGACAGCCTGACCGGTACGCCGGGTTTTCTCAGTCAACTCTCTCCGGCTGTTTTCGCCCAGTACAAACTCTATCCATATCCAGGGACCGGTCCCGCGGACTATACAGCAGCGCAGAATTATGCCGATTACCAGTTGCTGCTCCAGCCGATTAACAGTGCGGCAGTAATGTCGCGGATGAAAGCGGCGGGAGTTGGAAATAACGGGCTGGTGCTGCCTTATAGCGGTTTCCCACTGACCAACTCGCTGCTGAGCGCTTTGTACCCCTATCCGCAGTTCGGCAACCTGGCGGTCACAGGATCTCCCACTGGTCGGTCGAGATACGATTCGCTACAGATGAAGGCCACCAAACGCCTCTCGCATGGTTTGCAAGCTGCTGGCGCTTTCACGTGGGAGAAGAGTTTCGCCGCGGCTAACCGCCAGAACTTCTTCAATCCCACAAGCTCTGTATGGGATCTGCAGCAAATTCCGCTGTTTCAACTGACGGTTAATGCTACTTATACAACCCCTTCCGCCTCGTTCTTGAACAGGTACGCGAATACCGTGATTAAAGACTGGCAGATCGGCTGGTTCTCGGTCTACCAAAGCGGACAATTCCTGACGCCGCCTACCAATCCAGTCACGAACTTTCTCACCAGCGAGGAATATCGCGTCCCCGGCCAGCCTTTGTACCTTGTGAATATCAATAGCAACAGTCAAATCAATCCATACACGCAGCAGGTGCTGAATCCGAACGCATGGGCCACAGTGCCCGCGGGAGGTGTTGGACCGGCTATCGGCACACTATATTCGGATTTCCGCGGACCCCGTCGGCCAATCGAGAACGCTAATCTGGGCCGCAACTTCCGCGTCAAAGAGAAGTACAATCTCCAGATTCGCGTGGAATTCACAAACATCTTCAACCGCACGTTCCTCCCGAACCCAATCACGAGCGTGGCGCCACAAGTTCCGCTGACTAGAAACAATCTCAATCAGTTAACCAATGGCTTCGGAGTCATGAACGTGACGGCAGCGGTGAATACGGTACCCACTTTGAACGGCGCGTCGCGGTCCGGAACGTTAATCGCACGGTTTACTTTCTAGTCTGCTGTCTTTGAACTCTATTTATTAACGCCAGAGAAAGCGGCATACTTGGGTATGCCATTGCCTCCGGCCCCGAAAATCGAGATGACCGATCGCGAGCGAAGACGACTATCGGAGATCAGCGACAATCGCGGCACGCCGAAGGGTATCGCACTGCGCGTGGAGA
>DATGKM010000100.1:0-3259 GCA_035294665.1 Bryobacteraceae bacterium | reverse complement strand
AACTGCTTCATCTGACTGCGCGGCGTGCCTGTCAGATACTGTCCGTCGGGTTTGCGGATTGCTGCCAGGTTCTCTTCGCTGACTATGCCGCGGTCAAACACCCAGATCCTGCGCGCCTTGCCATACTTCCGTTCCACCATGTGCAGAATCGTCTCCATGGTCGAGACATCCGTTCGGTTGCCGTTGCCGTTACGGTCTCGCGGCGTATCCACCACGATTTCGCCAAACTCGCCCTTCACCGTTTTGCGGCTTACGCCATTCCGGAAATTTCCGCTGTTGTGGCCAGCCGGATCGTGCTTCTCATCGCCCAGATGATGGGTCAATTCGGCATTCAGCGCTCGCTCCAGCAGCGCCTTGGTCAGCCGCTTGAGTAGCCCATTTTCGCCAATGACGTCTTCCGGTTTCTCGTACCCCTTCAGCAGTTCGTCTACAAGTTCGGGCTTGCTTTCGTCCATACGTTCTCCCTTTCAGTATTGCGGAAGAACGTTTACACAAAAAATCTTAAATCCTCCTGGGCATACCCGACAAGCACGCCGAAGCGATAACCTCACGACCGCTGGCACGGCACGGCATCGCGCGGCGGACGCGGCACGGTAACCAAACCAAGGTGGATGTGACCAGTACACATTCCCAAGCGTCGGCGATCGCCGCGGCCCTGAGCAAGGTCAATGGTTTTCTCCAGCGTATCCAGGCGACTGCGGAGCAGTTGTCCTCAAAGGAGAGATGGCGGCTGATTCTCAGTGCCGCCTTCCAGTATTTTCTCCGCGGCAAGGTGCTCGGCGCCACAGGTCGACTAGCTGAAGCTACTGGCCAACTGCCGTTTTTAGGATGATCCGGTCATCCGATCAGCAGCGGACACTCAATGCGGGAGGCTCTGCCTTCGAGAGTGTAGTCGGCGAGCCGCGTGCGGGCATCGGCAAGGTCTTTTGCGCCGATGATCCAGCGGACGCGCCCCTGAATGGGCGGATAGTAGTCGAAGATATCCTGCTGCATGCAATAAGAGCCGCTGCTCATGAGCGCTGCTTTGATGCGGGGTTCGCCGCTGGCGGCACGGGGAGCGCCGTACCCTCCCATGCTGATGGCCTGCGTGCCGATGCGATCGGCATCGACATCGGGCCGGGTCTCCAGGTAGTCGATCACGACCTTGGCAATCTGCTCGGTGTCCGACGGCAGGTGCAGGTCGAGAAGGCGGGGGGCGCCGCCCTGGCCTGGAAAGTCCATGGCGAAATAGGCCATGCCGCGCGCGACGTAAGCGCCTCCGTTTTGGATCGTATTTTCGGCCATGGTGTCGGCGCCCTCGAAGGCGATAACGGTGGGAAACCGCCGGCCGGCGGGGCCGTTGGGCTTGCGGAAATAGCCATCGAGGAGATGGCCTTGGTAGTTCACCTGAACGCGTTCGAAATTCGGCTGGGTCATTTCCCAGGCTTTATCGAAAGTGGCCGCATCTTTAATTATAGGCAGGCAACATGCGCGGTTCGGTTACGGCCTGAGGCCAGCAGGCTTCCCGATAATGCCTAATCTGACCAGAAGAGGGATCGTGAAACTGGGTCCCGCCTGCGCGAGCCTTTCGTGGCTTTCAAAGGCCCTGCTTGCCGACGGGGCCCAACGACGGGCGCCAGGCCGGCGCCGCGCCTGCCGGACGCGCTGAAGAAGCTCTCTTCCCCGGAAATCGTTGGCCCGGAGGCGGCCAGGTGGAAATCCGCCTCACCGCCAGCATCTACAACAGCGATCCCGATCAACTCGAAGTGGCCCAGCGTTGGAAGCCTTACAATCTGGATTCCTGGATTGCCGAATGGACTCGCGTGGCCGAGAGGAACGAAGAACTCGCTGAGAAGTTTTGCGGCCAGGGACTGAAGGTCACTACCAACGAATACTATTTGCGCGCTTCCAATTTCTGAAGAACTTTGCGTACGAAAGGCGTAGGCAGAGGGCGAACTTCTCAAGTCGACGTCTGCAGCGGACTGGATTGCGCCGCCGCCCAGGATCCGGTGCGCGAAACGCGGGAATTTCTAACGGAAGCCGAGCGCTATCTGGCGCCGTACCTTTCGGGCGAAAAGTAGGTCACTCTTCACGTCCAGTAATTCCGGTCTAGGCTGCGGTACTGTACGGCTTCGGCGATGTGCTTGGCGCTGACCGATTCGGAGGCGTCGAGGTCGGCGATGGTGCGGGCGACTTTGAGGATGCGGTCGTGGGCGCGGGCGGAGAGGCCAAGGCGACGGACGGCCATTTCGAGGGTGCGCTCACCGGCTTCGTTCAGGGCGCAATGCTTGCGGATGGCGCGGGTGGGCATGCGGGAATTGTAAAAGCCGCGCTGCTGCTGGCGGGCGCGGGCGGATTCGACGCGCCGGCGGATATCGGCTGAAGACTCCGATGCCGGCCCTTCGCGCAGTTCCTTGAAGGCAACGGCGGGCACTTCGACATGGATATCGATGCGGTCGAGCAAAGGGCCGCTGATTTTGCCGAGATAGCGCTGGATCATGGGCGGGGTGCAGCGGCATTCGCGGGTGGCATCGGCATAGAACCCGCACTGGCAGGGGTTCATGGCGGCGACCAGCATGAAATTGGCGGGGAAGCAGACCGTCATGGTGGAGCGGGCAATGGTTACTTTGCCTTCTTCGATGGGCTGGCGCAGCGCTTCCAGAACGTCGCGCGGGAATTCGGGAAATTCGTCCAGGAAGAGCACGCCGTTGTGCGCGAGGCTGATTTCGCCGGGTCGCGGCATGCCGCCTCCGCCGCCGATCAGGCCGGCATCGGAGATAGTGTGGTGTGGGGCGCGGAACGGGGCCTCGCGCAGCAAGCCGCTGCCGCTGGTCAGAAAACCGGCGATGCTGTGGATTTTGGTGGTTTCGATCGCCTCTTCGAAAGTGAGGCGAGGGAGGATGCCGGAGAGCCGCTTGGCCAGCATGGTTTTGCCGGAGCCAGGCGGGCCGATCATCAGCACGTTATGGTTACCGGCGGCGGCGACTTCGAGCGCGCGCTTGGCCGCGGTTTGGCCGCGAACGTCCCGGAAATCGGGCGCAGTTGCTGTTTCGGCGAGTGGGGGCTGGCCATTGGGAACGGCGGGGGTGAATTCTTCCGGACGGGAGAGCAGGGCGACCACTTCCGCGAGATGACGCATGCCGTAGACATGGACTCCCTCGACGACCGCCGCTTCGGCGGCATTATCGGCGGGAAGAATGAGATTGGGAATGCGGGCGGCGCGGGCGCAGACGGCCACGGAGAGCGCGCCGCGAATCGGGCGGATGGTGCCATCGAGCGA
>DATGKM010000099.1:0-6314 GCA_035294665.1 Bryobacteraceae bacterium | reverse complement strand
ATACGACGGCTCGCTGGTGACGGGTCTCACTCAGTACTCGAATCAAGCGCCCAACAGTGAGACTCCGCTGCGGCAAGGCTACGTAACATTAGGCAGCGATGGCGGCCACAAGGGCAAGGCAGGGTTCGACGGCACCTTCGGAATGGACGATGAAGCGCTGCTGAATTATGGAAAGCAATCGGTGAAGAAAACCCATGATGCCGCGGTATTCGTGATCCAAAAGGCGTACAGGCGCCGGCCGGACCGGTTCTATTTTATCGGCGGCTCCCAGGGCGGGCACGAAGCGCTGGATGCCGCGGCACGTTATCCGGAGGACTATGACGGCGTGGTCGCCCACTACCCCGCATATAACGTTACGATGCTGCACCTGGGATCGCTGAATGTGGGGAGGTCCCTCTATGCCAGCGGCGGCATGGCATGGATCAATCCGCAAAAGACCAAGCTGATTGGTAACGCCGTTTATGCGAAATGCGACGCACTCGACGGCGCCAAGGACGGCATCATTAGTAATGTCCGCGGGTGCAACGCCGCGTTCGACATTTCCGCGCTCCGCTGCCCGAATGGAGCGGACACCGGCGATACGTGTCTTTCGGACGCGCAGATTCAGGCCGTTCGCGCAATAACTTCTCCATACAAACCGGGTGTCACCGCCGCGGGAATGAATGAGTTCCCGAAATGGGCTCTGCTTGAGGGGGCGCTCTTTCAGGGGCCGTCTAACTTCGGGCAGGTTCCGCGGCCCTCGAACCCGCTCTCGGGCAAGGAAGCTTTGCTCTATTCCGTGGGCGATCAAACAGTGAAGTTCATCATTACACGCGACCCGCATTACGATCCGCTGAAATTCGACCCACGCCAGTGGAAGGAGCGTATTGCGGCGGTTGCTTCCATCATGGATGTAACCGACGTGCCGCTGGATAAATTTCTCGCCAAGGGGGGTAAAATCATCATGACCCACGGCACGGCGGACGACTTCATCACCCCGCATAATTCCATTGCCTACTACCAGCGCCAACTCGCGCATTTCGGCCAAGCGCGCCTGGACAGCTTCCTGCGGTTTTACGTAATCCCCGGTTTCGGCCACGGCTTTGGGGTGTTCAACGCGAAGTTCGATAGCCTGGTTGCGCTCCAGAATTGGGTGGAAAGAGGGGAGGCGCCCGCCGGCTTGACCGTGGTAGACGGGAACAAAGGCGCCAATCGCAGCCGGCCTTTGTGTGAATACCCGAAGTGGCCAAAGTTCACCGGCGCTCCGGGAACGGAGGATTCCGCCGCGAGCTTTACTTGTGTTGCCGAATGATTATGCAGAGAGCATTTCTACTACTTGCCATCCCTACCTTCTTGCTGGCCCAGTATCAGGGCGCGCATGCTCCCTGGATCGAGCCGGGTTCCAAGGAAATGCTGCCCGCCTTTGATGAATTCGACAATTTCCTCGGAAAGCTGGGGGTGCTGTACGCTTCAGGACCTGTGGACACTACGGGCCATCCGTTCTTCACGCCACTGGGTTCGAACGGCCGCGCCTGCGTGAATTGCCATCAGCCGACCTACGGGATGAGCGTTTCCACCGACGGCCTGCAGGAACGCTGGCGCGCTACCGATGGCAAAGATCCGGTGTTTGCGGCCTTCGACGGATCGAATTGTCCGGACTTGCCGCAGAAACAGGAAAAATCACATTCGCTCCTTCTCAACCGCGGCCTGTTCCGCATCCCGCTGCCTTGGCCGCCCCGGAATGCAGATGGCTCTCCGAAAGCGGTGGAGTTTTCGATCGAAGTGGTGCGCGATCCGGCCGGCTGCAATCTCAGCCCGATATATGGGTTGAAGAGCGCCCACCCAACCGTGTCCGTGTACCGGCGCCCGCGGCCTGCCGCGAACTTGAAATATGTAATCTCGGGCGCGCAAAGTATTGTGCTGAAGACCGGCCTGCCGGCCGACCGCGACCCGGAAACGGGACATTTCGTCAGCATGAACCTGATGACCGATGCTCGCGAACCCACCTTGACGGCGCAGGCATTGGACGCAATTATGGGGCATGAGGAAGCTCATGAAACGCCCTCTCGAAAGCAACTGGACGCGATCATCGAGTTCGAATCGCAAGTCTACGCGGCCGAAGTCGAACATATCTTTGCCGGCCCGCTGATCGATCGAGACGGGCCGTTCGGCCTTGGACCGGTTGCTTTGCGCGATGGCCGCCCCGGTGTTCCCGGCGATAACGGTTTCGCCCCCGTGTTCGGCGTGTTCAACGCATGGAAAGGCAGGGACTACTACCGCAAGTCCATCGCTCGCGGCGCCGATATTTTCATGTCCCGCCAGTTCTGGATTCGCGATGTGGCTCACATCAATTCGATCGGATTGGGCAATCCTGTTAAGGGCACCTGCGCCACCTGCCATAGTGCCCAGATGACCGGCCAGGCTTCTTCCGCCGGGTGGGTAGATGTGGGCACCACGAATTATCCAACCTGGACCGAGCCAGACACGTTCACGGAAGCAGCCGACCTCCCGGTGTTCAAGATCACCTGCCGTCCCGATGCCGATCCGCACCCCTATCTTGGCCGTGTTATCTACACGACCGACCCTGGGCGTGCGCTGATCTCAGGCCGCTGCGCGGACGTGGGATCGATCGTCATGCAGCAGTTACGCGGCCTGGCCGCCCGCGCCCCGTATTTTGCCAATGGGTCGGCTAAGAACCTGCGCGAGGTGGTCGATTTCTATGATCGCCGGTTCGATATGAAGCTGACGGACACGGAAAAAGACGATCTCGTCAACTTCCTGGGGGTCTTATAGTGCGGGCTGCATGTGCACTGTATCTACTGTATCTATTGGCAGTGGCGACGGCCGCGGCGCAGGAGCGGAGTTTTCTCGCCTGCCCCATCGTGCGCGACACGAAAACCGCCCCTTGTTTTCTGGCCGAATACGAAGGCGAACTCTACTATCTCGGCATCCAGCAGGATATAAACGCTGACTTTCATCCGCCGCAACTGAAGCACGAAGTGTTGGTGGAAGGGCGCGTCGAAAAAGGCCCGCGCGTCTGCGGCGGCATCCCGCTCAAGCCGCTGGCGATTTCGGTCATCAAAGAAGTGAACCCGGCCTGCAATACGTTACTGCCGGCGGAACCGGGAATCGAGGCGCCTCCGGCAGGACAGGGGGGACCGGCATCGCACCGCCCCATCGCCGAACCTTGGCCAGCCGAGGAGTCTCTCGCCGGCCGTCAGGAGTTCACGCTTCTGTTTGCGTTCGACGACGACTTCGTCGACTTCGGGTCGATCGCAATCCTGCGCAGAGCTGCCGGATACGCCCTGAAAATCGGGGCATCGGCAGTGAAGGTGAACGGGTATCGGGCAACAAGCCTGCTCTCGAACGGGCAGCGCCTCGTCGAAAAACCGGGACTTGCTAAGAAACGCGCGCAGGAGATCGCCACGCTGCTCGAAGGACTGGGAGTGAATGGCGTGGCCGCGGAGTGGAAGGATGATCCCGAACCGGGAGATGGGAATGCCGATCCCTCCCACAGGCGCGTGACCATCACCGTAATTCCGTGAGGGGGTGTTGACAGCGCGCACCGCCACCATCCTCCGGGATTTATTCCGCGGCGTTTCTCGCGTTGATGTGCTTCAGGAGACTGCGTGGGCGGCGGCGGGGATGTCCAGATCCTTGTTGGTAACGCCGGCTCTCCATGGCCGCGGATGCCGCTTCGCAGGCAGTTTGGGGCGAACCGGAAACGGCGCACATCGCCAAAGGGGTGGATAGCGCAACCGGGAAACGGTATGTCGTGATGACCGGATCATCGGCTTAAGCGATGTTAATGAAGTCTCCGGAGTGTTAGATTTCGAAGTACGCGGTTCACTGAACATCGCTGCTTCTGCCGCCAATCTGCTCGCGGACAGCGACGGCCGCCAACTCCTGCTTGCCACGATTCCACAGAAAACCGGGTGCGGCCTGCAGCTTGTTACTATGCCGCTTTCTACCCGCATGTTTTCGAGTGCTTTACCTTTGGCCGCGTGTGGCCAAGCGGTCTTGGAAGTAAATGTCGGCTGCGCGAAGCTGGCGGCCTATTGTGTGATTTCCACTTTTAAGACCGGTAATCGGGTCCTGCTGATGCATAGCCCTGGCTCGCGAATCGAGCAACTGGTCAAAACGAATCCGGTTATTGAGCCGCGCGCCGCGCTTTCGCCGGACGCCTCGCTGGCAGTATTCGATTCCGGCGTGGGCATGACCTCGCATGCGAGCATAGCGAATCTTAAGGACACTTCGACTCGGCAGGATTAGGCGAGCACGAAAATAACGGCAAAGCGTGAATCTAAGAGTGCCACGGCCGTGACGCTCAGGTTGAGTCCCGCCACTGTAACACTGGGGAGTTCCCAAACACAGCAGTTCACGGTTAAGATCACCAATTCCCCGCCGGGGGTGGCTTGGAGCGTAAGCGATAACAAGGGCGCGATCGCTTACCAGGCGACAGGCACCAATGCAGCGGATCGTAGCGTCGTGGGCAACAGTGCGACATCATTCTCGAGCGGCATATTTGCCTCGACCGTCACATACACGGCTCCGGCAGAAATTACGGCTCCGCAGCAAGTCGTTGTCACGGCCACCAGTATTTGGAACAAGAATGTCGTGGCACGGGCGAACATCACACTCCGGCCGCCCTTCGGCCTCACTGGTCTCAGGCTATCATAACCTACAATGCGTCGAGTACGGTGCCGTGTACTTTCACGGTAAATGAGGGCAGCACGCTTTCGGCCGAGCTGGTGCCGGATGTCAATCCGGCACCGTTCCCAGGCGCAAACTCCGACAGCCGTCCGGGAAGTATCAGTAACCGGACTGCGCGAATTGTAGTGATCGGGCAAAGGACTGCGCAGCGGTCGAGCGACGGAATTCGCCAAAACCTGCTCAGAGCTCACCAGCAGGATGGCTACGGGGACCAGTGGAATGAATGGGGCATTTCCAAATTACGATTGCTAGAGAAAAACGGGGCAGGTCACCGGCCCGGCAATAATCTGTTCGGGGAAAGCCTGGTAGCCCTGGATTTGGGGTGTCGACGAGAGTGTGCTGATCGATTTCACTCCTGAGTTGCACAAAAAAGCTCTGGAGATCGTAAAGCACTACAAAATGGGGCCGATCTTTACGCCGCCAGTGGTGAGCAAAGCTGAGGGTCCTTGGGCGACACTGGTCGCGTCATTGTCCGGTTCGAACTGGATGGGCGGCTCGATCGATTTAGAGACCGGTATCGTGTATGTCGGCTCCAGCCGGAGTATCCTCGGCATCGGGCTGGTATTCTCGGGGACTCGGTCCGATGTCGGCTATATTTCCGGGCGTGCGCCGGGTGCACAGGGATCGCTCAGCGTGGACGGGCTGCCGCTGGTAAAGCCGCCCTATTCCCGGATCTCTGCAATCGATCTGAAGACGGGAACCATTCTGTGGCAGGTCGCGCATGGCGATACTCCCGACAACGTCCACAACCAGCCGGCGTTGAAGGGCTTGAATATTCCACGCACCGGGCATGGCAACGCGGCGATCACCCTGGTGACCAAGACGCTATTGATTGCCGGGGGGCGGGGTACGATTACCCTTCCCGACGGACGTACCGGAGCCATGCTTCGCGCCTACGATAAGGCGACGGGCGGGATATAGGCGCGATCTACATGCCGGCGCAGGCCACCGGCGGTCCAATAACCTACATGGTGAATGGCATTCAATATATCGTGATCGCGATAGGCGGCAAAATCAACGGCAGTCCGCAGGCGGAGTTTCTGGCATTCCGGCTCCCCAACTCCGAGATTCGCCACTGAAGTCGCTCTTCGTCACCCCGGCCAAGCGGGGGTTTGGGGGCGGCATAGCCCCCAATTAAGAGCCTTCTTCCTACCCGGCTCAGAACGCGGATGAGCGTTCTGCTTTGGGCCGGTGCTTTGCCCGAGCGGCGGCGAAGCGGAGGCGGCGGTGCGCCGCGCTTGCCCCCGTGAGGGGGAAACGGGAAAGGGGGAGATCAAATTCCTTGCTGCCGCAGGCTAATTGCAGCCGCACCCTTTACGCTGCCGCCTCTGGCCGCAGGAAGAATGGCCCGCCTCGGCGCGTCAAACTGCCCTAACACGTGCGGTCCATAGCGAATCGAGATCCGCCCGTCCAAATGCTCGTGGATCATCACCATGCAGCCCGCCAGCGTATGCCGGAAACGACTCTTTTCGATTTGCCAGTGCTGCGGGGCAGCCGGGACTTTGCCACTATCCCCGAGTACGCGGGGTTTCTGAAGGATCTGTTCGCGCAGCGGAACGCCGGGCGGCGGCAGCGGCTTGCCGAGGAACTGGCGGTAATGCGAGAGCTGCCGGCCCGACGAA
>DATGKM010000098.1:0-61350 GCA_035294665.1 Bryobacteraceae bacterium | reverse complement strand
CCGTTACGCCCCAATCTTTTTCCTTGCTCATCACAAAATTAACTTTGTTGCGGGCGTTGATCTGGTAGTCCCAACGGATTGTGTAGTTATTGCGGTTGGTATTGGGACTCTGGCCGGTTGCGCCATCCACGCCATTTTCCGGTATCTGCCACTGATACCCGGCTGTATTGAGGCCGTCGCCGATCGTGTAATTGTTCGGCAGCGGCATGTATTTGCTCATGTAGGGGCCGAACCATACCGGATCGATCGCGCCGAAATTCGGGCCTCCGGCGGCCAGGAGATTGACGGAATTGAGATACAGCGGCTGGCCGCCCGCGGAGGTGAGCACGTTGCCGTTCAGATCGACCGATGGCGTTGGCGAGAAGGCATTGCCGTTGGTGCGGGCGCCGCCGCCGGGCCCGCCCGTGGTCAAATAGCGGTAGATACCCTGCCGGGCTGTGGGAGTGAGCACGAGCGCGACATCGTTGACTTTGGTGAGGTAGCGCTGGTCGTCGGTCAGGAAGAAGAAGAACATCTTGTTCTTCTTGATAGGACCGCCGATGCGCCCCCCGAACTGGTTGCGGTTGGCGTAGCTGTTGGGCTGGCCTTGCAGGTTGGAGAAGTAGTTGTTCGCGTTGAAGGCGGAGTTGTTGTTGGTCCAGAATGCCGCGCCGTGAAATTCGTTCGTCCCGGAGCGCGTGATCATTTGCACCTGCGCCGAGCCGCGGCCCAGGGCGGGATCGACCTGGTTGGTCGAGACATTGATTTCCTGCACCATGTCCGGACTCGTGAACACTCCGGAGTAGGCGCCGTTGGCGTAGCGGCCGTCATTGGTGATCAAACCGTCGCGCGTGGTATTAACCTGGTTCTGTTGGACGCCCGCGAAGTTCAAGGTGTTGGCGACAAACACCCCTTGAGCGGTCACTACGCCGGGAGTGAGAGCGAGCAGGTCGAGTACGTTGCGGCTGGCCATGGGCTGATTGAGAACGTCTTTTTCGGTGAGCTGGCCACCCACCGATGCCGTAGTGGTGGCAATCGTGGTGTCGGCTTCGGCCTGCACTTCCACTGTCTGGGCGCCCCCGGCGACCTGGAGAGTGAAGTTCAGGCGCACCTGCTGGTTTTCGGTGAGCGTTACGTTATTGTAAGTCTGGGTCTGAAAGCCAGGCGCCTCGGCCGAAAGCGTATAAGTGCCAGGGGAGAGAGTCAGAAACTGGTAAGCGCCAGCCTGGTTGGTCGGTCCTTTGTTGACCACACCGGTGTTTACGTTCGTGGCCGTAACTGTGACATTGGGAATCGCTGCGCCGGAAGGATCGAACACGGTTCCGCCGACTTGGGCCGTCACTTGCGCCTTGAGAGGAAGCCCGGGACCTGTGAGCAGGCCAATCGTTGCCGCTAGAAAAGCAAATTTACGCATAGTACTCCTTTTCCACTATGGCTATCACCTGCCGGGCGCGACGACAGCGCCTCCAGGGATGCTCAGCTACTAACCTCACCTGCCTGTAGTGACGTAAAAAATGCGTGCACTTTCAGTCTGTGGCTCTGGAGTATATCGGGACTAAGATCTCTTGTCAATATGTTTGGGTGTGAAATTTGGAGGAGGGCGTAGCAGGAATGCATGCAGTGGGCGCGGACGAATCGTAATCCGCGCCCACTGCCGGTCAGAACCGGAACTGCGCGACCAGTTGGCCCTGCCGCGGGTAATTATTCAGAGTCGCCGTGTTGATGTAGCCGAAACCGGAAACCACCGTCTCGCCCGCGGAGCAGGCGCCATTGGCGCCGTTGGTGGTGATGCAAGTGGGCGCTGTCTGTGGGCTGGTGGTGCTTGGGTTGACTACTTCGGTGCGGTTGAAAATATTGGTGAACTCCACGCGCACAGCCAGACTCATCGCCTCTTTAATTTTGTAAGGTTCGTCCGATTCCGAAGTTCTCCACCGGCCGGCGCTGCTGGCGGAAGCCGTTATAGTATGCCGCGCCGCCATACTGGCCGGGAGCCGGGTTGGCCCACGCCGCCGGATTCAACACAATCGTCTTATTCGGGTCGAAGCAGTGACAGTTGATGTTCACGTTGTAAAAGGGCTGGCCCGTGGGGATCTGATACTGGTTATCGGCTGTGACCGGGCTTGTGTTGGTCACGAAAGTGAGATTGGCCATGGTAGCCGAGGCGAGGCTGCTGGGATAGCCGGCGGTGTTCGCCACAGGCGCCAGCAGAGGCAGGCCACTCGCCCAGTCGCCGAATGCATTGAGGGTCCAGTCGCGAACCAGGTAGGACACGATCTTAGGCCCCCATTTCGGCAGAGCGTAGGAGAGGCTCATGCGCACCTGAAATGGCTGGTTATACTCCGAAATACCTTTCGCCAAGGCGTAGTTTTCGGGGTCGGGAGTTCCGGCGAAAGTGTTCAACGACTTGGACCAGGTAAACGCACCCGTGGCCGACAGACCATGCGAAAACCGCTTGTTCACGGTCGTTTGCAGGGAGTTGTACCAGGTATCGCCGAGCGGCGCGGCCACCGGATTCAGACCGGCGTTGAATTGCGGGAAGGGCCTCAACGACTGGGCCACGGTAGCGGTGAGCGGGAAACCGGCAAAGGGGATGTGGTTCATGAAGGGTCCGGCAGCAGGGGAACCGACGGGCGCCAGCAGAATTGTCAGATCGGCCGGATTGCTCAGGCTCAGTCCGTAATGGCTCAGCAGTTGCGGGCTCAGGTAATTGTACCGCACCATGTTCCCGGAGGTGATGAGACCGCCCTCGTCTTCGTAGGTCGGCCACCAGATCCCGCGATTGCCGACATAGGATGCGTCGACCACCAGGTTTGGGGTGATCTCACGCTGCACGGTGAAGCTGTATTGATACTGGCGTGCCGGCCGCCCGGCGTTCGGATCGAGGTACTGCGGCCCGGTTCCGGGTACAACGCCGCCGACCGGATAGTAGCTGGGGCTGAAATTCGGCCACGCAATCTGCGCGGCGGTGATCGGCGAGCCATTGATCGTCACACCCTGGCCCCAATACATGATCGGCTGCCCGGGAACGCTGGGGTTAAACGGATTATTGGCGGCAGCGTTACCGGAGGCATTTCCGAATAGAGCGGCCGAGCCCGTTCCCGAATACACCACACCGAAGCCGCCGCGGAGCACGGTTTTCGGCGAGAGTTGGTACGCAAAACCGAGGCGCGGCCCGAAGCCGTAAGGATAGTTGTGCGCAAACTGGCAGTGACAGGTGGCCTGGTAAATCACGTCTCCGGGTTGGCCACCGGCCGCGGGGTCGGGTGCGTTCGGGGCGAATTGCGGGGAACGGCCATATTGTTCCCGGTAATAAGTCGAGTAGTCGTAGCGCAGACCGTAGTCCAGAGTAAACTTGGGCGTGATCTTCCAGCTATCCTGCGCATACAGTCCCAACTGATACTTTCCATACCGGGCGATGGAGGGAGGATTGATGGTGGCGTGATCTACCGCGCCCAGTAGAAAGCTGGCATAGGGGAAGCCCAAGCTATAAGCGCCGATATTCGAGGCGCCCGCGCCACCCGTAATAGTCGCAATGTAGGGTTCGGCGGTTTCGGCGGAAGAGAAGTTGTACTGGCCCTGGAGAGCAACGTCCGGATCGTCCTCATAGAACCCTTCGAGATTGAGGCTGCCTCCGAACTTGAAGGTGTGATTGCCGTGGACCCAGGTCAGGCTGGCGATGTTATTGAAGTTCGAGAACAGGTCGTCGGCCCGTCCGGGAGGACCGAGTTCGCCGGTTGCGGCCCCCCTCCGGTCATGCCACCGCCGAGATTGTTGTAGAGGCCAAGTACTTCGGGAAATGTAGACGGGCTGGTGAAGGCGGAACTGCATAGGCCCACATTGGAACAGGAATTGTAATTGGGAGTCACGGACGGGCGCCCCAGATCGTCGTAGTTGAAGCCCACGCCCAAATGCAACAGGACCGTCGGCGTGATGATGCGATCGTAGTTCAAGCGCTCGGTCTGCGCATAAATCCCCGCGCCGAAGGTGCCGGAGACGGGTTGCGGCAGTCCGTCTTCACCGTAACAGGTCAGGCAGTAGCTGCCGGTTTTGCTCCAGTAGAAGGAGAGCTTGTCTTTGGGTCCGATGATCTGGTCGAGTTTGAGAGAGGGAATGTAAGTGGTGCGGGATGAGTATTCGGTGTTTTGCCAGTTATTGACCACGCCGTTGACATTGCAAACGCCGCCGGCCACGCAGAATGGCGCCGGAAGCAGGGACTGCATCTTCAGAGACACCGGATCGAACCGCGAGAGCGGTATCGTGTTGTTTGCAAAGGGACTGGTGACCACTTCGCCATTCACGGTTTGCCGGGTGAGGGGATCGAAAATCTCGTTGGCGAAAATGGTAGCGCCGGTTGGATCGGTTCCGAGACTATGATTCCCTGCGGCCGTGATGGCGGAGCTGAAATCGCCGTTCCGGTACGCCGCTGTGGGAACCGTCTGAACAGGCTCCAGGTTGGTTTGGTTCTGCAGGAACTGCTCCCAGCCAAAGAAGAAAAACGTTTTGTCGTGGCCGTTGTAGACTTTGGGAATCCATACGGGGCCGCCCAGAGTCAAGCCATAGTCGTTGCGCCGCAACTCGGGTCGCAGCAGGTGACCGTTGCCGTCGTTCGTGAACGGGTTTCCCGCATTCAGATCTTCGTTCTGAAGATAGTAGTAAGCGCTTCCATGGAACTGGTTGGTGCCCGATTTCATGACCATGTTCACCACCGCGCCGCCGGTTTGCCCGTATTCTGCCGAGTAGTTGCTGGTTTGCACCGTGAACTCCGCGATCGCATCCTGGCTGGGTTGGTTTTCCTGCTGCGATTCCTGCGCCATGATGTTGGTGTTGTCCATGCCGTCGAGCAGCGCGGTTTCCGAAGCAGAGGGATTGCCGTTAATCCGAACGCCGGTGCCGTTGATGCCGAGAAAATTATTGTTGGGACCGAGGACGAGCGCGCCGGGCAGCATGAACGTGGCGGCGTAGGGATTGCGAATACCGGAATTATCCGCGCCCACCGAAAGCAGCGGCAATTGGTCCATGGTCTCTCCGGCGACTGTCTGGCTTAACTCGCCGCTTTCGGTTTTGAGCATGGGCGCCGCTTCCACAACGGTTACGGACTCGCTGGTAGCGCCGACTTCGAGTGTGGCATCCACGCGAATGGTTTGCGCTGCCTGCACCGCCAGGCCCGAGCGGACGAATCTCTTGAAGCCAGGCGCGGTAATCGTCAACTGATAGGTCCCTGGAGGCAACTCGGACATCGTGTAATTGCCGGTGTTCGAAGTCGATATCGGATACTTGGCGTTGGTTGCAGTGTTATCGGCTTCGACTGAAGCGTTGGCGACTACCGCCCCCGCCGGATCTACGACGGTGCCCGTGATGGTGCCTCCGCTCTGAGCCATAGCGGCTCCAGTTAACACTAGTAAACCCGTCAGGATTGCTGAAAGGCGCACGTATCCTCCCAGTTGATTTTGTCGTTCCACAAGGCACAACTCAGACCTTTCCCGACGCTGCGGGACAGTCAGTGAAGTTGACAAGCGACCCTGCTCGCGCTTGCACAGTATCCGTTCAGGCGATCGTGCAAAAGCGCAAACAATTAAAGCTTTGGCTCAAATTATATTTGGCTTGCAATATTCTTGTCAACCCGGCCGGTATAGCTACTTACGTGTGAGATTCTGTGGAAGCGGGGCCGGATTGCATGCACTGAGTTGCATGCAATGAAGGTAAGCAACAGTCAATGACTTCGATTCCGGGCAGGCAAATGTGTGACTGCCTGAATCAGCTCGCTTGCAACGGGCCGCCGGGGATGCGCGGCACTATGAGATGGAATAGTTTCAACGATGCGCCCTCCGCCGCGCGGAGTGTGGCGGTCTCCGAGGGGCCAAGGTAGACTCCGGCGCCGCGAGTGACATCCACGGACTGGTTTCCCAGGCTGATCGTTCCTCTGCCTTCCATGAGGTAGAACAGTTGGTGTTTGTCGAGCGGTTGGGCGGAGAAGGATTCGCCGGAGGAGAGCCAGCGGAGGGTGCCGAGCACGTTTTTGGCGCCGGCGAGGGGGCCATTGAGAATCTCGGTGAATTCGCCCTGCGGACCTTTGACGCGCGGCAGTTCGCTGGTGTGGATAAACGTGGTAGTCTCGGGCATAGCGGCTCCTAGGTTTGCACCCACACGCGGCCATCCACGCGGTTCCAGCGCAGGTCGTCCGGAGTGCCATCGAGGATGTGGGTCTTGAAGCGGTTGGGCGCTTGAAATTCGAAGTAAAACAGGCCGGTCTCGCTGGCGCGAAGGCGGTGCCTGGCTTCGGCGGGAATAAAAACTAAATCGCCGGGGCCGACATCGCGGACGCCCTCCGGGGTTTCCACCGTGCCGTTGCCTTCCATGATGAAGTAGAAGTGCTCGCAGATCTCGTGGTAGTGATACGGCGAGGATGCGTGCGGCTTGTAATGCATGACGCCGGCGAGCATGTCGTCGATATTTGTCAGTTCCTTATTGACGAAGAAGATACGTTCGCGGCCGGGAACTACGGCTACGAGTTTCGGCAGGTCGTCTTCGTGGAAGATGTAAGCCATGCGGAGTCTCCTCGGAAGTTACTTCGGCCGGTAAGCCATGCGGGCCACCTCGGCGTACGGAACGGATGCGACGGTGACTCGGATTTCGGCTTGCCGGTGCCGTTCCACAGTGGGCTTGCTAGAACCACCGCCTTCTTCACCCCAGACTAATGTGAGCTTGGTGCCCACCGCGGCATGGGCATTATCGACAATGCCGAGTGAGATCATGGCTCGCTCGTTGTAAGTATAGCCCGTGTAAGTGGAAAAACCGGCTATCTTGCCATCACTGAGGACTTTGTCATATGGAAGAGAGGCGTAATTCGCCAGGGGCAAGTCGATGTACTTTTCGATATTACCAGCGTGGAAGAGAGTGTTGATCACGCGAGAGACATCGTCGCCATCCCAGACGAGGGTGACTTTCTGGCGCTTGGGGCCTTGGGCGATTTTTTCCAAAGCCTGCCGGCCAGTGAACTCGTGATCGAACTTGACGAAGGGACCGTAGCCGAGGTCGTAGGGAGTCAGGTAGTAGTCAGTGATGTTATCGGAATAAAAGCTGCCGCCGAGCGAGGCCGTGGCCTCGTAACTGCGGGAAGTGAGCCATTGCCGGTAGGGCTTCATGGCATCACCCGTGTAGATGGCGGGCAGGGGGGAGGGAATCCACCCGGATTCCAGGCAGGAGGTGGGATAGGTTCGCGCGCCTACCTGGCGCAATCCGAACTCGCCACCGGCTTCGACTATGGCTTGGCGGACGGCTTCGCCGGCGTCCCAGGGCCCGAAAATTTCCCAGCCGGGCTGGCCGACCATGCCGTGGCGCAGAGCGTGGATCTCGTGTCCGGCGATGGAGAACATGCCCATGTGGAAGAACTTGATATCCGGGGCCGGCTTTCCGGTGACTTTTTCCATTAGGCGCACAGCGTTGGGGCCTTGCACCTGGAAGCGGAAGGTCTTCCGGCGCCCTTGATTCTGGGCGGTGCGCTCGTCGCGCTCGCATTTCACGTCGTAGCCGGCCGCCTTATACTGCACCCAGTTGGCGGCGGGCGGCCGTCCGACGAGGTTGAAACGATTATCCGGGAGATAGAAGAGAATGGCATCGCCAATCACATAGCCATCGGGGTTGCAGGCGATGAATTGCTTCGCCTGATTGGGCTTGAAGTTGTGAAAGGTATTGACGCCCAGGTCGCTAAACAGCTTCAGCGCGCCGGGCCCTTCGACATAGAGATCGGTCATGTGATGCGACTGATCGAAGAGGGCGCAGGTTTCCCGCCAGGCGCGCTGTTCGTCCCGCCAGTTGGTGAATTCGTGGCGCACGCCGGGAAAGGCGTAGGGGCCGATTTGGGAATTGCGCAGCAGGGCAACGGGGTTACCGGCGGAGCGCAGTAAGTCCTCCAGGGTTTGTTGGCTCATGAGCAGTTGGATTGGGAATTATATCATCGGGCACTCGGCGCGCCACAAACCGAGCGCTTTTTGCGCCGGCCGATCGGAGAAGCTGAACAGGACGGATTCGCGGGCGGCGCTGTGAGACACCGGGCACCAGGATGGCGCGACGAAAACATCATGCCGTTTCCAGGCGAACGTGGCATCGCCTACGCGGCTGATGCCCTCGCCTTCGACTGCGCAGAAAACCGTTCCATCGGTCGAGCGAAACGGCACGCCCTCGAAGCCGGCGGGGAGAAGCTGGAGGAACGCGGCGATGGTGGGCAGTTCGGCCAATTGCATCCTGACACCGTAACAGGGGTGCGGGGGGCTGGTGCGAAAAGCCTGCTCCAGCGCTTCGCGGCTGCGGGAGTAGGGATAAATCAGTTGAGCAGGCCGGGTGGACACCGCGTTCTCACCCGTGTACCGTTCGAAAAAACTGGTCTCGAAGAGATTCACGAGAGGAATATCGAGGCCATCGAGCCAGACGACCGGTTTATCGCTCGGATTTCCGTGGGCGTGCCAACACCAGGAAGGAGTGAGGATGAAATCGCCGGGGTGCATATTGAGGCGCTCGCCATCGACGGTGGTGTAGCCGCCATCGCTTTCCAGAACGAAGCGCAGGGCGGAGGCCACATGCCGGTGTGTGTGCGCAACTTCTCCAGGCATCACCAGTTGCAGCCCGGCGTACAGGCTCGAAGTGGTGCGGGAATGGCCGCGGGCGGCGGGGTTTTCAAGAATGAGGACGCGGCGTTCGGCTTCCTCTGCGGTGATGAGGCCGCCGGCTTCGAGCAACAGCGGGCGGAGTTCTTCATAACACCAGAAGGCCGGCACAGAGGAAGCGCGCGGCCGGGCGGGAACGATGTCGCGCAGGACCTCCCAGAGCGGGGCCGTGTTCCGGGCGCCGAGGCGCGTGTAATATTCGGTGTTCATCCGGCGGCTTGAATAGACTGAGCGGCGCGCACGGCCACTTGCATCGATCCAATCTTTTCCACCGTGGCGACGATGGTGTCTCCGGGCGCGATCTGCCCCACGCCTTCCGGAGTGCCACTCATAAAAATATCGCCCGGATGCAGCGTATAGAAGGAGGACGCGAACTCGATCAGCTCGGCAACTCCCAGAATCATGTTGTCCGTATTCGATTGCTGGCGCAGTTCGCCATTCACGGTGATGCTGAGCGAGAGGCGGCCGGGATCGGGAATTTCCTCCGGCGTTACCAGCCAAGGGCCCAGGACCGAATAAGTATCGGGCGACTTGCGGAAGCTGCGGTCTTCGGAGCCGCGGATGGTCATATCGAGGCCAATGGAATAGCCGGCCACGTACTCGAGCGCCTGAGCGCGCGGAATGTTGTAGCCGGATTTGCCGATGACGAAGGCGAGCTCGACTTCGTGATCGTTGCGGCGGTCGAGGCGGCGGATCTCGATGCCCGCGGAGGGGCCGGTGAGGGAACTGGTGGCTTTGAGAAAGAGTCCAATGGTTTGGATGGATTGCAGAAGCGCGGGATTGTTATTGTGAAGGGCGGGATTTTCGCGGACCTCCTGCGCGTGCTTCTTATAATTTACGGGCGCCGCGACGATTTTTCCGGGATTGGCGACCGGGCTGAGCAGGTGGAGGCCCGCCAGAGGAAGTTGCGGGGCGCGCGGGGCGAGTTCGCGGGCGCGCGCGGCCACTCGATCCAGATGGGCGATGAACAAATCGTAGTTGGGCAGCGGATAGCGGCAGTCCGGAATCACCTCGAGCGCGGCGGTGACGTCGCGCACGGTGGCGCCGTCCACCAGACCGAGCCGGGCTTCATTGTGAGCCGCGAAACGGCAAAAACGCATGCGGGGATCTCCTTTGCAAAGGGTCATCATACATCCCCGACGCGGCCGGGCGCCCAAGCCGGAAAACCGCGGCTTGGGTGTTACACTGAAAATTACATACCCTCATCAGGAGTTAGTTTCATGAAGTTCCGGATAGGGCTGCGGCTGGCTACGGCCGGTATCGCCCTGTTGACACTTGCGAAATTTGCGCCCGCGCAGCCCGCCGCCCAGGCTCCCGAAAGACTGGCCGTGATCAATCTGCAGAGAGCCGTGCTCGAATCCGCCGAAATTAAAAAGGCGTCGGCCGATATGGAAGCCAAGTACAAGCCGCGGACGGACAAGCTGCAGGAATTGCAAAGAGACCTGGCCAGCATTTCGCAACAGTTGCAAAATGGGGCGGGGAAGCTGACGCCCCAGGCCGAGGCGGATTTGCAGGCTAAGGGGCAGCGCGAGCAGCGCGACGCGCAGCGGATGCAGGAAGATTTGCAGGCGGATGTGGATCGCGAACGCAATGACATCCTTTCGGCGAGCACGAAGAAGATGCAGGAAATCGTGAAGAAGATCGCCACGGAGAAAGGCTACGACCTGGTGGTCGACGTCACCAACGCGATCTTTTACAAACCCGCGCTGGACATCACCAACGATGCCATCGCGGCGTACGACAAGGCATATCCGGCGAAATGATGCTTGGGTAATGGAAGACCTGGGGCACGGATATCTCGATAAATACGGCGCCGGCGAAGAGCGGCGCGAAAAAATTATCAAGTGGGCCGCGGTTTCCTTATTCGCCGTTCTGGTGGGCGGCGGCTTGCTGTATGCGATATTCCGCGACTATCCCGAGGAACGGCAAGCCGGCCGCTTCTTTGAACTTCTCGAAGCGCACAATTATCGGGCGGCGTACGCGCTGTGGGGCTGCACACAACCGGGAGCGGCGGCGTGCCATGATTATCCGTTCACGGATTTTATGAAAGACTGGGGCCCGGATGCGGCGCCGGTGAACCAGGCGGACGTGCTCGATGGGGAATCCTGCGGGTCCGGAGTGATCGTGCAGGTCGATAGCGGGAAGGCGGGCGAGAAAAAACTGTGGGTGGAGCGCAGCACCCACTTTCTTGGCTTTCCGCCGTTCGACCGGTGCCCGCAAGGCAATCGCATTCACGATCTCTGGCGGAACATCCGTTTCCGGTTTCAAGGAAGGCCGATCCCACAGGAAGGATCGTAGATCAAGGCCGAACAGGCGGAAGAGGGGAACTGAGAATGGGAACAACAATGACAACGGCGGGTCTTGAAGGCGTAGTCGCCGGCGAAAGCGAAATCTGTTACATCGACGGATATGCGGGCGTCCTCAGCTACCGCGGTTACAACATCCATACCCTGGCGGACAACGCCATTTTTGAAGAGGTGATCTTTCTGCTTTGGAATGGCTCGCTGCCGAAGCGGAAAGAATTGGATCAGCTCAAGCGCGACCTGGCGGCGGAGCGCGGTTTGCCGGCGCAGGTCACGGAGTTTCTGAAGAGCGCGGGCCAGGCGAACGGGATGGACGTGCTGCGCACGGCGGTTTCGATGCTCAGCCTGTACGATTCCGAGGCGCAGGATATGTCGGCCGAAGCCAATCACCGCAAGGCGGTGCGGCTGATGGCGAAGACGGCCACGATCGTCACCACGCTCGACCGCTTGCGCAAGGGCCAGCCGGTGATCGAAGGCGACCCCAAGCTGGGCTTTTCGGCGAATTTCCTGTACACGCTAACGGGCAAAAAGCCGGACGACGTGATGGAGCGGGCATTCGACGTGGCCATGGTTCTGCACGCCGATCATGAGCTGAACGCATCCACATTCGCGGCTCGTGTGACCGCGGCGACGCTGTCGGATATTTATTCGTCGGTGACTTCGGCAATCGGCGCTCTGAAGGGACCGCTGCACGGCGGGGCCAACCAGGACGTGATCAACTTACTTCTGACACTGCAGGACGAAGATCAGGCGGCGGGACGGGTGCAGGACATGCTGGCGCGCAAGATCAAGATGCCTGGCTTCGGCCACCGTGTTTACCGCACCGAAGATCCGCGCGCCACCCATCTCCGCGTGCTTTCCGAAGAACTCGGCAAGCGCACCGGACACGAGAAGCTCTACCGCATGTCGCGGCGCATGGAAGAGACCGTGAAGTCCGTCAAAAATTTGAATCCCAACGTGGATTTCTATTCGGCCTCGACTTACTATTCGCTGGGTATTCCGATCGATCTGTTCACCCCGGTATTTGCGGTGAGCCGCATGTCGGGCTGGACGGCGCATGTGCTGGAGCAGTACCGGAACAACCGGCTGATCCGCCCGCGCGCCGAGTACAAGGGGAAGCCGGACGGGCAGACCTGGATTCCCATCGAGAACAGATAGGTCCGATTGCACCGCAAGGCGCGGAGGCACTGAGAAAACCAAAGTGGAAAGCACAGAGGTTACGGAGGTAACCGGGGGTTCTGCATGGACGAGCGGGCGTTTTATAGTGAATCTCCGACTACGAAGCCGGCCACGTTGAATTGCCCCTTCTGCCACACTTCGGAAACGTACGAGGTGCGGTGGCTGGTGCGCAAGAAAAAGGAACGCGTTCCGGCCGGCGCCGATGAGCGCGACCGCGCCCGCTTCCAGAAGGCACAGAGCTATATGGTGCTGCTGGACGATAAAGTGGCATGCAAGAATCTGCGCTGCCGGAAGCGCTTCGATATTTCCGGGATTAAGACGATGGCGTTCTTGTAGGAACTGCCGGCTAATTCGCCGAGAGCCGGCGCAGGGCATCCCCGCCACGACCAGCGCGCCTACCAGATCGTGATCATTCGGGTGGTATCCAGTGGACCAAAATCCCGAAGGTGCTTTTAGCGACTTTTTTGTCTATGAGAAATCCTGACAAGGGGCGTGCAGAAAATGCTAGCTCCCGCCCGGCACAGTTAGAAGATCGATTAAAGGCGCCGGCCTGAAAGCCGGCGCTTCATCAGTTTTTCGGCCCTAACCGTTACGGTTAGGACGGCGAGCACCTAACCGTTGTTTTTCGGGCGCTAACACTACTGGCCTTCCGACCCGTGCAATTTCACCATCTTGTTATAGAGCCCAAGGATCAAAAACGTGGGCGCCCACTGGCCGACGAAATTCGCAGTTTTGTCACTACCTGCTATTTTCAGCGCCAGCGACCCGGCCATGGAACCGATGGCTGCCCAGAGAAACGTATCGGAAGGAAGTTTCGCCGTCTGCTGTTCAATTGTTCGTGCGATCCTCCCCTCTCGGTGTTCAATCCGCGGCTCGGTCCTGGGTTCGTTGATAATGGGACTATTCACTGTTCATGCCTCCGACCGGTCGGACTGCAATCTTCCCACCGATGAAGGTTTTACAACAGCACGCAAAAATATGGGTCCTCGTAGGGTAATCCGGCAGCCTCCAACCGCCGGCCCACGGCTACCGCTCCAGCTCCGCGGCGTTCAGTCGCTGTTGAAGCTGCCGTCAGCCAGGATTGCTCGCGCCTTACGGCATCCGCGACGAAGTGTAGGCCGCGATGTTCACCATGTCCTCTTCGGTGAGGTTCGCGACCACCGCCTTCATCAGCGCGGCGCCGGGGCCTTTGCGGTTGCCGTGCTGCATATCGTATAGCTGGCGGACGGTGTAGCTGGGCGAGCGGCCGGCGAGGGGCGGAACGTTGCCGAGGCCGCGCAGATCGGGGCCGTGACAGATGGCGCACTTGATGGTTTTGTCTTTAGGGCCGCCGGTGGTGACCAGTTGTTCGCCTTTCTTGATGCTGCCGGGCGGCACGTAGGCGATGAAGCCGGAATTGGAATCGCGCAGTTCGGTGCGCTCCAAGTCCTCGGGCATTTCGAGAATGCGCTGGCCGATCGGCTCCATGCTGGTTTCATCGGCCTTTACGAACATCCAGCCCTGCACCTTGCTCTTGGGCACCATCTTCGCTTCCACCACGCGAATCCAGGGCTTATATTTCAAGCCGGCGAAATACTCGGCGGCCTCGTGCGCTTCCTCCGCGGTGGCGTTTTTGCCGATCACGAGCATGTTGGCGGGCGGCCCCATTTTCGGCTCCGAACTTTTGCGCAGGCCGTTGCGGTAGTCGGCCATCTGCTGCTCGATGTACGCGGCGGGCAGACCGGCAATACCCGCGTTTTCCGGGCGCCCCTGCCCGTTCGGCAGGTGGCAGTATCCGCAGGCGCGCACGTTCGGCATGCGGCCGTGAGCCACGATCCGCGGCATGGGGGGATGCTGGTTGGGATACCAGTCGGGAGGATTGAACAAATCGCGTGTCTGCGAAACCGTGAACGACACGTTGGAGCCCGGGACGTGTTTGACGGAGTTATCCGGTGCGGGCGGCTGGGCGCCGGGAACCGCGGGCGGATTCACCGCGAAGGCCCAGGCCGGCGTGGTTTGCCGCACCGGAGCGGAGCCGTTCTGTGCCCACAAGGCGGCGGCGATACAAACGGAGATCCCCAGAAATGCGGGTTTCATTTCACGCTCCTTTTCAGTTGCTTGGATTCGCCTTGCGCTTCTGCGCGTCCAGTTCCTTGCGGAACGCCTGCTCGCGATCGTCGATATAAGCGCGGTAACCGGCGGGATCGATGAAGGGGTTGGCCGCGCCCTTCCGCAGCTTCGCGTATTTGGCGGTCATGCCGTAATAATTGCCGTGCGCGCCCAGGAAGATGTCGCAGGGCAGGGCGCGAAGCACTTCGAAACTGTGTTCGTAATCGGCGGCGATCCGCGGATAGTCCTTGTTGCCCACCAGCACAAAACCCGGATTTACGTTCAGGCTTCCGATGATGACTACGTTGTAGGTCTTGCCGCCGTCCTGCACCTTCATGGTCCAGGTGGTGCAGCCCTTGGTGTGGCCGGGAGTGAGATGGGCTACCAGCGTGGTTCCGCCCAAAGTGACTTCATCGCCATCGTGCAAGATGCGGTCGATGGGATGGGGCTTGCCGCCCGGGGTCATTTTGCGGAGCGCGGGAACGTCTTGCTCCATGGCCATGACGCGCGCGCCGGTCAGCTCTTTTACCAGCGCGTCGCCTTCCATGTGATCCCCGTGAGCGTGACTGCCCAGCAGGATTTTGATATCGCTGAAGCGGAAACCGAGCTTTTCTACCGAAGCGCGAATGACGGGCACGGTTTGCTCGAAATCGCTGTTGATGAGGATGTTTCCTTGCGGAGTAACCACCAGGTAGGAAGCAAGCTGTTCCGACCCCACGTAGTACAGGTTGCCCGCGATTTTGTAAGGAGGGAACGGCTTGCTCCATTCGACGGCAGTGGGACTTTGCCCGTACGACAGCGTCGCGGCCGCGAAAATGCAAGCGGCCGACACCCCTCTCGTGTTCATAATGGGAAAACTGTATACGTTTTCCGCGAGGTGTGCAAGGGGTCGAGGGACATATTCGATTTTGCCGGTGACAGGCATGGAAACGGCTGTTGCGGAACCGCCGAAGCCGCTTGATAGTGGCACGTTGCGTGCGCATGAAGAAGGTGGAGTTTCTCTCATGTCGGATGTAATTCATGACATTCCTCCCCGCGTGCCTCATACGGCCATGCCGCGCTGGAGCGAGACCGTACGTTTGCAAAAGGTATCCTGGGGCGCCATTTGGGCCGGACTGATGGTGACGCTTGGGATGGAGGGTTTATTTCTTTCTTTCGGCTTATTCATCGGGGCTGCCTTGGGCGGCTCGCTGGCCTGGAGCGCGGTTTGGTATCTCGTTACCATGGCCGTATCCTTTTACGCAGGCGCCCGGACGGCCGCGCGGCTCTCCGGCATAGGCCTGCGTGACTTGCGGATTTTGCACGGACTCACAACTTGGGGAGTGGCAACTCTCGCCAACATAGTAGCCGTCGCCTGGCTGGTGCCGCGCCTGTTGGATCTGGCTTTTGTGAGCAGCGGCAGCCCGCCCGCCGCAATCATCGAGCGGTTCCTCGGCACAGACTCCACGGTGGGCTGGGGAGCTCTGGTGTGGGGCGGCATCATTCTGAGCCTTGCCACTGCATATATGGGCGGTGGCAGCGCACTCCCCGCGAACCTGTCGCCGGTGAAAGAGCAATCGCCGCCTGGAAGCACGGGGCGTACGGAATTAGCGGCCTAGCACATGCACGATCCTTAGCGCCGGCCGAGGGACGCCCGCGCGCGGCAGATCACCGGTTTCCTGAGCGTTCCTTAAGCGGTTGGGAATAGCATATAATCTCTGAGCAATCCGCCAGCGTGCCTCGCACGCCGCGCCACGGGGAGGGATGATGATCGCTCGCTGCATCGCCTATTTTCTTGTTGGGGCGGCTGCCCTCGGCACTTTGGCCGTGTTTGTTTTACCCGGCGCGCAGGAGCCCGCCGCGCCGAAATTCAAGTTCGATCCCGATTGGCCCAAGCCTCTCCCGAATAAGTGGAAAATGGGCGGTGTTACGGGCTTGGCCGTCGATAAGGATGATAATGTGTGGGTCCTGAACCGCCCCAACGACCTCACCGATATCGAACTGGAAGCCGAACTCACGCCGCCATTAGCCGATTGCTGTGTCCGCCCGCCTTCCATGATTCATATCGACAAGAACGGAAACGTGATCGGATCCTTCGATGCGCCGCAAGGCCACGGCATGGCCGTGGATAGCAAAGGGTTCGTGTATATCGGCCAGGATACGGTTCGCAAGTACGATCCACAAACGGGCAAGGTCGTGGGCGAAACTCCCCGAGCGCCCGAGCGCCAGCCCGGCAGCGCGGCCGAGCCGCCGCTTACCTCCGCACACATCAAAGGACATGGCAGCGCGGGCCCGGTTGCCGGTTTCATCACACCTCCCGGGGGCCGCGCCCGGCCGGACCCCGCTGCGCAGGCCACTCGCGCCAAGGCCATCGCCGCCTTCCGCGCCAAATATCCTCCCACCACGCCGATGATCGTCGGCGGCCTGGAAGAAATCCGGCTGGATGAGCCCGCTCACGAGCTGTACGCGGCCGACAATTACCTGGGCGGCCGGATCATGGTTTTCGACCTCGACACTCTGAAGTTCAAACGCGGCTGGGGAGCCTACGGCCATACGCTCGCCGAGATCACTACCAGCGATGCCGATCGCGCGTACACGCCCGGCGGTCCGGAACCTAAAGAATTCCGGGGACACCTCACCCTGAATATCTCCCACGACGGCTTCGTCTACGCCGCCGACCGGATGGCCAACCGCATTCAGGTCTTCACCAAGCAGGGTAAATACCTGCGCGAATTCGTGATCGCTCCCAGGACCGGCGTGGGCGGGTCCACCGGCGGCGTCATGTTCTCGCCGGACAAAGCGCAGCGCTTCCTCTATATCTCCGACCTGACCAACAACCACATCTACTTCATCAATCGCGAGGACGGCAAAATCGTCGGCCAGATGGGCACGATGGGCGAAAACGGCGGCCAATTCTTCGGGCTGCACATGATCGCGGTCGATTCCAAAGGGATTCTTTATACCGGCGAAGTGTTTCAGGGCGAGCGCGTGCAGCGCTTCCTGCCGGTGCGCTGACGTAGAGCGGGGCCCGCGCTGCCATCACGAGGCCGCGGCCAGGCCGGGCACGAGTTCGGGCATCTCAATTTCAATGCGGGTGCCGCGCCCCGGCTCGCTATCGATCCACATGCGATAGCCATCGCCAAAGAGGACCTTCAAGCGCTCATTGACGTTGCTGACGCCGATGCCTTGTTCGAGCAGTGTCGGCAGGCGGGTTTCGGGGATGCCGGCGCCATCGTCTTCAACCAGGACCAGCAGCTTGGAATCGCGGCGGCGTGTACGGATGCTGATGGTGCCGCCTTCCACCTTGCTGCTTAAGCCGTGCTTGATGGAATTTTCCACCAGCGGCTGCAGGAGCATGCTGGGCACCAGCAGGTCGAGCGTGTCGCCGGCCACGTCGGTTTCGAGGCGCAATTTGTCGCCGAAACGGACCAGCTCGATCGAAAGATAATCCTGAATAAAGCTCAGCTCTTCGCGCAGCGGGCTGAAGTTTTCGTGCTTGCGCAGGAGGCGCCGCAGGACTTTCGAGAGATTCCCCACCATCAACCGCGCCTGGGCCGGGTCCGTGCGGATCAGCGAGGAAACGGAGTTCAGCGTGTTGAACAGGAAGTGCGGATTAATTTGGCTGGTGAGTGCGGCCAGGCGCGCCTCCGCCAGCAGCCGCTTCTGCTCTTCCAGTTTCTTTTCGGTGCGGGTGTGATTCCAGATCTTGACAGGGATCAGCACGGCAAAAACCGTGGTCGCATAGAGCGCAACGAAGGTGACGGGATGCGCCTGGTGGGCCGGCGGCGCGAGACGAAAAAGCTCCCTCTGGCGGAAGGAGGTCAGTTGGGAAAGATGCTGCCGCACGAACTCCGCGGCGAGGATGGCGGCCAGCAGCGACAGGTGAAAGGCCGCCCGGTGGTGATTCCGGCTCTCTTTCAAGAAGCGGTAAATGGAGAGATCGGGGAACGGCGACATGCGCCAGATATCTTCCGGATCGGGAGCGAGATCGCGCAACAGGCCGCCCAGCACACCCATGGCGGCGAGTGCGGGCATGGCCAAATGCTCGTGCTGGAAAAAAAACGCGGGCAGGGAAATCAGCACGCCCGAGAGCAGGCCGGTGACGTAGCCGCCCAGAAGGCCGGCGAGAAAGCTGCCTTCGAGGCCCAAGTCGGCAGCTTCATAGCTGGGGCTGAGCACGCGGGTGGCGACGCTTGCGCCAAAAACGGCCGAAAGCCACAGCGCCAGCACAAACCGCTGTTTCAGAATGCGGCTGTCCTGCAGCAGCACCGCCTGGAAGGCGCGAAAGCGCGCCAGGATGCTGGCGATGGAAGCGACCACGCCCAGCTTTACCAGGAGTTCAATGAGAAACGAAGGTTGGACTTCCGTCATGCCGCTTTCGCTCAGGCTCCCGCGCCTTTGCAAGCCATTATAATGAAAGGATAAGCGCGCCCAACACAGCATCGCCCGATAACGGATCGATAGACGCCGCCCCCTTGCGGCTCGAAAAGGTGGCTGAAGCCGGGTTTCCCACTCAGTTTGGCTCCTTCCGCATCTTCGGCTTCCGCGGAACCATTTCCGGGGAAGTGGAGGAAGCCGTGGCCCTGCGCATGGGCAATCTTTCCGGCCAGCCGGCTCCACTGGTGCGGATCCATTCGCAGTGCCTGACCGGCGACGTGTTTCACAGCCTGCGCTGCGATTGCCGTGCCCAACTGGAAATTGCCCTCCAACATATTGCGCAGGAAGGCCGTGGTTTGCTGATTTATGAGCACCAGGAAGGGCGGGGAATTGGCCTGCTGAACAAGCTGCGCGCGTACGAACTGCAGGACCAGGGCGCCGATACAATCGAAGCCAACCAGCAACTCGGTTTTGAAAGTGATCTCCGCAGCTATAAGCTCCCGGCGGCGATTTTGGGTTTTTTCGGCCTCGAAGCGGTCCGGCTGCTTTCGAACAACCCGGAGAAAGTGGAGGCCGTGGAGCGCGCCGGAATTCGCGTCTCCGAGCGTGTGCCCTGTCTGGCCGACGTGATCGATACCCGCGAAGCCTATCTGCGCACCAAAAAAGAGAAAATGGGCCACTGGCTGGCATAGCCCGCGGCAGCCTTCCCTGAGTAATGGTAGATACCGGACTAAGGTTTCTTTCGGCCCCCGGTGGAATTTCCGGTAAGATGTCTTACACCACAAAATGCCCGCACCGGAACCAGACTCGAATTGCACTTCTGCGCCAGACATCCCGCTCGCCGAGGTAGAGGCTCAGCTTAGCAGGGTCCTGGCGAGCGCCGGATTCTGCAAGTCGCAGCGCCGCTCGGCCCTTCTCCGCTGGCTGGTGATGCGCGGTTTAGAACAAGATGGGCAGCCGCTAAAGGAATACGAGATCGGACGAGAAGTCTTTGAGAAGCCGGCATCATGGGACCCGCAGACCGATTCGGCGGTGCGCGTTGAGTTTAGCCGGGTTCGCGCAAAACTGCGCGAATATTACGAGGCGGAAGGGGCGCACGACGCAGTTCGTATCGAGTTTCCGGCGCGCGGCTACGTTCCGGTGCTTTCCAGGGTTCCAGCGGACGAGGCGCTCCCGCCTGCCAGTCTCCCATCGTTACCTGCCGCTCCGGGCGCCTCGGTCGCGCCGCGCCCTCAACTGCTCCTCCGCTGGATTGCGGCAGGCATGTTTCTCCTTGTGGTGGCGGTAGCGGGAGCGCGGTTTTTGCGCGGGCGCTCCCCGCAGCCGCTTTCATCCGTAGCCGTCCTGCCGTTTCTGGACCTTAGCCCGAATCACCAGAACGAATATTTGAGCGACGGTTTTACAGACGAGCTGACCAATGCGCTGGCTGTGCTCAACGGACTGCGCGTGGTGGCGCGCACCTCCGCCTTTCAGTTTAAAGGCAAGAGCGCGGACGTGCGGGAAATCGGACAGCAGCTCGGCGTGGGCGCCGTGGTGGAAGGCAGTGTTCTGCGCAACGGAAACTCGATTCGCGTCGTGGCGCAGCTGAATCGCACCGCCGATGGCATGCATCTGTGGGCGGCCACCTACGATCGCGAGGCGAAGGATCTGTTCCGCTTACAAGACGAAATCGCCGCCGCGATCGCCGAAGCGTTGCGCGTGCAGCTTACTACCGGCGCGCCGGCGCCGTCTTTCGATCCTGGTCAAGAGGCTCATGATCTGTACCTCCGGGGAGTCTATGAGGAGCGAAAAATGACGCCGGAATCGCTTGGGAAGGCCACTGGTTACCTGGAGCGCGCCATCCGCCTTGCTCCGCGCTATGCTGCGGCTTACGGCCAGTTGGGCTCGACCTACATCGATCGCGCCGACTTTGCCGGCCGGAGTCAAACGGAACAATTCCGCCAGGCGAGGCGCTACCTGGAGGACGCCGTGGCTCTCGATCCCAATCTGGATTGGGCGGCAGGTCAGCTCGCTTACCTGAACTACATCTTGGATTGGGATTGGCCTGGCGCGGAGGCTCAATTTCGGCGCGCGCTCGCAGCTCCCGATGCCAGCTCCGGCACCCGAAGCGCCTGGGGACTCGCCCTGATGACGCGTGGCCGGATTACAGAATCTCAGGCGCAATTCGCCGAAGCCATTGCCCGCGACCCTCTCAATCTCGTGCTGCGAGCAAATTTTGCCATCACTCTGCTGGCGGAAGGCAGGTATGCCGATGCCGATGAACAACTGGCGTTCTGTTTCCGCCGCATTCCCGATTGGCTCCCCGCCCATCTGATTGCCGCCTACAGTGCCATCGTGGCACGCCGGCCTGCCAAAACCCTTTTGCATCTCGAGAAGGCCAGCCAAATCGCGCCTTCCAATCCGCATCTGCTCATCCTGAAAGCCTGCGCCTGGATCGAACAGGGCCGGCGAACCGACGGACTTGCCCTCATCAGCCGCTTGGAAGACCACCCCCTCGATCCCGCTGTGATCCGCTACACCGTTGCCTACGTCTACGCTCTGGCCGACGAAGCCGACCGTATGTTTCGCTGGCTGGAACAATCGGCCGATGCTCACGAGGAGCAGATCTTGCGGATCAAGGTCAACCCGCTATTCGCCCGCTACCAGGGCGATCCTCGCATGATCGCCCTGGAGCGGCGCATCGGCTTACTTCCGGAATAGGCGCCGGCGGAAGAAACCCAACCCGGCCATCGCCAGCCCACATAAGCCGAACATAGAGGGCTCCGGGACGGCGCTGGCGGTACCGAACACACCGGAAGCCGATGTGAAGTTGACGCCTGGCGGCAACTGGAACTGGATAGATGCCGTATCTCCAAAATTCACCGTCCCTTGGTTGGAGAGAGTGCTAAGGTCGGCGATAACCGAAAAGGTTTGGGAGGGACCTATCATCGAGACGGTACCCTCGATGATCAGATCGTTCGTTGTGTTGACGGTGGGCGCCATCCAGTTAACAGTTACGAAATCCGGCCCGCCCGTGTTGTGGATCACGGTACCGGGATCGGCTGTGAATACGTGCCCGCCTTCGTTCAAATCCCAGCCCCAAACGAGGTCACTGACACCACAACAGGCCCCGTAGGGGAGATTGGAAGGGCTGGTCAGCTGTAGCTGTGCGAACCACTCTTCGTAGGTGGGATCGCTCCCGCCACCGTCCGCCGAGAAGACGAACGGAATATTCGTGACAGTGTTAGCCCCCGCTCCGGCGACGTTGAAGGTGAGCGTGTCCCAAAGGCGCGTGTCGGTCCCATTATTCCCTAAGTTGGCATCGCCGGATGTAGACGAGGTTGCGTGTAAAGAGGCTGTCGAGAGGTCCGCAGCCCAACTGCCGGATGTCATTACGGCAGGCGGCATTTGATTGCCGACTGCAAGGATTTGCCCTGAGGCGGAAGTCAGCCCCGGAGTCAGTGTTGCGGAACCGGTTACGTTGCAGGGCCCTGGAGCATTGGGGTCCAGACCGTTGACCCCCCCGTTCACGTTGGAGGGCTCGTTATATTGCGCATCCCACCCGCAACTGGCGCTTATGCCTTGAACTCCGTAAAGTACATCGGCGCTGGCTTCCCCTGCCAGAGCGGAAAGCAATAAGATCGCCGCTGCGGCCCCCAAAGATACCCGAAAGAGCTTGAGTGCTTTCATTGTATGTGTCACGATCAGGTTTGTTATCCTCCTTGCGGCATCGTAGGCGAAAAGCCCGGTGTGCAGAAGTTACAAAAGGTACGGCGGGGCTTTGTAACATCTGTTCGGGCTTTAAAATGAATGTCGTGGGCTCCCCAAGCAGCACTTCCGTTCCGGAGATCCTCGAGAAATTGCATATCGAGCCGGTAAACTCCGGCGCCTGTTACGGCGATTGGATACCCAACCCTTCTGGCGGCGAATTCGCTTCCATTAATCCGTCGACCGGCGAACCTTTGGCGAAAATTCTGAGCGCAGGACCAGCGGATTATGATCGCGTGGTCGCGCACGCGCAAGAGGCGTTCCTCGATTGGCGCATGGTGCCCGCCCCCAAACGCGGCGAAATGGTACGGCAGATCGGCGAACAGCTTAGGGCTCATAAGGCCGATCTGGGCGCGCTCGTTACGCTCGAAATGGGAAAGATTCTGGCCGAAGGAATGGGCGAGGTCCAGGAAATGATCGATATCGCGGATTTCGCCGTGGGCCTTTCCCGCCAGCTTTACGGACTTACGATGCACAGCGAGCGCCCGGCCCATCGCATGTTCGAGCAATGGCATCCGCTGGGGGTTGTGGGAGTGATTAGCGCGTTCAACTTTCCGGTGGCGGTGTGGTCGTGGAATGCCATGATCGCGGCTGTGTGCGGCGATTGTGTACTGTGGCGGCCGTCGCCAGAGACGCCGCTGACGGCCATCGCGGTGCAGAAAATCTGCAACCGGGTGATGGAAGCCAACGGGCTCAAGGGCATCTTCAACCTGGTAGTGGATCGCGGCGACTCGCTGGGCGAAATGCTGATTCAAGACCGTCGCATCCCGCTGATCAGTTTCACGGGCTCGACGCGCGTGGGCAGGCATGTGGCCGAGGTGGTGGCCGGGCGGCTGGGCCGCACCATTCTGGAACTGGGCGGCAACAACGGCATCATCGTGATGAATGACGCCAACCCGGACCTGGTGCTGCGCGCGGTGCTCTTTGGGGCCATCGGCACCGCCGGGCAACGCTGCACGACCACGCGCCGCCTGTTTCTGCAGCGCGGCATAGCCGGTCGGATCACCGAGGCGCTGGTGAAGGCGTACCAGCAGGTCAAAATCGGAGATCCCATGGAGGAAGCGACGCTGATGGGCCCGCTGGTGAACCGCCGGGCAGTGGAAAACATGCTGGCCGGGCTTAGCCGCATCCGCGCGGAGGGCGGGGAAATCCTTTATGGCGGAAAACACATCATGGGATGCTTCGTTGAGCCTGCGCTGGTGAAGGCTCGCCCGGAGATGCCTTTACTGAAAGAGGAAATCTTCGCGCCGATTCTCTATCTGATCGAGTTTGACGATCTGGACGATGCCATCCACTGGCACAACGACGTGCCGCAAGGTCTGTCTTCGGCCATGTTCACCACAAACCTGATTTCCGCCGAGACATTTCTGAGCCATCGGGGCAGCGATTGCGGCATTGCGAATATCAACATCGGGACCAGCGGGGCGGAAATTGGCGGCGCGTTTGGCGGCGAAAAGGAGACCGGGGGCGGGCGCGAAGCGGGTAGCGACGCCTGGAAGGCTTATATGAGACGCCAAACCAATACGCTGAACTGGGGCAGTCAGTTGCCGCTGGCGCAGGGCATCGAGTTCGCTTAAACGGTGCCAGTTTTTGGTCTCGCGCCAATCTTTTGCCGCGGCTCCTCTTGCCATCCCCTTCATTCTAAAGGCGCACGATCTGGCCCTGCCCGTGCATCCGCGACGTGCATGCTGGACGGCGTTGGCAACCAACTCGAACGATACATGGACTTGCTGGCCGCGCGGCAGAAACTGGTGGCGTCGAATATCGCCAATGCGGACACGCCCGGCTATCGCACGCGCGACCTGGATTTTCAGGGGGAATTCCAGAACGCCACGGGGTTAGCTCCCGAAGTGGTGCAGGTAGTGGGGCTGCCTGTGAAAAACGATGGCAATAACGTTAGTTTAGATCGCGAGGCGCGTCTTCTGGCGGAAAACGCTCTGCGTTTTCAGGTGGCGTCGAACCTGATGCGGAGTGAGATCCACAGCCTGCAGTCGGCGATCAGCGGAGGCGGGCAAAGCACATGAGTCTGTTCTCGGTGCTTTCGATCGGTGCGTCCGGCATGGCGGCGCAGCGCACGCGAGCCGAATTGCTGGCCGAGAATCTGGCCAATGCGGAGACCACCCGCACACCCGAAGGCGGTCCTTACCGCCGCAAAGATGTGGTTTTCGCTTCCGAGGAGATCGGCTCGCCGTTTGCTTCCACCTTCCAGGCGGAATTGGAGAATGCAGGAGGCGTGGCCGTCGACAGGATTGTAACCGACACACGGCCGCCCGAGCGCCGCTACCTGCCCGGGCATCCGGACGCCGACAAGGATGGCTATGTCGCTTTTCCCCACGTGAATCCCGCCGAAGACATGGTCGATCTGATGGGCGCGACCCGCGGGTACGAGGCCAATGTGGCGGCCATTTCGGCGGCCAAGGACATGATCGAACGGTCGCTGGACTTAATGAAATAAGTTGGATGAAATAAGCTATGCCGGCCGCGATCACGCCCGTCTCTTTCCCGGCTCTTGCCGAACCGGTCACTTCCTCGGCCGGATCGGCCAGAACTGCCGGGGCAGGCACTTTCCAGGAAGCACTTGCGTCGGCCGTTCAAACGGTGGAAGATTCCCGATCGCAGGCTTCGGCATCGGTGGAACGGTTTCTGAATGGCGAGGGCGAAGAACTCCACACCACCATCCTGGCGACGGAACGGGCGCAACTCACCTTCGATCTGTTTATGCAGGCGCGCAACAAGGTAGTAAGTGCTTACCAGGAAATCATGCGCATGCAGATGTAAGGTTTTGGCCGCAAACTGCCGATCTTAGTTTCGTGATTGCTTCCAGGGGTTCGCGCCTTCGGCACTGCGATGAATAAGCTCCTCGCCAGTCTGACGATGCGCCAGCGGATCGCGATTGTGGCCGTGGCGCTGGCCGTGGCCGGGAGCCTGTATGGGCTGGTGCACTGGCGCAAGGAAGCGGATTTCAAACCGCTGTTCTCCGGCCTGGCTCCGGAGGACGCCGCCGCCATCGTGCAGAAATTGAAGGAAAGCGGCGTGGAGTACCGCCTTTCCGACAGCCTGCCTACCGGGCCGGGAACCGTGCTGGTGCCCTCCGCGCGGCTGGCGGAACTGCGCCTGAGCCTGGCTGCCGCCGGTATCCCCAAAACGGGGCGCATCGGCTATGAACTGTTCGACCGGAACAATCTGGGCGCTTCCGAATTCACCGAACACGTAAACTACCGGCGCGCGCTCGAAGGCGAACTGGAGCGCTCCGTGATGTCGCTGGCCGAAGTCGAGCAGGCGCGCGTGCACATCACTTTTCCGAAGGATTCGGTGTACCTCGACGCACAGCAGCCCGCGAAAGCCAGCGTGCTGGTGCGGCTCAAACCGGGAGCGCACCTGTCGCAGCAGAATGTTCAGGCCATCAACCACTTAGTTGCCAGCGCAGTCGAGGGCCTCGCGCCCGAAGCGGTTTCTGTTTTGGATATGAACGGCAACCTGCTGGGCCGCCCCCGCGCGCCCACGAACCCGGATGGCAGCGAGCCGGATGCAGCGTCGCTCGATTACCGCCACCAGGTGGAAACAGACCTTCTCAACAAGATCAATTCGACGCTCGAACCGTTGCTGGGGGCAGAGAAGTTCCGTGCGGGGGTTTCGGTGGATTGCGATTTCTCGGGCGGGGACCAGAGCGAAGAGATTTACGATCCGGCCCGGACCGTGATGCTGACGTCGCAGCGCACCGAGGACACGGCCGGATTAGCATCGGCCAGCGGCATTCCAGGAACGGCGTCCAACCTGCCCCGTCCCAGTTCCCGGCCGGGAGGCGGTTCCAGCCGGTCCTCGCGCGTTTCCGAAAACATCACGTATCAATCCAGCCGCACCGTGAAGAAAACGCACTTGCCCCCCGGCGTGATCCGAAAGATTTCTGTGGCGGTGCTGGTGGATCAGACCTTGACCTGGGTGCCGGAAAAAAATGGATTCCGCAGAGTTCTGACGCCGCCCTCGCCGGAAAAGCTGAAAGTGATTCACGACCTGGTAGCGGGCGTAACGGGCTTCAACGCGGACCGGGGCGACCAGCTTGTCGTGGAAACGCAGCCGTTTGAAAACACGTTGTTGCTGGAACCGCCTCCTGGCACTGTTTCCGGGCCAGGCTCGCCCGGAACTCGCAGCCCCTCCCAAAAACTCCAGTTGGACCGGAAGACGCTGCTGATCGCGGCGGGCATCCTGGCCGTTCTGCTCGCGCTCGGCATTGTGGTAGCGATGAAGCTGCGGCGCAAAAAGTCTAAAACCGCCGAAGTAACCGGCCCGGCGGAATTGAATCCGCCCGCCCCCGCCGAGAGCAGCGTGGAAAATCAACTGGCATCGCGTCTGCACGAAGCGGAAGCGCTGAAACATGAACAGGAGGCCAAGGCATTGAACCTTCTCAAGCTGACGCCTCCCATCACCAAGGCCGCCGAAGTGCTGGCGAAACATCTGCGGGAAAAAATAACCCAGGACCCGGAAATCAACGCTCAGGTCCTCCGCGCCTGGATTCGTGAAGAAGAGGCCTGAAAATGATTCTCAACACCACCAAGGCGGAAGCGCTGACGGGGCTGCGAAAGGCCGCCATGCTTTTGATCGTATTGGGAGAGCAGACGGCGGCCGAACTCCTGCCGCATTTAAGCGAGGAGGAGGTCGGCAAGGTCAGCCGTGAGGTCGCCAAGATTACGGCCATTTCTTCGGAACAGGCGGAGATGGTGCTCCAGCAGTTTCATCATCTTTCGACGGCCGGCGATTATGTGGCGCGAGGCGGTCTCGAATATGCCAAAAAGCTCCTGCAGCGCGCCTTTCAACCGGATCAGGCGAAACGATTCCTGGACCGCCTGGCCAAAGCGCTGGGAGCGGAAGCCACTTCTTTCGATGCGATTGAAAAAGCCGATCCGCAGCAGCTCGCCAAATTCATTCATAACGAGCATCCGCAAACCGTGGCGCTGGTGCTTTCCCACCTGAACGCCGCGCAGGCGGCGGCGCTGCTGGCTTCGCTGCCGGTTTCCCTGCGCTCGGACGTGGCTCAGCGCATGGCCAGCCTCGATCAGATCTCTCCCGAAATCATTTTCAAAATCGCCGGCGTCATCGGTCAGAAACTGAAGGCTCTGGGTGAGTTCAGCCGCGAATCGTACGGCGGCGTGCGAGCGGTGGCGGAGATGCTCAACCGGCTCGATTCGGTGACCAGTCGAGAAATTCTGGACAGCATTGAGCAGCAGGATCCGAACCTGGGAGAGACCATCCGCCATCTGATGTTTGTCTTCGAAGACCTCCTGCTCATCGATCCGATCGGATTGAAAGAAGTTTTGTCCAAAGTAGACCGGAAGATCTTAACGGTGGCCCTGAAAGGCACCAGCGAACAGCTTCGCAATCACATTCTGTCCTGTATGTCGCAGCGCGGCGGCGAAATGCTGAAGGAAGACATGGATGCATTGGGGCCGATCAAGATCAAAGACGTCGAAGCCGCCCAGCAGCAAATTATCTCCATAATCCGGGAACTGGAAACCGAAGGGGTGCTTAGCCTGAAGGGCGCGGTGGGCGAACAGTATGTCGTCTAAGCTGATTCGGCCGGAGGATCCGAGCCCGGGCGTAGCTCCCATAGAGTGGCGTCGCATAGACCTGCCGGGCCGCACGCCATCCTATGTCCCACCCGCCGCGGCGGCTCCCGCGGCCGCGGTTGCGGCGCCCGCAAAGAGTGCGCCGCTCGCAAGCCCGCCGCCGGCTACCACGCCGGATGCGGGCGAGTTGGAAAACCGCATTCGGGAAGCTCACGCGGCCGGGCTCAGGGAGGGCGAGGCGGCAGGGCGGGGGAAAGCGGCGGCCGAGATGCAGCCCGTAATGGAGCGCCTCGCCCGCTCGATCGAGGAAATTGCGAACTTCCGGCCGCGTTTGCGCCGGGAAGCCGAGCAGGATTTGATCCGGCTGGCAATGGCCATCGCGCGCCGCATTTTGCGCCGGGAATTGGCTATCGATCCCGATGCTCTTCACGGTCTGATCCTGGGCGCTCTCGAGAAACTGCAAGGACAGGAAATTTGCAGGGTTCGCGTTCATCCCTCGCATGCCGCGGCCGTGACCGCCTGCCTCAAGCAAATGGCGGCCGGATCGACGGTGGAAATCATTCCGGATGCTTCCCGCGAAGTGGGCACCGTGATTTTTGAAACGGATCGCGGCAATCTCGACGCTTCGGTCGAATCGCAGCTTCGGGAAATTGAGCGCGGCCTGGCCGACCGCCTGAGGAACGCCAAATGAAAGCGAGTTCGAAATGAGCGCGGGAATTTCGCTGGCGCCTTATATCGAAGATGTGGAACGTATCCCGTGCCTCACGTGGACCGGCCAGGTTACCGAGGTAGTCGGTCTGCTGATTGAGTCTCGCGGACCGAATGTCGCCATAGGGGATTTCTGCGAAATCCGCACCGGCGCGGGCCGCGCAATTCGCACACAGGTGATTGGATTCCGCAACGGCCGCGTGCTGGCGATGCCACTCGAAGAAATCGATGGACTCCAGCTAGGCGACACGGTCGGCGCCCGCAGCGAAGATGCCAGAGTGGAAGTTGGCTGGGGACTGCTCGGGCGCGTGATCGACGGTTTCGGCAAGCCGATCGATGGCGGCCCGCCTCTGGCCGCGGAAAACGCTTACAGCCTTTACGGCGCGCCCGGCAATCCTTTGGACCGCGAGCATATTACGAAGCCGCTGGTTACCGGAATCCGCGCGATTGATGGTCTGCTGCCATGCGGTCTGGGGCAGCGCATCGGCATCTTTGGCGGCAGTGGGGTGGGCAAAAGCACGCTGCTGGGCGCCATGTGCCGCCAGAGTTCCGCCGATGTAGCGGTTCTCGCGCTGGTGGGCGAGCGCAATCGCGAGGTTCGTGGATTTCTGGAACAGGAACTGGGGTCGGAAGGACGCAAGAAATCCGTAGTGGTGGTCGCCACCTCGGAGCGGCCGGCGCCTTTGCGCGTGCGCGCCTGCTTCGTGGCATTAGCCGTGGCCGAATATTTCCGCGATCAGGGCGCCAATGTCCTGCTGGTTATGGACTCGGTGACGCGTTTGGCCATGGCGCAACGCGAAATCGGCCTGGCCGCCGGTGAGCCGCCCAGCCAGAAAGGCTACACGCCCTCGGTGTTCAACATGCTACCCAAGGTGCTTGAACGGGCAGGCAATTTCCGCCGCGGCTCCATTACCGGGTTCTTTACGGTGCTGGTCGAAGGCGACGATTTTAATGAACCCATCTGCGACGCGGTGCGCGCCATTCTCGACGGGCACATTATTCTTTCCCGGCAGCTTGCGGCCCAGGCCCACTATCCCGCGATCGACATTTTGCATTCGGTCAGCCGGCTGACATCGCAGATTGCCACGCCGCCGCAGAAAGAGGCGGCGCGCAAAATGCGGGAGGCGCTGGCTGCTTATCGGGATGCCGAAGATCTGATCCAGTTGGGAGCGTACGTTTCGGGGACCAACTCCGTTTTGGATTCCGCCATTCAATTGCGCCCGGAACTGCTGGATTTTCTGCGCCAGGATCACCTGACAAGCTCTTCGATCGAGGATACTCTGAATCGCATGCAGGCGCTTTCCGGGCGCCTGGCGCCTGCAGGGCCGGCCGCGCGGCCTGCGCCTCCGATTCCGGCTAAATGACAACCTTCCGTTTTCGCCTGGAACAGGTCCTTCAATA
Source organism: Bryobacteraceae bacterium (assembly GCA_035294665.1). Classification (GTDB taxonomy): domain Bacteria; phylum Acidobacteriota; class Terriglobia; order Bryobacterales; family Bryobacteraceae; genus PSRJ01. The sequence continues at coordinate 31,368 of DATGKM010000098.1, read as the reverse complement.
TCGCCGCAGGCAGTTGGAACTGGAGGAAGCCAAATACCAGCAGCGCATGCGGGAGGCCGCCGAACTGGAGGCGGAACGTTCCCGCATGGAGGCCGCTGGAATCGGCGCGGAAACACAGGTGCGCGCATGGTCGCCGGTCACCGGCAACGATCTGGCCGCGCTCGCAAATTATCGCAAGTACGCCGCCGCGCAGGCTCGGCAGATCGCGGCTCGCTACGCCGAAGCGCGCCAGCTCGCCGAGGCGCAACAGAAGGCGATGTTGGAGGCCCGCCGCCATTGCCAGTTATTGGAACGTCTCAAAGAGAGGCGCCGGGCGGAATGGCAGGCTGCCGCCGATAAGGAACTGGAAGAGATCGCGGCGGAGTCGCACCTGGCGCGGCTCTCTTTAATCGCCGGCGGGCGCCGCGACGCCTGAGCGCCGCACGTGCTGTTAGTGGCGCGCTCCATAACGGCGCTGTGGCGGCGCTCTTATAATGAGATGCATGCTGCCTGAAACGCTCGCCGAAACCGCTCTACCCGCGGTCCCGCTCACACTCGAAGGAGCCAGTGTGCTCCATCAGATGATGCGCTTCCGGCGCCCGGCGTGGCGCGGGCTTCCCGCGGCCGAGCGCGCGGTAATCGTAGAAGAAGCGGCGCGATGGCTGGACGGTTGGGAGAAGGCTTCCGAGGGCCGGCAGAGCGCGGCGTATTCTTTGCTCGGCCACAAGGGCGACCTGTTGCTTCTGCATTTCCGGCGCGATTTCGAGGAGCTGAACGAAGCGCAACAGATGTTCGCCCGCCTGCGTCTCAGCGATTATCTGGAGTCCACCACCTCCTACCTTTCGATGGTGGAGTTGGGACTTTATGAATCTTCGGCTAAGGTCTATACGGATCTCGCGGCCAAAGGAATTCCGGCGCATTCGGAGGAGTGGAACCGCGAAATCGAAGCAGTGATCGGCCGCCAGCGCCAGGCGATGGCGCCCCGCTTATGGCCGGAAATTCCACCGGCCAAATATATCTGCTTCTATCCCATGGACCGCCGCCGCGGCGAGTCCGTGAACTGGTACCGGGAACCGATGGCCGAACGCCAGCGCATGATGCACGAGCACGGCATGATCGGCCGCCGTTATGCCGGCGAAGTCCGGCAGATTATCACCGGCTCCATCGGCTTCGATGATTGGGAATGGGGAGTCGACCTGTTTGCCGAGGATCCGCTGGTCTTCAAAAAGCTCATCTACGAGATGCGTTTCGATGAAGTCAGCGCCGTTTACGCCCTGTTTGGAACCTTCTTTGTAGGCGTGCGGACACGCGCGGACGGCTTAGCGAACTTGCTACGAGCTTAAAGCAATCCGCGAAATTAAGAACCGCCGCTGTTTTTGTTCGGCGCCGCGTATATAATGATCCGTTCCATCTAGGAGGAAACTATGAGGCTAAGCGTTTCCCGCAGCGTCGCCCCTGTTGCCGCCCTCCTCGCGGCCGCCTTGCCTGCCCTGGCGCAAACCGGCGCGAAGAACGGCGAATGGCGGACCTACGGAGCCGATCTGGGCAACACGCACTACTCGCCCCTCGACCAGATCAACGCGGCCAATTTCAATACGCTCCAAGTGGCCTGGCGCTTCAAAACCGATAACCTCGGTCCCCGCCCAGAATTCAATTTCGAAGGCACCCCGTTGATGGCCAATGGGGTTATCTACACGACCGCGGGTACGCGGCGCGCCGTGGCTGCCATCGATGCAGCCACCGGCGAATTGCTCTGGGTCCACGGCGAAAAAGAGGGCGCCCGCGGCAATAACGCTCCCCGCCAGCTCTCCGGCCGCGGTCTGGCTTATTGGACCGATGGCCGCGAGGAGCGCATCCTTTATGTCACGCCGGGCTACCGCCTCATCGCGCTCGATGCCAAGACCGGCGCGCGCGTTCCCGGTTTCGGGCAGGATGGCGTAGTCGATTTGAAGCGGGATGACGATCAGCAGATTGATCTGGAAACCGGCGAAGTCGGCCTGCACGCCACGCCAGTGGTTGCCGGAGATACGGTGATCGTGGGCGCGGCCCACCGCCCCGGCGGCGTGCCGCGCAGCAAGACGAACGTGAAAGGCTACGTTCGCGGCTTCGACGTCCGCACGGGTAAGCGCCTCTGGATCTTCCACACCATCCCCAAGCCCGGCGAATTCGGTTACGACACCTGGGAAAACGATTCCGCCACCTACACCGGCAACGCAGGCGTCTGGGGCCAGATCAGCGTGGATGAGCAGCTTGGCATGGCTTACCTTCCGGTAGAGCTGCCCACCGGCGATTACTACGGCGGCCACCGCCCCGGCAACGGACTGTTCGGCGAAAGCGTGGTGGCCGTGGATCTCAAAACGGGCCAGCGCAAATGGCATTACCAGCTCGTCCATCACGGCATCTGGGACATGGATATTCCGGATGCGCCCATGCTGGTCAACATCACCCAGAACGGCCGCATGGTGCGCGCGCTGGCGCAGCCCACCAAGCAGGCGTTCCTGTACGTGTTCAATCGCGAAAATGGCCAGCCGATCTGGCCCATAGTGGAGCGGCCGGTAGAGCAATCCGACGTTCCCGGCGAGAAGACCAGCCCCACCCAGCCGTTTCCTACCAAGCCACCCGCTTACGACCTCCAAGGCTTTACCGCGGATGATGTGATCGACTTCACGCCGGCGCTCAAAGCGGAAGCGCTCCAAATCGTTTCCAAGTACAAGCTCGGGCCGATCTTCACTCCGCCGGTGGTTAGCCGGCCGGATGGCCCCTATGCCACACTGGCCTTGGCGACGGCCGGGGGCGGCACCAACTGGGCCGGCGGGTCCTTCGATCCCGAAACGCACATCGCCTACATCCCCTCGCAACGCTCGCTGACCTCACTGGGCCTAGTGCCGCCCGAAAACGGCCGGTCCGATATGCGCTACATTTCCGGCAGCGCAGCGCCGCGCCCGGGCAATGCCGGCCGTGGAGGCGGTGGAGAGGGTGCAGGGCCGGGGCTTACGGTGGAAGGCCTGCCGCTCGTCAAGCCGCCCTACGCTTCGATCACCGCCATTGATCTCGATAAGGGCGATATCCTCTGGCAGATCGCGCATGGAGAGACTCCCGATAATATCCGCAATCACCCCGCCCTCAAGGGCGTGGAGATTCCGCGCACCGGCCGCCCCGGAGTGTTCGGCGTGCTGGTCACCAAGACCCTGGTGATTGCGGGCGAGCGCGGCACCTTCACCACGCCCTCCGGTGAAAAGGGAGCCATGCTCCGCGCCTACGATAAGGCCTCCGGAAAGGAAGTGGGCGCGGTATTCATGCCTGCCGGGCAAACCGGCACCCCCATGACATACATGCTCGGCGGCAAGCAGTACATTGTTTTGGCCATCGCCGGTCCGGGCTTCCCAGGCGAGCTGATTGCGTTCCGGTTACCAAGCTGACGCGCCGCGTTGCGCAATATTTGAGAGGCCTCCAGCGCGCGCCGCACTGACAGTTCAGAAACATGCGCCTGCTTTGCCTGTTATCTCTTCTGTTGCCTGTTACGGTGGTTGCGGATGTCCTGTTCTCGGACAGCACGATTGATTTGACGAACTACACGGCTTCGGCCGTGTACCTGGATTCCGGCGTTACCCTGCAGAGTCAGAACTGCAGTGGTTGTGGCAATCCCGGCGGCGGCTACCAGGAAACGGTCACACTTCCGCCCGGCGGGGGAAGCGCGGTGTTCGGTCTCATCAATAACGGCTTTGTCTACAACCCGGCGACCGAAGGCGCGATCGCCTCGTTGACGGCTTCGGCCGATGTCAACGTGACCGTCAATCGCCCGCCGGCCGGCGGCTTCACCCCGGTTTTCGTGCCTCTGCTCGAACAGGGCGGCAACTACTACATTTCCATCCTTTACGGCAACGCGTTCCAGGCGAATGTGACCACCATCGGATATCAGACCATTTCAGAATCGGGCCTCATGGCCGGCGATTTTGGACAGATCGACTTCCAGAGTCCCACCAATCCGCTGACGGCCACGTACAACCTGTACTCCAACCCGGATTTTTCCAGCGCCGGCGGGCCCATTCAGTTCGGCTTCGCGCCCATCGTTTGGGTGAACGACCAGTTTCAAATTCAAGCCGACTACGCAAACCTGAGCTTCGATATCGAACCCACGGCATCCGTACCGGAGCCGGCCTTCCTGGCGCCTTTGGCCTTGCTGCTGGCCGGTTCGTTTTTCAGCAGCTTCCGGCGTAGTTTTGGGGTTCGCTCCCGGGGGAATTAGGGTCTTTCGCTCATTCCGTTCACCCGTCCTTTCCGGCTATGGTTAGTACGGAAAGGCTCGGGTGCTGTGAAAAGCAAACGGACCGGCGGTGCGCTGATCGAGTTCGCCCTGGTGGTGCCCATGTTTCTGCTGGTTTGCCTGGCGGGCGTGGACCTGGGGCGCGCTTTTAATGCCGCCATCCTGTTAACCGGCGCCACCCGCAGCGCTTTGGAGTACGCCGGAGAAAATGCCAACACCGCCGCCGATACCACCGGCATCACCAATATCATCACTACCGGAACCGGCAATCCGAGCGGTTTGAGCGTCTCGGTCTCGCAGTTTTGCAGTTGTTCGCCGGGCGGCGCGCAAGTCGCCTGTTCCGATACCTGCTCGGGAAAGCTGGTTTACGTGCAGGTCACCGCGACAGAGCCGTTCCAGACCATCGCCGCCTGGCCCTGGGTGCCGCAGCCGCTGAACCTCACCCGCTCGGGCACCATTCGAGTGGCGTATCCGCCTCCCGGCGGCGGCGGCCTCGGATGATCTACACTCCTTAGTTGTGGACCGTTTTGTTCTCTGTTTCGTTCTGTCCTCCGCAGCCTTGGCCCAGAATCCCGTTGCCTTGCGGTTCGCCGTCTCCGGCGATTCGCGCAACTGTGGCGATATTGTGATGCCGGCAATTGCCGCCGGGGTGCTCGAAAATCGCGCGGAATTTTACTGGCACCTGGGCGATTACCGCGCCATCTACACCTTCGACGAAGACCTGGTCCCGCCGCGCAAACTGGATCTGCCTTCGAAAACGCTCGCCATCAGCGACTATGAGGCAGGCGCGTGGCCGGATTTCATTGCCCGCCAGCTCGTTCCCTTCGGCTCGCTGCCTGTCTTTCTCGCCATCGGCAATCACGAAACCATTCCACCCATGAGCCGCGAACGCTACCTGATCCAGTTCGCCGATTGGCTCAATACCCAACCCATACGGGCACAGCGGCTGGCGGACAACCCGGCCGATCACGTGCTACGCACGTACTATCACTGGGTAGATCGCAATATCGACTTCATCACGCTGGATAACGCCTCCGGCGACGAATTCGATCGGCCGCAACTAAACTGGTTCAAGGCACTGATCGGGCGCGACGAAGCCTCCAGCCAGATCCGCTCGATTGTGGTCGGCATGCACGAGGCTCTACCCGGCAGTTTCGGCTTTAGTCACAGCATGAGCGATTCGGCGCAAGGCGAACAAAGCGGGCGCGAAGCTTACCTTGCCTTATGGCACGCGCAGGAATCGGCCCACAAGCACGTTTACGTGCTGGCGAGCCACTCGCACTTCTACATGGACGACGTCTACCACACCACTTACTGGAAAGATAAGGTGCTCCCCGGCTGGATCGTGGGCACGGCCGGAGCAGTCAGGTACCGCTTGCCGGAGGGCGCGGCCGCTGGACGCAAAGCCGTCACCAACGTGTACGGCTATTTGCTCGGCACGGCCGCGAGCGATGGCAGGATTTCATTCGCTTTCCACCAACTCACAGCAGACGACCTGCTGCGCGCCAACCAGGGAAAGGCGCCGGCTGCGCTCGTCCGCTGGTGCTTCGACGAGAACCACCAGTAAGCGCGCTTCCGCTTCGCGACCGTCAGGGAGCGGTCGCTCCCTCACCCACCGCCGCGCGGATAAACTGCACGATCGAATCGAGCGAGGCCCCCGGCTGAAACACCGCAGCCACTCCCTGCTTTTTGAGTTCGGCCGCGTCCTCGTCGGGAACGATCCCGCCCACCACCACTTTCACGTCCTCCATCTTCTTCTCCCGCAGCAGTTCGAGCACGCGGGGGACGATGGCGTTGTGCGCGCCCGAGAGGATGGAAAGCCCGATCACCTGCACATCCTCCTGCAGGGCGGCGTTGACGATCATCTCCGGCGTTTGGCGCAGGCCTGTGTAGATCACTTCCATGCCGGCGTCGCGTAAAGCGCGGGCGATTATTTTCGCACCGCGGTCGTGGCCGTCCAGGCCCGGCTTGGCCACCAGCACTCGAATCGGTCGTGTCATGTTAGAGGTGCGCCTGCTCCTGGTAGGATCCGAAAACCGAGCGCAGCGCATCCGAAATCTCTCCCAACGTGGCATAGGCCCGCACAGCATCCAACAGGTACGGCATGGTGTTCTCGGTGCCCTCGGCAGCGCGGCGCAGCGCGTCCAGGGTAGCGCGCACTTTCGCATTGTCGCGCCGCTTCCGCAGTTCCGCGAGCTTTTGGCATTGCTGCGTGGCCGCCGTCTCGTCGATCTCCAGCAGCTCTATGGGCTCGTCTTTCGCCTCGAAACGGTTCACTCCCACGATCACGCGCTCGCCGGCTTCCACCTCGCGTTGATAGCGATAGCTCGCCGCGGCAATTTCGCGCTGCGGGAAGCCCGCTTCGATGGCCGCGATCATGCCGCCCATCTCATCGATCCGCCGGATGTACTCGTTCGCCGCGCGCTCGGTTTCCATCGTAAGCGCTTCCAGGAAATAGCTGCCGCCCAGCGGATCGGGGTGTCCGGTCACGCCGCTTTCGTAAGCCAGCACCTGCTGCGTGCGTAGCGCGATGGTGACCGCGTGCTCGCCGGGAAGGGCATAGGCCTCATCGAGCGAATTGGTGTGCAGCGATTGCGCCCCGCCCAAAACCGCCGCCAGCGCCTGCAGCGCCGTCCGCACCACGTTGTTGTACGGCTGCTGCCAGGTGAGCGAACAGCCTGCGGTCTGCGCGTGGAAGCGCAGTTTGAGGCTGCGTTCGTTGCGGGCGCCGTAGCGATCCCGCATGGTGTAGGCCCAAATCTTGCGAGCCGCGCGGTACTTGGCAATCTCTTCGAAGAAATCGTTGTGCGCGTTGAAGAAGAAGCTCAGGCGCGGCGCGAATTGGTCGATCGAGAGGCCGCGCGCGAGCGCCCAGTCCACGTACTCGATACCGTCACGCAACGTGAACGCCAACTCCTGCACCGCCGTCGAGCCGGCTTCGCGGATGTGATAGCCGCTGATCGAAATCGGATTGAACCGCGGCGTATGGCGCGCGCCGAACTCAATCGTATCGGTGACCAGCCGCATGGAAGGCCGCGGCGGGAAAATGTATTCCTTCTGCGCGATGTACTCTTTCAGAATGTCATTCTGAATGGTGCCGGAAAGGCGCGCCCACTCCACGCCCTGCTGTTCCGCCACGGCCAGGTACATCGCCCACAGCACGGCGGCGGGCGAATTGATGGTCATCGACACCGTGACGTCGCCAAGCGGAATGCCGCGGAATACGGTTTCCATATCCGCCAGCGAGGAAACCGAAACGCCGCACTTGCCCACTTCTCCCAGGCTCATCGAGTGATCGGCGTCGTAGCCCATCAGCGTGGGAAGATCGAACGCCACGGAAAGCCCGGTCTGGCCCTGTTCCAACAAGTAGTGATAGCGCCGGTTGGTTTCTTCGGGCGTGGCATAGCCCGAAAACTGGCGCATGGTCCAAAGCCGGCCGCGATACATGTCGCGGTGGATGCCGCGCGTATATGGAAAACCGCCCGGCTCGCCGATATCGCGCGCCGGATTTATGGCGCTCAGATCCTCAGGCCCATAGCACGGCTCGATGGGCACGCCGCTGATAGTCGTAAACTGCCGTTCAGCGGTCTTCATCTGATACTGATGGTAGCATCGGGCGGCCGAATTTCACTCGTCTTGCGCACCCTCGGGAGGTTCTGTATAGTGTACTCTGAGCTTCAGCGGAATTCACGTTTTTAGCTATAGGCCCGAATGAAAATCCGAACCCTTTTTTTATTTTCGGGTGGCGCGGCGGCCCTGCTTCTATTCGTCGCGCCCGTGGCCTTCGCGCAAACCGACGAAATTCAGGTATACGATGCCGAAATCGCGGAAAGAGGCGTGGTGAATTTAATGATCCACTCCAACTACACGCCGATTGGCCGAAAAACGCCGGATTTTCCAGGCGCCATTATCGCCAACCAATCCTGGAACGGGGCCGCCGAATGGGCCTATGGTGTAACCGATTGGTTCGAGCAAGGGCTCTACCTTCCAGTTTATAGTTTCCACTCGGAAAATCATGGCGCCACTTATAACGGCTTCAAGATCCGGGAATTGTTCGTCAGGCCGCATGCGGCCGAGCATACCTTCTTCTATGGCATGAACTTCGAATTCAGCGTCAACCAGGATTACTGGGAGCCCCGGCAAATCACCTCGGAAATCCGGCCCATCGTGGGAGTGCACCTCCACCCGGTTGACTTCATCTTCAATCCGATTCTGGACACCGACTACACCGGCGGTTTCCGCAACCTGCAGTTTAATCCAGCCACCCGCGTCGCCTACAATCTGCCCCATGATTGGGCGGTTGCTGTAGAAGAGTACGCCGGCTTCGGAACTCTCGCCAACTTCGTGCCGGTTCACGATCAGTTTCACGAAGTATGGGCCGTGGTGGATCACAACACGAAATACGTCAACATTGAAACAGGGGTAGGACTCGGCGTCACCGCCGGCGCGGACCGGCTGACATTCAAGCTGATGGTTTCGCGGGATTTGAACTCCAAAAAGAACAATTAAAGCCGGGAAGCAAATCCTACCGGAACCGGCAGTTCAGGAAACGCGCCGGCTATGCGATCCGTAAGTAAGTAAAGAGGCACGGTCGAAGCAGCCACGCCTTCGGTTTCCGCAATCGGCTCCATTCCGGCCATCGCTCGAACGCCAGAGCCTACCCATAACCGAGTACAATGCAAATCATCAGCGCGGCGGGCGCGCATTTGCAAAACCAGTATCCATATAACTTGGCAATCCCGGTCGCGAAATTGAGATTATTGGAGGGGGCCCCGCCGGGCTTGCCACCGCGATCGCGGCGCACCGCAAAGGCTTCCGCGCCGCCGTTTATGATCCGGGCCGCCCGCCCGCCGACAAAGCATGCGGCGAAGGGTTGATGCCGGATGGCGTGGCGGCCCTCGCCAGACTGGGAATCGAGATCGGCCCGGCCGATTCGTTTCCGTTCGCCGGCATCCGCTTTCTCGATCGCGGTGTGACCGTCGCCGCCCGTTTTCCCACCGGCCCGGGTCTCGGCGTGCGCCGCACCACCTTGCACCGGATTCTCGTCGAGCATGCCGAATCGCTCGGAGTGGAACTGCATTGGGCAACCAGGGTCAATCCCAAAAGTCTGCGAGGCGATTGGATCATCGGCGCCGATGGCGGCAACTCGGCGGTCCGGAAATGGTCCAGGCTGGAGCAGGGAATGCGCGAGCGGCGCCGCTTCGGCTTCTGCCGGCATTATCGACTCGCGCCCTGGACCGAATTCATGGAAGTCTACTGGGGGGCCCGCTGCCAAGTCTATATTACACCGGTAGCCCCGGACTCAGTGTGCGTTGTGGCCATCTCGCGGGATGCGCATCTGCGCCTGGATGAAGCCCTTAGAGAATTTCCCCAACTGGCGCGCAGGCTGCCGGCGAACGCCATCATCAGCAGCGACCGCGGGGCCGTTTCCGCAGGGCGCGAGTTAAGAACGGTTGCGAGCGGCCGCGTGGCATTGGTCGGGGACGCCTCTGGATCGGTGGACGCGATCACCGGCGAAGGGCTTTGCCTAGCCTTCCGTCACGCCATCGCCGTGGTGGATGCTATTGCGGCCGGCGACCTTGCCGAGTACCCGTACGAGCACCGGAAAATGGCGCGCCGACCGGCCCGCATGGGCAAGCTCCTAGTAGCATTGGAAGACCACCTAAGAGTGCGCCGCGGCGCAATGGTGGCACTCGCCAAGCGGCCACAAATTTTCGCGAAATTGCTCGAAATACATGTAGGAGCCGCTAACGAAATCGATCCTTTTCCTGATGCTGCAATCGACGCCAGCGTTATTTGCGCAGGAGACCACACTACAATTTGACCAGGAACAAATTCAAGTCCAATTCACTCTAAATGATGCCCTTCACACTGTGAAGGGGTGGTTTAATCTGACGCGGGGAACTGTGGAGTACGATTTCGCCAGCGGTAAATCATCCGGCAAGCTCGTCATCGATGCCCGCAGCGGCCAGAGCGGGAACGGCGCCCGCGATAAGCGAATGCACCGCACCATTCTCGAAAGCGACCGGTATCCGGAAAATCGTTTTTATCCCGGATCACGTTGACGGCACTCTGAAGCGGCGCGCTAGGCCCACCGCACAAAAGTTTACATAATATCTGTTATCGGAAGTGGCTGCATTGCCGAAACCCGCTTAGCGCACTTGAATGGAGCCGTGGTCGTCGCAGTGGGAGCCGTGGGGGTGGTGAAGATGACCACCCACTAAGTAATCCGTGTGGCCGGCGTGTGGTACGGCTTCATGCCCGCAACCGGGGCCGTGGGTATGGGGCGTGGCGTGCTCGCCGCAATCGTGCTCGGGCGTGCAGCGGTCGGGATGTTGCGCGCTGGCCGAAAGCTCGTGGTCGTCCACATGATTGTCGTGAAGGTGGTGCATGTGGCCTTCGTGCAGATAGTCGGTGTGGCCGTCGTGCTGCACTTGCGCATGGCCGCAGCCGACGCCATGGCTATGAGTATGGCCTTCGTGAGGTTTGCAATTCATGATCCCTATCTTGGCCCTTTTTGCGCAAGCAGTGTGTTCGGGATTGCTCTTAGGTTCTGGCCGCGGGGCTGGTTTTGGCTTTTTCGGATCACTCTTTCCGTAGGAGCGGTTCAGTCCGTCCCGAACGCCAACAGCACATTTCCCGGCATGCCGTTGTTCACGCCCACATAACCGGACGGAACGAACAGCATGCCGCGCGCCACCGCCGGTCCGGCGGCGCCGATCGAGCCTCCCTTGGCTGCGATGCCGTTAACGGTTTCGTAATCGTGAACCGTGTTGTACTCCCAAAGAACGTGGCCATCGGCGGCGGCGAGCGCCCGCACCACCCCGTCCCAGCCGCCGGAAAAGATCGCGCCGGGAATCGCCGTAAGCGGACCGTCGTGCCGGTGAAGGCGGGCCAACCCCGGCGCGGCTTCGAGCGGCACGAACCACTTCCGCTCGCCATCCTTCAATTGCACGGCCGCCACGCCCCCCGTGCCCAGGCCGAAGTAAGCGTTCCCCTCATCGGCCGCTCCGCCCCACACGATTTTGCCCCCGAATTCTTTGGTGTTCTTCACCAGGGCTGTGCGCCAGAGCACGGCGCCTTGCTTATCCGGGTCGTGCGCCCACACGTTGCCGCTCTTCTGTCCGGCCACCAGGATGGTGCGCCCGCCAGCCAGCGTCACCAGCATAGGAGGGGAACCGAAATCGTGATCGGGGCCGACTTCCTTCGGGCAGTTTTCTCCCTTGGGCCGCTTTTCGGTGAACGGGCCCTGGCAACCCGCGAGCCAGGCATCGTTTTCGGTGTCCTCGACGGACCACAGGATTTTGCCGGAATCGAGATCGAGGGCGACAATGGCGTCGGTAGTCTTGGCGGCGGGTTCGGTGTAGGCATCGCCGGTGCCCACGTAGAGAGCGCGGCGTCGCGCATCGATTGTGGGGGAACTCCAAATGCCCGCTCCGGCCGGGGCGAAACGTTCCACCCCGTTTGTGTTTTTGCCGGCGGGTTTAGGTTCTTCCGCGATCATGTAGGTCTTCCAGATTCGCTTGCCGGTAGCGGCATCAAGCGCCACCACGCTGCCACGGAACGTGCAGCAGGGGTATTTGGGATTCACGCCCGCGCCTTCTTCGCCGGAAGCGACCGGGACATACACGCGGCCTTCGAAAACCTTGGGCGCGCCGGTAATGCGCGCCGAAGGGTGGTCGTCTACATGCGCCTTCCACAGCAGTTCGCCGGTAGTGGCATCAATGGCATAGGCGTTGGCCTTGAGATCGCCGAAGAATGCGGCGGACCGTGGTCCCACACGTTCGATGGTGATGGCGGTGCGCACAGCGGCATCGGCCATGAATGTCCAGTACAAGCAGCCGCTGGCCGCATCCAGCCGGTAAACGGCGCCGGTATCGACTCCCAAAAACACGCTTCCGCCCACCACGGAAGGCTGCCCCATCACAGACTTCACACCGGAGAAGCCAAAGGCCCACTTCAATTTGAGGCGCGGAGCCTCGGCAGCCGTGAGTTGCGCGTGAGGCTGGAACCGGGAATTTGCCAGGTCCACGCCCCAGCCGTTCCAGTCCGCCTGGGCAGCGGTGAAATTGGGGAGGGCTGCGCTTGCGCAGGGGCGGATTTGCGCGAAGGCGGGGGAAAGTGCCAATAGTAATACGGAAAGGAAGCGGATCATCAGGGACAGTATGTCATGGGTGCGGGCATAATGGTCAGATGGCATGAAACTGCTGCGCACCCTCATTCTGCGTCCGCTGCGGCACGATCCACTGCGCACCGCGCTTACCATTCTGGCAGTGGCGCTCGGGGTGGCGGTGGTGGTGGCGATCGATCTTGCGGGCGATGCAGCTACCGGCTCTTTCCGCTCTTCCCTGACTACGCTCACCGGCAAGACCGATCTGGAGATCCGCGCCAACGGCGGTATCGACGAAGCGTGGATCGCGCGGCTGGACGCCTTGCCATTTGACGTCCATTTTTCGCCGGTGATGGAAGGGCAGGTGGAGATTGGCGGCGCAGGATCGGTACCTCTGTATGGGTTCGATCTGACGGGCGCGCCCGAAGACACCGCCATACTTTCCGAAGCATTAGCGAAGCGGCTGGCAGCCGGAATTGGGAGCGCTCTGAAACTTCCGATTGGCCAATACCATGTAGGAAGAATTGTGGATGCCGGCCCCAGTGAATTCCTGGCGATCGATATTGCGGCTTTTGAAAGGGCTTTCGGGCGCTACGGAAAGCTGGACCGCATTGACGTGACGGTGGGTAGCACTGAAAATTTCACCACGGTCGAACGCGCCATCCGAAAATTGCTGCCCCCGGCTTACCTGGTCGAAAAGCCCGGTGTGCGCAATGAAGAGAACCAGCGCATGCTGCGGGCCTTTCGTTGGAATCTACGCGTGCTCAGCTACATTTCGCTGGTTGTGGGCGCGTTTTTGATTTACAACACGATTTCCGTCAGCGTGGTGCGGCGCCGCGTGGAAATCGGCATTCTGCGCGCCGTAGGAGCGGGCCGCGGGGCGGTAATGGCATTATTCCTCACCGAGGCGTTACTGCTGGGCCTGGCGGGGGCCGCGCTCGGTGTGGCTTTGGGACGCGTGCTGGCGAGCGGGGCTGTGGGATTGATTGCCGGCACGGTCAACGCGTTGTATGCCACCAGCCGTCCCACGCCGATTGCGCTTTCTGCTCCGGAGATCTGGATCGGAATTCTTGCGGGCGCGCTGACCGCTTTGCTCTCCGCTCTCGCTCCGGCACGGGAAGCGATGAATGTGGCGCCTACCGAAGCCATGAGCCGGGGCGCGCGCGAGCATTACGTGCGAGTGCGCTGGCGGCGCTATCTGGCGTGGGCGGGCGTGCTCACGTTGGCGGCGTATGCCGCCTCGCAGGCCGCGCCCGTGAATGGCGCACCACTCGGCGGCTATGCCGCCACGCTGCTGGCGATTGCGGCGGCGGCTTTGGCATCGCCCGCCATCGTGCTGGCCGTTAACCGCGCGGCGCGCTTACGTTCGGAACGAAGCGCCGGCAGCTTGCTCGCGGGCTGTAGCCTGGCAGGGTCGCTGGCGCGCGCTTCGGTAATCGTGGCGGCGCTGGCCACTGCTATCGCAATGATGGCGAGCGTGGGCATTATGGTCGGCAGTTTCCGCGAAACGGTTACGCTCTGGCTCGATAACCAGATTCGAGCGGACCTGTATCTAACGCCGCTTCCCCGCTCCGCCGGTTCCTTCCGCGCGCTGCCGGCCGATTGGCCCGATCTGCTGGCGGACATTCCCGGCGTGGCCGCCGTGGATTCCCTGCACGCGCTGGAATTTCACTATCGCGGAGACCGGGCCGGATTAGGCGGGTCGCGCACCCAGATCACACGGCGGTACGCCCGCCTGCGGTTTCTGCGCGGCGAAAATCGCGACGCCATTCTCAGTTCCCTGCCCCACCAGGACCGCGCCATTGTCAGTGAGCCATTCGCCAATAAATACGGCATTCGCACCGGCCAGCAGATCGAGCTGCCGCTCGGTGCGCGCGATGTGCCGCTCACCGTCGCCGGTATCTATTACGATTATTCGAGCAGCCAGGGTTTTGTGTTGATGGATCGCAGCACGCTGCTACGCTATTTGCCAGGCCAGCCCGCTACGAACGCGGCCGTTTATCTCCAGCCCGGCGCCGATGAAGAGGCCGTGCGCCGGGCTATCGAAGAGCGAACCAGGGGACTCGGCCTGAACATCGCGCGCAACCGCGAATTGCGCCGCACGGCTATCGAAATTTTCGATCGCACCTTCGCCATTACCTGGGCACTCGAAGCCGTCGCGATTGTGGTCGCCATGCTGGGCGCCGCCAATTCGCTATTGGCCGTGGTGCTCGACCGCCGCCGCGAGCTCGGCCTGCTGCGCTACCTGGGAGCCTCCGCGGCCCAGGTGCGCGGCATGATTCTGGTGGAGGCCGGCATACTCGGCTTCCTGGCCGCCGCTCTAGGGTTGGCGCTGGGGTTCGCCCTTTCGCTAGTATTGATATTTGTAGTCAACAGACAGAGTTTCGGCTGGACCATTCAGTTTCATCCCCCGGCCGGACTGCTCTCGGGCGCGCTCGTGGCCGTGTGGTGCGTCACGGTGGCGGCCGGTCTCTATCCGGCGCGCGTGGCCGCGCGCCTCAACCCGATTGACGTGATACACGAAGAGTAATGCTTGAAAAGGAATCTATCGGCGTGCTGCGGGAAGCCTTGGAGCGGCTGGACTGCGAATTTCAGGGCCTCCCACCGGTTGGCGCGACAGCCGCTTCCGTCTCCCGGATGTCCTCCGTCCTCGAAGAAGTTGCCGCGCGTCTGGCCGATAATTTCCCCTATTTTCATCCGCTCTATGCGGGCCAGATGCTGAAGCCGCCGCATCCTGTGGCGCGCGCCGCTTACGCGCTGGCTACCTGGATCAATCCGAATAATCACGCTTTGGATGGTGGCCGCGCCAGCACCGCCATGGAGCGCGAGGCGGTGGCGCAAATCGCGGGCATGTTCGGCTGGGAGACGCATCTGGGGCACCTCACCAGCGGCGGCACGATGGCGAACCTGGAAGCCCTGTGGGTGGCGGGCCGGCTTGCGCCCGCCAAAAAGATTGCCGCCTCCGCGCAATCGCATTACACACACCAGCGCATCAGCGGCGTGCTGCAATTGCCCTTCGAGGAAGTCCCCACCGATACGCGCGGCCGCATGGACCCGAATGCGCTCGAGCGCATGCTGGCCGCCGGCGATATCGGCTGCGTCGTGGCCACCATGGGCACTACCGCAACCGGCTCCGTGGACCCGCTGCCGGAAATTCTCGAGCTGCGCCGCCGCTATGCATTCCGCCTGCATATCGACGCGGCCTATGGCGGCTATTTCACCCTGGCCGGCAATCTTGCGCAAGAGACGCGCGCAGCATACGACCGCATTGCGGAAGCCGATTCCATCGTCATCGATCCGCACAAGCATGGCCTGCAGCCTTATGGCTGCGGGTGCGTGTTGTTCCGCGATCCCGCGGTGGGAACGCTGTACAAACACGATTCGCCAGTTACGTATTTTTCATCCCGCGAGTTGCACCTGGGCGAGATCTCGCTTGAATGTTCGCGGCCCGGCGCTTCGGCCGTGGCGCTCTGGGCCACCATGCGGCTGCTGCCGCTCACTCGAGGGGGCGAATTCGCGCAAGACCTGGAGGCCTCCCGTCGCGCCGCACTCGATTTCTACTCGCGTTTGGCGGCCGACCAGCGGGTCCTCACCGCCTTCCCGCCGCAGCTCGATATCGTGGTTTGGGCGCCGAAGTCCCGCCCCGCCGAACGCGTTTTTGAAAACGCCGCGCGCCGGAATCTCCACCTGGCCATGGCGCGCCTGCCGGGCGCATTCTTCGGCCTGAGGGACGAAGTACACGCGCTCCGCTCCGTGCTCATGAAGCCCGAGCACGAACAGTGGGTGGACCGCATCTGGGAAGTTCTCGATTCCTCTCTATGAACCCTGCCACACGCAATATTGCCATCATCGCGCACGTCGACCACGGCAAAACCACGCTCGTAGACGCCATGCTCAACCAGAGCGGCATCTTCCGCGAAAACGAAACGCACGTGGAGCGCGTCATGGATTCCAACGAGCTGGAGCGCGAGCGCGGCATCACCATCCTCGCCAAGATCACCGGCGTGCGCTACCAGGGCGTGAAGATCAACATTGTCGATACTCCCGGCCACAGCGATTTCGGCGGCGAAGTGGAGCGCGCATTGAAAATCGTGGACGGCGTGATGCTGCTGGTGGATGCGAGCGAAGGGCCGCTTCCGCAAACCCGGTACGTGCTCATGAAGGCGCTCGAAGCCAAGCTGCCTCCCATCGTGGTGATCAATAAAATCGACCGCGCCGATGCGCGCGTGACGGAAGTCCTCAACGAAATCTACGATCTGTTTATTGACCTCGACGCCACCGAAGACCAGCTCGATTTTCCGGTGCTCTACACGATTGCCAAAACCGGCGTGGCCAGGCGATCGCTCGACGACCCCTCGAACGATCTCCGTCCTCTTTTCGACGCCATCGTGCAACACATTCCCTGCCCGAAAGGCGACGCCACGGGCGCCCTGCAAATGCTGGTGGCGAATCTCGATTACTCCGACTATTTAGGACGCCTCGCCATCGGCCGCGTTTTTTCCGGCACCCTCCGGCTGGGCGACGACGTCAGCATCGCTAAGCGCGATGGCTCCTTCCAAACCACGCGCATCACCAAGCTTTACTCCTTCGAAGGTCTGAAACGCGTGGATGAGACCATCGGACGGCCAGGCGATATCCTCGCCATAGCGGGCGTGGAAGGAATCACTATCGGCGAGACTGTCACGAACGTGGACGAGCCGAAACCGTTGCCGCACATTCACATCGACGAGCCCACCATATCCATGACCTTCACGATCAACACTTCGCCGTTCGCCGGGCGGGAAGGCCAGTGGGTCACGTCGCGCAACCTGCGCGACCGGCTAGATAAGGAATTGCTCACCAATGTTTCCATCCGCGTGGAGGAACTCGGACCGGACACGTTCAAAGTGATGGGACGTGGCGAACTGCAGCTTGCCATCCTTATTGAAATGATGCGCCGCGAGGGGTACGAATTGGCGGTAGGCAAGCCCGAAATCCTCACCCGCACCATCGATCACAAGCTGCATGAGCCGCTGGAGTTGCTGGTGATCGATTGCCCCGAATCGTTTCTCGGTGTGGTGATCGAAAAGCTGGGCTCGCGCAAAGGTAAGATGACGAAAATGGTGAACCACGGCTCCGGCCGTGTGCGCCTGGAATTTCATGTCCCTTCCCGCGGGCTGATCGGCCTCCGCAGCGAGATTCTCACCGACACGCGCGGCACCGCGATCATGAATTCGCTCTTTCACGGTTACATCGAATGGCAGGGCGAGATACCAACGCGGCCCACGGGATCACTGGTGGCCGATCGCCCCGGCAAAGCCACAGCCTATGCGATATGGAACCTGCAGGAGCGCGGCGAAATATTCATTACGCCCGGCACGGAAGTTTACGAAGGAATGATCGTCGGCGAAAACGCGCGCGAGGCCGACCTCGACGTCAATATCGTCAAAGAGAAGAAGCTCACGAACATGCGCGCCTCGACCGCCGATGAAGCCATTCGCCTGGTGCCCCCGCGCATTCCGAACCTCGAGCAGGCGCTCGAATTCGTCCGCGACGATGAATCGGTGGAGGTCACGCCGCAATCGATTCGGCTGCGCAAGAAGGTGCTGAAGGCGAATAAGAGGTAGCCGCTAGAACGGCGGCTTGGGGATATCATCAGCGAACAGGCGGTAAATACGTCAACCAGACCTGGGTGCCGTAACGTAACGCCGTTTCACAGTGGGAGAGGCCCGGCTTGGACCGCCAGGTGGAAGGCCTCGACTTCACCGGTGACCCCGCCGGCGAGATCATCGCCGCTACTTCGATTGCCCGTAGCGTCCCGCTTCTTACCCGGGACGAGCGTATTCGCCGTTACCGGAAAGTCCGGTTCGCCTAAGCGCCCTACTCCAACTGCACCAGCCCCTCCGGCGCCTGCCGCTGCATCAGGTCCTGCGGGTCGCGCCAGTTATCGATGTAGCCGACCTGATGCACGCAGGCCACTGTGCAGCGCGGCGCGCAGTCTTTGGCGGTGCGGTATTCGCGGCGAATATCGGCCAGCGTGTATTCGGCCAACGGCTTCGCCGGGTAGCCCCGCTGCTGGGAGCAGTAATGCACCAGGCCGTCTTCGCAGATATACAGGTAGCGCGCGCCGGCGCGGCAGCGCCAGCGGTTTTCTACGCCCTGCGCGATGTTGTCCTGGAAGCCGTTGATCTGCGCGTAGCTTCGTTTTTCCATCGCGCGCATGGCCAGATAGACTTTCCGCTCGCGCTCGCCCAGCGGCTGCAACTGCCCGTAATTGTCGTGGATGATGCCTACCGTCGAAGTGAACCCCAGTTCCACCGCGCGCCTTCCCACAGCCAGCGCGTCTTCCGGGTTCTGCACGCCTCCGCCCACCACCGAGTTGATGTTCACGTGAAATTGGGCGTGCTCCGCCAGAAGCTGCAGTTTCTTGTCGAGCACTTTCAGGCTTTTCTTCGAAACTTCGTCGGGCATCACGTTATCGATACTGATCTGCAGGTGCTCCAGGCCGGCGCGGTTCAACCGCTCGATGCGCTCCGCCGTCAGCAGGTAGCCGTTGGTGATCATCCCTGCGATCATGCCGCGGCGGCGGATCTGGGCTATGATCTGGTCGAGTTCGGGGTGCAGCAGGGGCTCTCCACCGCTGATGGTGATGATGGTGGTGCCCAGGTCCGCCAGCCGGTTGATGCGCGCAAACATTGTCCCGGTGGGCACCGGCTTCGAGTGATTATCGTACTCGTTGCAGTACTTGCAGGAGAGATTACAGCGGCGGATCGGAATGATGTGCGCCAGAATCGGGTGATCCGTAGAAAGCAGGCCCTTGGCGATCATCCGCAGTTCGCGCAGACGGCCGAGCAGGCGTAGGCGGCGGGACATGGCGATAGAGCTTCATTAGAGCACAAACCCTCTGGATTGTTTAGCATCCGGCTTTGATTGGAAGCTAGGAAGGGTTGAACGGGCGCGCCGGCGCATCCAGCACCTCGCGCACTTTGGTGGCCAGCGTCTCTGGGCGTAAGGGCTTTTGCAGGAAGGACATGCCCCTTCCCAATTGCCCGGTGCGAAGCAACACGTCATCCGTGTAACCGGACATAAAAACGATCTTCACGTCGGGCTCCATTTCGCTGAGGCGCGTGGCCAGTTCGCGGCCGCCCATGCGCGGCATAATCATATCGGTCAGCACAAGTTCGATCCGGTCCGCCGATTCGCAGTACACGCGCAGGGCCTGCTCGCCATCGGTGGCTTCCAACACTTTGTATCCCCGGCTTTCGAGCACGTGCCGCAGCAACCGGCGCACACCCGCTTCATCCTCGACGATCAGGACGGTTTCCGAGCCGGTTTTGCTCACAGGAGCCAGGCGGCTGGGCAGCGTCTCCGGATCCGCAGTTAAGGAAACGGCGGTCAAGGGCGCCGCGGCCCGCGGCAAACAGACATGAAATGTAGCGCCTTGCCCGAGCACGCTTTCCACCCATACGGCGCCACGGTAGTCCCGAATGATCTTCCGCACCGTGTTTAGGCCCAAGCCCGTGCCCTTGCCTTCCGGCTTGGTGCTGAAGAATGGCTCCCACACGCGGTCCACAATGGAAGGCTCGATGCCGTGCCCGGTATCGCTGACCGCCAGCATCACGTAAAGGCCGGGCGCGATGCCGAGCGCCTCCGCATCTTCTTTGCCGGTTTCCGTGTTACAGGTTTCGATGGTGATTTTGCCGCCATGGGGCATGGCATCGCGGGCGTTCAGCACCAGGTTCATCAGCACCTGTTCCATCTGTCCGGCATCCGCCATGATCTTGCCCAGATCGGGGGCGCACAACGTATCCACGTCCAGGTGCTCGCCGATAATCGGCCGCAGCATGCGCACCATCGCGCTCACGATTTCGTTCAAATCGACCAGAGCCGGTTGCGCCTTGCGGCCCCGGGTGAAACCCAGCAGTTGGCTCGTGAGCTTAGCTCCGCGGTTGGCGGCTTTGCGAATCTCATCCAATTCGTTGCGGACACAGTCGTCGTCGCCAACCCGGTTGAGCAGAATCTCGCTGTAGCCGGAAATCAGGGTGAGCAGATTGGCAAAATCGTGGACCACGCCGCCGAGTAACCGTCCGACCGTCGCCATCTTCTCCGATTCCGGCAATTTGCCGTTGGGCGGTTGCTCGCGTTTTTCCACAATCAGCAGTGCGCTGCCCGAACCGGCGGGCGTGATGGTTACACGGAAGTGGCAGCCGAGCTCCTCAACCTGCTGGGAGAAACGGGTAACTCCGCCCTCCAGGATGGCGCGCAGGCCACCGCGAACGATCTCGTGATTGTGCAATTCCGTACGGAGCGCAACCCAGTCGCGGTTGGAAGAGATTACGACGCCCGACGCATCTACCACCGCAGCCGGAATAGGTAATACATCCAGGGAAATTTCGGGGCAGGGACTTAGGTTCGGCTTTTTTTGCCATTCCCAGCTCAGGTGCGAGGGGCTAGCCACGCCCGGAATCACTGCAATCTCATGACCAGAGGGAAAGTCAAGTTTTCCGATGAAAGTGTGAACAGTCCGCCCGAAAACAGGGTACCGCGAGTAACATTCAGGTCCAGGAATGGTAAAAATGTCACGCTACCGACGTTTCCAGCAATGCAGAATTTATGCTCCTTAATTGCTCCTTCATGTCGCGGGGGCCTGACGGGGTGCAGGAAACGCAGCGCCGCGGCGAATCCTGGAGCGCGTGCTCGAGCTACCGTGCAACGCCTGGATCAGGGCCCTTGACGGCGATGCCTCCTACGCCGAGGTAAAAACCGCTCCACACTGCCCTCGAACCGCCGCCCGCCGGTCACCGTTTCGCATCATCATATCTCGATCACTCGGGCAGGCTCCGCGTGGCGGCGGCGGAGGGCCTCGGCGCGCAAACACACCCTGGTTCCCGACCCTGGGCCGACAACGTCCTGCGGAATATCGCGCTGCGCGGCCTCCGCGTGGAAAAAGATGTGCCGGTACATGGGGAGATTCAATCCCGGGCAGACGTGCTGAAGACCTTATAATTCTCGCAAAATCCCGTCGCCCGCCGAATAAGTATTGCTGTGCGCGACAGGACGGAAACTGTTTCCGGAGACACGGTTCTCACGGGCTTACCCGATTGTCGGCGGCCTTTGGTCGTGCTACCATGCAAGGCGCGTTTGATAGCTTCGTCCGGTCGAGTGTGTCTGAGCGTCTTCCCGCTTGTTTCCCTCTCCGATGAGCGCGCTTTCAATCGTCAGGAGGAATTGTGAAGAATATTTTCGTGGGAAATTTGAATTTCCGCGCCACCGAAGAGTCGTTGCGATCCTTGTTCGAACGTTACGGAGTGGTGAATAGCGCCAGAATTATGACGGACCGGGACACCGGGCGGTCGCGGGGCTTCGGTTTTGTAGAGATGGCCAACGACAACGAGGCGGACCAGGCAATCAACGCGCTCAACGGCTTTACTATGGAGGGGAGGGCTCTGAACGTGAACGAGGCACGGCCGAAACCGGAGCGGAGTTTCGGGGCGGGCGCCGGACGCGGCGGCGGCCGGCCGGGCGGCGGGTCGCGGGGCGGCGGACGCCGGGAGCCGCGGTTTTAAACTAACTCGCGCAAAAAGGAGCCCGCGCTCTTTGCGCTAAACTCCCCGGCTGCCGTTTTCGAGAAATGCCCGCAGGCGGTGGCTGCGGCTTGGATGCCGCAGCTTCCGCAATGCTTTCGCCTCAATCTGCCGGATCCGCTCGCGCGTGACCGCGAAATTCTGCCCGACTTCTTCGAGCGTGTGCTCGCTGCCATCCTCCAGGCCGAAGCGCATTTTGATGATTTTTTCCTCGCGTGGCGTCAGGGTTTTCAATACCTGCGCGGTCTGTTCCCGAAGATTCAAATTAATGACCGCGTCGGAGGGGGAAATTCCGTTCTGATCGACAATGAAATCGCCCAAATGCGATTCCTCTTCTTCTCCGATCGGCGTTTCGAGCGATATTGGCTCCTGCGCCACGCGCAGCACCTTCCGCACTTTCGATACCGGTAATTGCAGCCGCTTGGCGAGTTCTTCGTTGGTGGGTTCGCGACCCAACTCCTGCACCATTTGCCGGGAAGTGCGCACCAGCTTGTTGATGGTCTCGATCATGTGCACCGGAATGCGGATGGTGCGGGCCTGATCGGCGATGGCGCGGGTGATGGCCTGGCGCACCCACCAGGTGGCGTAAGTGGAAAACTTGTAGCCGCGACGGTACTCGAATTTGTCCACAGCCTTCATTAGGCCGATATTGCCCTCCTGAATCAAGTCGAGGAATTGCATGCCACGATTAGTGTACCGCTTGGCGATGCTCACCACCAGACGCAGATTGGCTTCGATCAGCTCTTTTTTGGCGCATTCGGCTTCGGCGTGTGCCTTGGTGATGATTTCGAGCGTGCGCCGCAACTCGGCCGCCGAAGCGCCCGATTCCTCCTCGAGCTGTTGTAAGCGCTGCGCATTCGTCCGCTGCTCCTTGCGCAGATCCTTAACGGATTCGTTGCGGGCCGGCCAGATTTCCAGGCGCCGCTGCACGCGCGCAATTTCCCGCTCCACCGGCTTGAACTCTTCCACGGCCAGGCGCACCCGGCCGATCAGATGGGTGATCACCGGAGATTGAAACTTAATCGTCCGCACCACCTTGGAAGTTTTCACCACCAGCCGCCCGAGTTCCCAGAGCTGGTGCCGGTACTGTTTGGGTTTGATGCCGCGGGGGATGGCCTGTAATTTCTGGCGGGCTTGCTGAACTTTGCGGAACTGCTTGTCGATTTCTTCAGCAGTTTGGAGGAATTGTTTGCGGATTTCCTCGGCGACTTCGTCGGTAAGGATCGGGTCGGAAATTTGCACAATATCGCGCGCGGAAGTGGTATCGCGGGCCACTTCATCGGCCAGCAAGAGAATTTCCCGAATCGCCAGGGGAGCGCGGGAAAGAGATTTCAGAACCGTATTCTGGCCGCGCTCGATGCGCCGCGCGATTTCCACCTCCCCTTCGCGTGTGAGCAAGGGAACGGTGCCCATCTCGCGCAGATACATGCGTACGGGATCGTTGACCTTTTCGCCCACGCCCGGGCCGAGATCAAGATCCAGAAGGTCGTCGCCTTCTTCCAGTTTTTGGCCGTCGAAATCTTTCGGCTCCTCCAGGATTTCAATGCCCGCGCCATCCAGACCGGCGAGCACTTCATCCAATTCGGAACCGGTGGCCATATCCCCCGGCAGGACCTGGTTGAGGTCGTCGTAAAGGACGTAGCCTTTTTCTTTCCCGATTTCGACGAGGCGCTGCAATCCTCCGAATTTTTCCTCTATTGCCACCGATGCCCCGTTCGTTTCGGCGAGATCGAGTCCAGCCCATTGTACAATATGGCGCGATAAAAAATAGCTAATTCGAGCTTCATGAACGCGCGCCTCCCTGACGTTCCAGCCGCTCTAATTCTTCCGCGAGGCGCAGGGCCTCGCGAACATTTCCCGCCCGCTCCGCCTGTTTCACGCGGGCCTTCAATTCCGCCCTTCGCAATTGCCCTTCCGAGCGCAGCAGACTTTCCAGACAGCGCCTTCCGTATTCGAGGTCTAACACCTCCTCATTGGTTTCTTCCGAAAGCAGAACTTCGGCCAGCAGAGATTGATCGCTTTCTTCTAATCGTGCGTTGACGGCGGCGAACGTTACAGACCCGCCGGCGGCCGCGGCCGCGCGGATCGCTTGAAAGATCCGGCGGGTGGCGAGCCGGTCGAGAATCGAGGCGTCTTCCAGACCAGCGATGAGTTCGCCAGCCTCCTCGATTTCGGACAAAAGAACATGAATGAGTCCTTTCTCGTCCGCGCGCAAAATTTCCTTGGGATGCTCGATCGCCGCATCCTGGCGGCCTGCGGCCGCTTTGCGGAAACTTTCGAGCACGACGCCGCGTTCGACTCCGATGTAGCCGGCCAGATTCTCGGCGACCGCCATGCGCTCCATGCGGTCGTTAATGCGCTGGACGGCAGGCAGTAACAGTTTCAGGATGGCGACTGCGCCTTCCGGCGTGCGGACGTCATGGCTGGCACGTGCGCGGTCGGCGAGCCATAAGAAATACCCCTTAGCCTCCTTCAGACGAGCGGCGTAGGCTTCCGAGCCGCGCTCTTTGCAATATTCGTCCGGATCGAGATCGCCATCCAGTTCCACGATCCGCACCACCATGGATTCGGCCAGCAGCAGATCGATAGAGCGCTGGGCAGCGGCGGCGCCGGGAGCGTCCGGGTCGAAGTTCACGATGATGTTCTGCGAATGGCGCTTCAGCGCCTGCACCTGCTGGGACGTAAGGGCGGTGCCGCAGCTCGCCACCACCGGCGCAAAACCTGCGGCGGTCACGCCAATAGCGTCCATATATCCTTCCACCAAAATCGCCCGGTCCTCCTTGCGGATCGCGTCTTTGGCGCGATGGAGATTGTAGAGCGTGAAGCTCTTCTTATATATCGGCGTTTCCGGCGAATTCATGTACTTCGGTTCGTCATCGGCGGCGAGGGCGCGGCCGCCGTAGGCGATGATCTTGCCGCTCTCGTTGCGGATGGGGAACATGAGGCGGTTACGGAAGCGGTCGTAGAAGCTGCCGTCCTGACGGCGGCCGGCCAGGCCGGAGGCTTCGATCAGATCGGCGGGAAAACCGCGTTGTTCGAACAAACGCAGCAAAGCGCGGCCGGAGCGGTCCGAGTATCCCAAGGCGAATTCGGCGATGGTTTCCGGGCGGACGCCGCGGCGGGCGAGATACGCCCGCGCGTCTTGGCCCGCCGGGCCGTTCAGGTTCTCACGGAAATTATCCTGCGCCAGTTCATGCATTTCCAGCAGCGCGGCGCGGCGGCGGGAATCCTCATCGGAGTACTGGGAGCGCTTGGGCATCGGAATCCCGTAGCGTTCCGCGAGATTTTTGAGAGCATCGTAAAAACCAACGCCTTCGATTTCCATGACGAACTTCAGCACATCGCCGTGCGCATGGCAGCCGAAACAGTGATAGAACTGCCTGGAGGCGTGCACGGAAAAAGAGGGCGTTTTCTCCGAATGGAACGGGCACAGTCCCACGTAGCGGTAGGCGCTGGACTTGCGCAGGCGGACGTATTCGCCGACTACCGATACAATATCCACCGCGGATTTCAATTGATCTACGAATTCCATGCGCCTCTTTCCGGCTATTATGCCGCAGCCGGCTGGGGAAAGGGCCGGCGGCCGAGGTAGAGGGGCGGCGGCGTGTAGAAAGACGGCGGGGTAATCGCTGGGAGAACGGATTGGGGCGCTTGCGCTCTGGCCGCCCCTGATTCGGGTCCGAACCCCACCCGCTCCCTGACGGCCGCGGCTCTGATCGGCGACGCTTATGGCTCCGATCCGAGCCACGAGACCTACTTCCCGGCGGCGGATAATTTGCGATAGTATTCGGCGACCGCGTCCTGGTAGCCCGGTGGGATGCGGCTGGGATCCGTATTGCGGATGGTGCCGCCACTAGCGCCCTCGAGCTGTTGGCGCAATTGCAATTCCAAGCCATCCACCCGGCTGAGCAGTTGCTCGCGCATCTTATCGACCAGGGCGGGATTGCCGCCGAAACGGCGGGGATCGAGATTGCGCATGTCGTCCATGAGCGATTGCAACTGAGCACGGGCTTCAGGACTATCCTGCACGACCGGGCGTAGGCCATTGAGCAGATTCAAGCCCTGGTCGATGGTGCGCTCCGTATCCGCCGGGTTCGGGCCTGGCTGCGGCGCGGCTGCGCGGCTGGGAGTGCCGATATTGGGGGTGTTGTAGCCGCCATAGGCAAACCGCCCGCCACCATTGACGGCTCCACCGGGGACGGCATTGCCGGCCGGACCGGCCGCGCGGTTGCCCGCAGCGCCGGTGCGGCCGCCGGCTTGGCCGTTCTGACCAGCTTGGCCATTCTGGCTGTTTTGGCCGGCTTGGCCCGCTTGCGGGTTGCCGCCGTTACCCATGCGGGCGAGTTGATCGCGCAGGCGCGCCAGATCGCCCATGGCTTGGTTAATGGCCGCCTCTTCGGACGTGTGCTGCGCATTGCCGAGCGATCGCGAAGCGTCGCTCAATTGTTGCTGGAGCTTTTGCAAGTCGCCGGTGAGGCCGGTTTCGAGCGGATCGGAGAACTGCCCGCTGCGCAGATAGTCGGAACTGCGTTGCAGGCGCGTTTCCAGCTCGTTGTCGTCGAGGCCTTCGAGCGCGCTGCGTAATTTGCCGGAGGCCTGCGGCTGAGTGGGCGCCAGTTCGCGCGCCGAATCGCGCATGCGCTGCTGGAGATGAGCCAGGTCGTCCGCCACGCGCTGGCGGTCGTTCACCATCTCATCGAGTTCCTTCTCGGAAGGATACTTCGGCTGCTTGCCGGCGGCGCGCGCGGCGGCGATTTCGGACATCAGTTGGCGCACGCGGTCTGCCTGCTGTTTTTGCCGCGAAGCTAACTGCCCCGCGATCTGTGCCATCTGGCTGAGTTCGCCGGTGGCGTCCTGCTGCTGCATGCGGCCGAGCAAGTCGCTGGCCTCGCGTAGGCGGTCGGCGGCGCGGCGCGAATCGGCGGCGCTGGCATTGCTGGAAAGAGCGCGGCGCAAATCGTCATTTGCCTGGCGCATCCGTTCGAGCGCCTGCTGCATGGCTTGTTGCTGCGCGCCGGCGGCCTGTCCGGATGACTGCGAACCCGAGCCTGTCGCGCCTGCTTTGCCGCCCGATTGGCTGCTGGCCTGACCCTGCTGTTGCCCTAACTGCCGTTCCAACTGGCGTTGGAGGTCTTCCACCTCGCGCCGCAGCATTTCCTGCTGCCATTTCTTTTCGGCGGATTGCTGGCTGTTACGCTGCTGCTGGGCCAAGTCCTCTTCGCGGCGCGCCAGGTCGTCCAATTTCTTTAGCGCGTCGGCGATTTCCTGCTGCTTCTGCTCCTGGCTGGACGCCATCGATTTCTGCGTCTCGTACTGGTTCTTTTCGGTATCGAGTTCGAGATCGAAAAGCGCTGCCAGATCGCGCGCGGCGCCGCCTCCACCACCACCGCCACCGCCCCCGAACGCCACCTGAATTTCCCGGAAGGTGGCTTCAGCGCGGAGGAGGAACTGCAGCGCCTTTTGCTCGTTGGGAATCGCATCCTTCCATTTCTGCTGCTGCAATTGCTGCGCGGCCGGAGTCATGGCCTGGGAGGCAGCCAGCATATCTTTCTGGAACTCGCCGATGGCCTGCACCGCCGTGGTGAGTTCGCGAGCTTCCAGGCGCCCGGAAAGGGTGACCGCCTGGTCGCGCAGAGTGGCTTGCGATTGGGAGAGAAGCTTGGCAATATCGGCAGCCTGCTGCGCGGTGGCGTTCTTATCGCTCTGCTGCTTGAAAGTGGACGAGATAATTTCCTTTTCGCGCTGGGAGATTTCGGCGGGCTGATTCCCTCCTCCGCCGCCACCACCACCGCCGCCTACCTGCGACTGCGAAAATTCACGCAGGAAGGGATCGGCCTGGATGAACATCATGTCGGTGTGGGATTCCGCGTTGGCGTCTTTGGCGGTGGCATAAACGCTGATCAGATCGCCCGGAACCAGGTGGAGGTCTTCGAGCGAGATAGTGGCGGATCCATCCGCCTGCTTTTTCCCATTTTGCCGCAGCAAGTTCACGATCTTTTCGGGGCCGCCGTTCACGGAATAATGCAGCGCGACCTCTTTGAGGCCGTATTCGCCGGTGGCCTTGGCCGCTACGGTCACCTCTTCAATAGGGCTGGCGTGGTAATCGCCGCGGCCGGGACGGGTGAGCGAAATTTGCGGCGGATTGGCCTTGCGCGCCTCAATGAAGAAATCCTCGCTGACGCGCACGGGCTGCCCCTCTTCGATTCCGGCAACGTGGTAGACTCCGTCGCGATCCATTTTCAGCGTGCCATGATAAACGTTATTCCTGCCGCCCGTAAGCTCGATCTTTTGCCCGCTATCGAGCTGGATCTGGCCGCCCTCGAGCGGGCGGTCGGTAGTGACATCCAGTTCGGCTTCGGTCCCCACCACCGCGCGCAAGTCGCCCGCGCGCTCTTCGATTTCCGGCGGCTTGCCCGTCCAAGCGGGGTAATGGTAAGTGACGCGGATCTGCTTCACGGCCGGAAGATCGGTAACGCGGATATGGAAATGCTGCGACTTCATCGCGCCAGCAGTGACATAGTATTCGACGTTTTCCGGCAGATCGCCGAACAGGAATTCGTAGCCGCCGGCAAAGCTATTGATTGCTTTGGGCTGCATGAAAATTTCTTCCCATTTGGCGGAACTCCCGAAGCGGGCATGCAGCTTCACGCTGGGCGATTCGAGGCCGATGGGCAGCGCCGAAATCATTTGATCGGCATGACGGCGCACGACGGCGTCGCCGGGAGTTACGCGCAGGCTATAGAGCGCGGGCTTGCCGGCATGCGTGCCGGTCCATAGGAGCGAAGCGCCATAGCCAAGAAAACCGGGGCCAGCGGCGATCATCCAAATGAGCAGAGCGAATGCGGCGCCGCTAGCCCCCAGGGAGAGCCAGAGTTGGCGGGGAGTGACCAATTCTTCCGGCGCGGCAAAGCGCGCGATTGCAAGCGTATCGCCGGCCAGCAGCTCAACAAAGGGATCGTGGCCATCGCGCTCGGTGAAGGTAGTGAGCCGCTGCTCAAATTGCGGGAAAGCGGTTTCGGCGGCAGCGACCGCGCGGCGGCGCGTGAGACGGCGCAAGGGTAAAATCAATCCGGCCGCGGCGGCCAGAGCGAGAATGAGAATCAGCGCGAAACGGGCTCCGGTGACGCTTCCGCTCGAAAACGCCAGCGCATTGGCGATGGCCACCAGCACCAGAGTCGCAAGCAAGGCGGCAGCGGCGAGAATGGCGGTGCCCCGCAGCACAGTGCTCCAGCGGAGGCGCTGTTCCACTTGCGCGATGTACCCATTCAGTTGCTCGCGGAAACTCATGGAACCTCCAGCCGCCGGGCGAAAGTTAATGTTTCAAGGATATCGCAAAGAGCAGCCGGGGCACAAAAGTCAGAAGACAGAAGGAAAGCCTCCGGGTGTTCTGGATTGTTCCCGACGGAGGTACGGACGCGGATACGATCCCTACAGAACGCCTCGCTGCGGCTCCCTGACTCCTGGCGCCTACTGTTTCCGAGGTGGCGGCGGCGGCAGAGTGCCGCCCTCAGCCAAGATCTTCATGTTTTGTAGCGCCCTGGTGAATTGCGTTTTCCTCCGCTCTATGTCCCGCTCGCGGGCGGCGTCGTCGGGCAGCATCGAATTATCGTAGACCAGCGTGTAGAGCAGCTTGCAGGTGGTGGAAGTGAGCGGCCGCGCTTCGAGCGTGCCATGGTACAGATTGTAAACCTGCCCCTCGCGCACCGGCTGGGTGTATGTATAGGAAAGTTCGGTCTTGCCCACCAGAACCTCGTTGCCGATCGAGCGCACCGTTCCGAAATCTCCATCCTTGCCCGACGTGATGGTGCATGGGACCTGCAACCACTCACCGATATCGCAGTATTTGCCGATCCGCTTCCATACTTCTTCGGCGGGACGGTTTACCGTGATTTCGAGCGGAATGGAAACGTAGTGCGGGTGCTCGACGACCAACTTGCCCGCCGGCGGCTGCGCCCAGGCCATTCCGGCCGCCACGGCGCAAAGCGTGATTGTCTTACCGATCTGCTGCATATTTCCTCCAAATCTTACGTCGCACCGCCTCTTAACGGTCGCGGCGCTGTTCGCCGCACCGCTCTGTTCCTGACGATGGCCGAGATAGATAAGACTATCATTTGCCGGCGCGCGCGTGTTCATGGCCGGCGTCTTTTTCGTTTTCGAGGCAGTAGTGCTCAAACACATCGGTATCCGGAAGGAGCCCCTCGACCACGTTGAAGGAAATGGGCTGCGTGAACACTTTGGGGTCGGTGATCGTGATGCCGAGTTCGAGGTGGCCGTAGTCGCGGCGATGGAAGCGCTCCTGGACGCGCATATCCTCGCTATGCCCATGGCCGCGAGCGTCGAGCCAGCTTAAATTGTTAAAACCCATGCTGTCGACCACCAGGGTGTCGCCTTCCCAATGGCCCACCGAATATCCGTTCCAGGTAGGCGAAGGGTCTTCGGGAAACTTGCGTCCGTCGGTGAAGATCTGGCGGAAGGTGGTTTCCACCTCGTAGAGCATGATGACTTCGCGCGGGGTCTGAATGATTTTGAACGGCTCAGGCAGCAGGTCGCCGTGCGGCACGCCATCGGGCAAGCAGTTCAGGCCGGGCGCGCCGCCGGAGGCGTTCACCTGCGCGTTCTTGCGCAGGATCTCCATGCCCAACGGCGTGAGCGGCGCCTCATTGGGCTTGAAATCCGAGAGGATGTCGCGGAAATATTTCGAATTGGGAGATTCACCCAGGCCGTACAATCCCGGGCCACGCGGCTCGGCCTGCACCTGCCAGATTCCCGAAAGGTCGGGCTTGCCGTTGAGGCGCGGCACAGGGCCGGTCAGATTCACTTTGCCGTCGGGCGTGCGCGGCGCCCCCGCCATGGGCTGGTTCAGCCACTGGGCTGAGGCGCAGCCGCAAGCCGCCAAAAGAGCCAACCCTATCCGGATCCGATAACCCATACCTCATTGATTAGAGCACGAGCGGCCAGGCATCGGCAGTTCCGGCCGCCCCCACCACATGCTAATCGCCGGTCCGAAATCCTTGTGCCGTTTGCCCGATGGCCTTCCGAAGAGCCGCCGCCTCCTTCGGCCGCCTAGGGCTTTCGAGCAGGCGCGCTTCGTTTCCGAGTGCTTGCTGGAGGCGCGAATCGCCCGGCGCAAGTTTGTGTTCGAGTGCGGACAACGACGCTGGGGTTGTCCCCTGGGCTGAGACAAACGGTTAAGACACTGTTGGCCGTTCTCTGAAATTTCATTGTGCCCGATCCCGGAACGGTTTTAGGATGGGCTTGCCGGCAAAGCGGAGGCAGGCAACGCTGGCGAGCGACCTGCCGAGGAATAGCCGGCCGGAACTCATCGCGGACGATGGGCAGGGTACGTTCTTTCCGGCGTGTCCTATACCCTGGCAGCGGCCCGACCGGAAAGCGGGACACGCCCCAGGGGTAAATAATGTGATGACACATCGGACCGATAGATTCCGCATGCC